>NZ_JAMYRO010000024.1:0-97828 GCF_040321495.1 Mesorhizobium sp. M0408 | reverse complement strand
GGCGTGGGCGGCGTCGGCGCTGGGGTCGGTGGGGTGGGTGCAGGAGTGGGCGGCGCAGGCGTAGGCGTCGGTGCAGGAGTGGGTGGCGTCGGGACGGGAGTCGGCGTGCCGGTGCTCATCTGAGTGCCCCCGGTTCCGGTGCTCATTTGAGTGCCGCCGGTGCCGGTGCTCATCTCGGTGACCATGCCCGTGCCTTGACCGAACGTTCCATGTGTCATGGCTGTGCCACCCGTGCCGCCGAACGTCCCGGCGGTGCCGCCGAATGTCCCGGCGGTGCCGCCGAATGTCCCGGCGGTGCCGCCGAGCGTCCCGGCGGTGCCGCCGAATGTCCCTTCTGTTCCGCCGAACGTTCCAGCGGTGCCGCCGAGCGTCCCGGCGGTGCCGCCGAATGTCCCTTCTGTTCCGCCGAACGTTCCAGCGGTGCCGCCAAATGTCCCTTCTGTTCCGCCGAACGTTCCAGCGGTGCCGCCAAATGTCCCTTCTGTTCCGCCGAACGTTCCAGCCGTGCCGCCGAGCGTCCCGGCGGTGCCGAACGTGCCGCCGAATGTCCCTTCCGTGCCTGGACCAGTCCCGCCTAATGTACCTTCTGTGCCTCCGCGCGTCCCAGGTCTGGCGGTCTCGCCAACGGGACGTTCAACGACGCCGCCGCCAAAAAGAATATCGAGGATCGAATCGTCGAACGGGAAGATGGCTTCATTGTCGATGGCCGCGCGCGTGAACGCGTACATCACGTGCCGCCCCTCGTTCTCTACGACGCCTCGGCCGAAATCGAGCATGAATTCCTGATGCGAGGGCCGGGTAGCGCGTCCTGTCACGTACTCGCCGAGCCAGCGAACCAGCCCAGGGTTTGACATAACTGAGTAGACGAATTGATTGATGACCGAGGCGCGTTGCGGAGGCAGCGTTGTGCCGTAAACGTACTCGGACCATATCTGTGCCGGGTCAGTGATGAACTGCTCCCGGAGCAGGTAGTCGTTGGACATTGCCCTGAACAGGGCCACTGCCCTGCGCGTCGCCGCGGCGCTGCGGAGTAAGCGATGTTCGCGAGCTCTGCTTTGCCTGTCGTCGCTCATGAATCTTCCTGGAGTTCGCTCGGAGGCTTGGACGAGGCTCGCGCCACGCCTGGAAGAATACACCAGACAGTGCCTTACGAAAAATGATATTCCTTTTACCCACAAGTGACTCTATTCCTTACCACTAGGATAGGAGTTCATCCATGAGCGAATCTACTATTCCTCGTCACTGGGATTGCTGGATCAGCGAGAACCTGATGATGAACGTGGCACCTGACACCATGGTCGAACGCCTTGTTGCTAATGGGATCGACGAAGGGACCGCCCGCAGCGCCATTGCGTCAATGGCCGAGCATCCTTCTGTTAAGGTCGGACGATCCATCACCAGTCGGTTGAAAAAAACCGAAATGCTACTGTCCATGGTCCAGCAGCTTGCACAGGCGATTCCGCAGGATGTGGTTGACGAGCGAAGTGGCATCGACCCATCCACCTTCTTCGCTGACTATTACTCGCGGAACCGGCCCTTGGTCCTGCGCAAAGCGATCAGGCACTGGCCGGCATTGTACAAATGGTCCCCGCAGCACTTCGCCGACCGCTATGGAAACGCTCCCGTCATGATCACATCGAACAGGCAAGCCGATCCATGGTACGAAATCAACGCTCGCACCCACATGACACAAACGACGATGGCCGACTTCGTCTCGATGCTTTTGGTCGGCGGTCAAACGAACGATTACTACCTGGTGGCTAATAACTATGCCCTCCAGAGCGAGCGGCTTGCTCCACTCTTCGACGACATTGGGGGCGTCTCGGGGTTGCTGGACAGCACGTTACGGCGGGGCCGTACGTTTCTCTGGTTGGGGCCTGCAGGCACAGTGACGCCCCTTCACCACGATAAGACCAATCTCCTGATCGCACAGGTCCTGGGTCGGAAGCGGATCATCCTGTATCCGACAGAGTCGATCCGGCACATGAACAACGTTGTCGGCGTATTCACCGCCGCTGACCCAGAGCACCCCGAGCGCTCACCGATTGATCTGCGAGGAATTCGTCACTTTGTCGTCACGATCGATCCCGGAGATGTACTCTTCGTTCCCATCGCGTGGTGGCATCACGTTCGGGCCCTTGATCTCAGCATTACCGTGAGCATGGACAATTTCATTTTCCACAACAGCTTCACACTGGTTGATCCCTGCAACTATTAATAGGGCGGTGATTTAGGCCCAAACTCTTTCCTTCCCGCACCAATGCCTGTCGCGCAAAGTGCGCAGCGATTTTGCGATAGTGACATGCATAAAAACACGACCTTAAAGCGCGTCGCCTGAATCCGTTCAAACGCGACGCGCTTTAGATTACCCGCCATTCAACGATTTCAGCAGATCGTCGATCGACGAGGGATCGAACTTGAGCTTTGGCGGGGGCTGCACTGGCGGTGGCACGTTATTTGCGGCCGGTGGCGCCCGTTCCGCTCGCTCCGCCGCGGCCTTGCGTTCGGCGTCGAGCCTTGCCTTCTCTTCCGAGGCGATCCGCAACGCCTCTTCCGCCCTCTGGCGTTGCTGTTCTTCGGCCTGCGCTGCTTCCTCGGCAGCCTGTTGCGCCGCCTTGGCTTTGGCTTCGGCATCCGCTTCGGCCTTTGCAGCCGCCTCGGCTTTCGCCCTGGCCTCGGCTTCGGCTTTCGCCGCTGCATCCGCCTTTGCCTTGGCTTCAGCCTGCGCCCTGGCCTCCGCTTCCGCTTGGGCCTGCGCCTCAGCTTCGGCCTTTGCCTTGGCGTCCGCTTCAGCCTTCGCTTTGGCCTCAGCCTGGGCCCTCGCCTCCGCATCCGCCTGTGCCTTGGCGTCCGCTTCAGCTTTCGCCTTGGCTTCAGCTTGCGCCCTCGCCTCGGCTTCGGCTTGGGCCTGAGCCTCGGCTTCGGCCTTCAGCCGCGCTGCTTCCTGTTGCCTGCGCAGTTCCTCCGCCGCTCTTTCACGCTCGGTTTGCAGCGCAGCGTAGTAGCGCACCTCCCGCCGCAGCCTTTGTTTCTCGAGCAATGCGGCTTGCATGGCTTCGACCCGCTGCTGCTCCTTTTCCAGCGCACGCTGGGTCAGGAACTGTGCCAGCGGCTCGCTGTCGAACTGCCGTTTGGTGGCGCCGAACGGCCCGTCGACGCTGAAATTCAAAATCGGTTCGGAGCCGACCAGCGCCTCGTCGCCGGGCCGGTAAGCGATCTCGCCCTTGGCATCGACGGTGCTGGTGTTCAGATCGGCGGTGATGTCGGCGGACAGCGTCGCGCCCGGGCTTTCGAATTTGACCGGCGGCGCCCTCAGCGTGCCGCCGGCGATGGTGAAGGCAATATCGGTGTCCTGCGCCGGAAAACTGCCCGCCGCGGCGATCTGCGGCACGAAGCCGGCGGTCTTCGAGGCGTCGATATCGCGCCCTATCGCATCGGCCTTGGCGATGAATGCGCCAAAGGCATCGGGATTGAAGCCGGCAATAGTCATGCCCTTGAGCGTTGCCGTGCCGGAACCGGACAGCGCCGCAACCATCGCGTCGAGCGATTTGCCGCTGGTCGAAAGCGCCGTCGAGAACTCGCCGCTTCCGCTGATGCCGGCCTCCGGCAGCACGGCTGCCAGATCGGCGCCGGCGAGTTTCATCTGACCGGAGAAAAGCCCGGTGCCGTCATTGTTCTTGAGCTCGAACAGGCCACTCAACGCGCCGCCGAGGAACTTTGCCTTGAGGTCGGAAACGCGGATGCCCTCCTGGTCGAGCTGCAGCGACAGCGCAGCGTCATAGGCGGTGGCAAGCGGGCCGGCGGCAAGCGACGCCGCCGTCAGATCGAGATCGGCGGTAAATGGCAGACTGGATTTCTGGCTGAACGGTGCCGTCGGCCAGGTCCTGTCATTGACAAAGAAGGCCTGGTCACCGAACAGCATCACCGCCATCGGATCGAGGTCCAGCTCGTCCAGCGACAGCGCGCCGGCAAGATGCGGCAGCCCCTCTTTGATGTCGATATTTACGTCACCGGAAACCGCCGCTTCGTTGACGGCGCCGCTGAGGCCGCTCAGCACCAGGAGACCATTGCCGTAATCGGCATCGGCTGCAAGCGACGTCGACATGCCGGTGCCCATGCCGGGCAGGCCGACGCCGGTCGTCATCAGCCATGGCTCGATGTCGGCCGTTTCAAGGCTGACCTTGCCCTTGGCGGCCGCGCCCTGAGACGTGTCGGCAATTGTCCCGTCGAAACCAGCTTTGAAGTCGTTGCCGGCCAGGCTGAAGCGTGTCGCCAGGCCGCCGCCAAGCGTGCCTTTGGCCGAGACGTCGGTGGTCGCCTCGCCGAGCATGCCGAGCGGCAGTGCCGGCAGACCGTAAAGCGCCAGAAGTGCGGTGGCGTCGGCATTCCTTGCGTTGAAGGTCAGTGTCACCGGCGCTTCGAGAGGCCGGTCGAGCGCCCCTTTGCCGGACAACGACGCCGAAAAGGCCGAGCCACCGGCCTTGCCCTGTGCGCTCATTGCCAGTCCAGTCGTACCGTCGCCATTGTCTGCGGCACTCGTGACCGCATCGATACGCGCATCCTGGAACAGCTCGGGATAGGCAGCAGCACGCTCCGCCAGCCCCTTCAGCACTGCATTGTCGGGATAATGCCGGACGGCGACGTCGATCAGCGGCTTGAGGTCGACGGCGACCACCGAGGCGTCGAGCTTGCCGGTCGGGCTCGCCGGGAAATCCTTAATTCGACCGGTGGCGCTGATCGAGGCGCCGGCAAGTCCGCCGACCGACAGGCGATCGATCTCAAGCAGCCCATCGCGCAATCTAAGCGCGGTGTCGACGCTATCGGCGGTCAACCCGCCGGCGCTGACCGGCCCGGCCTTGATCTGGAAATCGAGGTCGCGGTCGGAAAAGCGGTTGGCGCCCTTGTCGCTGACGAAGATCGAGGCGAAGGCGGCGAGCCCATCGACATCGAGTTCGCCACCTTTCAGTTGCATCAGCACCGATGGACGGGTGTCGTCGGGCTGGCTGGAATCGATGCGGCCGGAGAACTTCGCCTTGCCGAGGATGAGTTCGAGATCGCTGAAGGCCTGGTGCTTCTCGCTCAAATCCACCTTGGCCTTGAAGCCGGCGGCCGGCAAGCGGCGGATCGCCTCGTCGACGTCCTTCGACAGCCATGCGGCAAAGCCGGAGGGCTGCGCCACCGCCAGAAGCAGCGATCCGGTGAAACCGAAATGATCCTCGACGCTGACCATGCCATTGGCTTCCAGCTTGGCGCGGCCGGGCAGCGTGGCGGCCAGCGATTTTACCGCCCAGCCGCCCTCGGCCGGCTCGGCTGACAGATGCACGTCGCGAACGGTGGTGTCGCCTGCCACCACCGCCGGCAGTTTCACCTCGACCGTGCCCGGTATGGTTGGCTTCGGCAGATCGAGCAGCGCCTGCTCCAGCGCCGCCACCCGCTCGGATAGCGTCAATCCGGCACCGGCCGCCGCCCCCACGGCCTCGTCGAACTGCACCTGCGCGCCATTGGCCTCGATCGAGAAATGCGGCTTCAGCCCAAGGTCGACCGCAGCCTTGCCGTCGGCGGTGTAGGGATTGTCGAGCGGTCCCGTCTCGAAGCGGAATTCGTCGACGCCGAGCTTCTGGTGGTCGAGCGAAAACTTGCCGTTCAGCCTGAAGCCCGGGTCCGGTTTGCCGGCGCTGACTTTCAGTGCCTCGCCGCCGGTGCCGCGCAGCTGCGCCGCAGTTCGGTCTGCGCCCGATATCTTGAACTGGCCCGAATAGACCGCGGCGCCCTCGACGAGGCCCACATTGCCGTCGGTCTCGATGACCAGCGGATAGTCATCCGGATCGGCCTTGAGCCGGAGCCGCATTTGCCCGTCCGGTTCGGTCTTGCCGGTGGAAGCGGCGATCGTGGTCCGCAACCCGTCCAGCAACAGCGAGCCGTCCAGCCGCCAGGGGCCGGCCAGCGACTTGGCCGAGATCGTCGAGTTGATCTCGGAAATAAGATGGCTGCGCCCGCCGGCGGCGTGGCTGAGCGCGATCTGTCCTTCCGTCACCGTCAGCTTCTCGATGGAGATCTGGCCGGGATCGAAGGGCGAGGACGGCCGTATCGTCCAGTCGACCGTGCCGTCGGCGGCGATGTCGATCGTCGCCTTCGGCCGCACCAGCCGCATGTCGAAGATCAGCACCTCGCCGCGCAGGAATGGCGCAAGTTCTGCATCCATCGAAAAGGTTTCGACGGTCATCGCCGGCTGGCCGTTGGGGCCACCGGCAACGGCGACGTTCGAGAAGGTCACCGAGGGGAACGGCAGCAGCCTTGCCGTCGCATCGCCTCGCACGGTCACCTTGCGGCCCAGGACGGCACTGGCCTCGCGCTCGAAATCGGCGCGGTAACCTGTCCAGTCGACAAAGTACGGCACCACCAGCGCCGCACACAGCACCAGCACAAGAAGCCCACCGAAGATCACGAACAGGCGTGCGAGCATGAACTCCTAGACAGTTGATAGTAAAGTCAGTGGCACTCTACCCGCATCAGCGTGTCGATAAAGTGGCAAATCGGGGCGCGGCAGCGGCCTGATGTCAGTCCTTTCCCGGCAATATCTTGCCCGGGTTCATGATGTTCAGCGGATCGAGCGCCTGCTTGATCGTGCGCATGATGTCGACGCCATGGCCAAGCTCGTGCCGCAGGAAGCCGATCTTGCCCTGCCCTATGCCATGCTCGCCAGTGCAGGTGCCGTCCATGGCGATGGCCCTCATATTGAGCCGCGCCACGAATTTTTCCGCCAGCGCGATCTCTTTCGGATCGTCCACGTCCATCAGCACCAGCACATGGAAATTGCCGTCGCCGGCATGACCGACGATCGGCGCGATCAGGCCCATCTCCGCGATATCCGCCTCGGTCTCGGTGACGCATTCGGCAAAGCGCGAGATCGGCACGCAGACATCGGTCGAGAGGCCCTTGGCGCCCGGCCGCAGCGTCAGCGACGACCAATAGGCATCGTGCCTGGCTTTCCACAATTTTGTCCGCTCTTCGGCGACGCTGGTCCACAGGAACGGGCCGCCGCCATTTTCCTCGGCGATCATGCCGAAGGTCTCGGCCTGCTCGGCAACGCCGGCATCGCTGCCGTGGAACTCGACGAACAGGCAGGGGCTCTCCGGATAGTCGAGCTTCGAATAGGTCTTCATCGCCCGCATCTGCAGCGCGTTGACCAATTCGATGCGCGCCACCGGAATGCCCATCTGGATGGTCGCGATCACCGCGTTGCAGGCTGCCTCGACGCTGGGAAACGGGCAGACGCCGCCCGAAATCGCCTGCGGAATGCCCTGCAGCTTCAAGGTCAACTGGGTGATGATGCCAAGCGTGCCCTCCGAACCGATCAGCAGCCGCGTCAAATCATAGCCGGCCGAGCTTTTCTTGGCGCGCTTGCCGGTCGTCACTGCTTCCCCGTCGGCCATCACCGCCGTCAGCGACAGGACGTTCTCGCGCATCGTGCCGTAGCGCACCGCGTTGGTGCCCGACGCACGCGTCGCCGCCATGCCGCCGAGCGAGGCGTTGGCGCCCGGGTCGATCGGAAAGAACAGGCCGGTGTCGCGCAGGTGCCGGTTGAGGTCCTCGCGCGTCACGCCGGGCTCGACGATGCAGTCGAGGTCCTGCGGATTGACCGCAGTGATGCGGTTCATGCGTGACGTATCGAGTGAGATGCCGCCGCCCGGCGCATTGGTGTGACCTTCCAGCGAAGAGCCGACGCCGAAGGCGATCACCGGCACGCGATGCGCCGCGCATGCGCGCACGATCTCCTGCACCTCCTCCGTCGTCTCGGCAAAGGCGACACCGTCCGGCGCCTGCGTCGGGATATAGGTCGTGGTGTGCGCGTGCTGGGCGCGGATCGCCTGGCCGGTCTGGAATCGCTCGCCGAGCCGCTGCTTGAGGATGCCGAGCACGGCGGCAATGCCTTCTTCGTTGCGCTCGACCGGATTGAGGTCGCTTAGAGCCATCGATTCCTCCGCGAATGGACCAGCGTCCACCCTTGTTCTGCTTCTACGGATGCGTAGTCTCACCAAGCACGCTCTGTCCAGTCCACGCTCACCCCGGCATGACGAGAAGGAAGTTTCCGATGCCCATCCCCGCCCCTTTCGTCTCTCGCGCCATGGACATCGAGGAGGCCTGGATCGACTACAACGGCCATCTCAACATGGCCTATTACAACGTGCTGTTCGATCGTTGCTCCGACGAAGCATTCGAGATGATGGGGATGGGGCCGGATTATGTGAAAGAACGACGGCTGACCATCTACACCGCGGAAGTGCATGTCTGCTACGTCCAGGAGTTGCATCTCGACCACAAGGTCACGGTCTCGTTCCAACTCCTCGACCATGACGAGAAGCGGCTGAGGGCCTATCAGGAAATCCGGCATCGCGACGGCTGGCTTGCCGCCACATCCGAAACGCTGTCGCTGCATGTCGACATGGCTGGCCCGAAGGTAGCGCCCTTCCCCGCCGACGTCCTGGCCAGGGTGGAAGCGATGCGCGCCGCCCATGCCGCCCTGCCGATGCCGGAGCGCGCCGGCCGCTCGATCGGTATTCGTCGTAAGCCGGCTTGAACCACGGTCCAACCGCCGTTAACCTTACCGAGGTTTTAACGTGAACAAGCCGAATTGAGACGTTGAACGACTCAGCGCGGCGTTGGAAAACCATCCGCATCGAATTGCGATACGGGCGGCGGAGCAGCAGCGGTTCGGGGAACGTGCATGAAAACCGATATCAAGGTCGAAGCGGACAGGCTGGCGGCTGACCCACGCATCACCGACTATGATTTCTGGCGCTCGCTGAAGAACCTCAACAACGAGATCTTCCACATCGCCAACAACAACGAGCCGATCCCCTTCGCCATGATCCGCTGGCGCGCCATCCTGAAGCAGGCGCGGATGAAACGCGGCCACGCCTGAACAGTGGGGAAGAAACAGACCGGCCGTCCGGTTTGCATTTCTGATGATGTGCTGGCGAACGATCCCAAGCGTCAAGGCTGGCGCTTCACCGCCCCCAGCGGCGAGCGCGCTGTGACCGGCGACGACTGGATGATCGCCGTATTGGTCATCGCGAACGGAATGATCCGGTCGATCACCCGTTCGAGCTCGGCCACCGAGCCGACATGCGCCAAAGCGATGAAACAGTCCTCGCCGGTCACCCTGTCGCATTGGGCGATTTCCGGCAGCTCGCGGATGATCTCGGCCACGACGGCCAATTGGCCCGGCACCGGCCTGATGCGCAGCCATGCCGACAGCTTCATGCCGAGCGCGGCCGGATTGATACGCACCGTATAGGCCTCGATCACACCGCTTTCCTGCAGCCGCTTGATGCGCTCGGCAACGCTCGGCGCCGACAGGCCGACCGACCGCGCCAGTTCGGCGGTGCTGGTGCGCGCGTCCTTTTCCAGCAGGCGCAGGATTTTCAGGTCCGCCGGATCCAGATCGCTATTTTCATTTCGAAGGCGTTTCAGCGGAATACTCCTTGCTTTCAGAAAGGAAATGGCCGCAATGCCCGGCCATCATCCATATCAATGGCAAAAATCGCCTGCGATACTGATCCCATGCAAGATCGGACGCAAGCCCCCGCAGCAAGTCCGGCACTCGCCGGCCCCGCCTTTACCTTGGCAAACGCGGTCCCGCCGCATCTCTGGTTCGGCGTCAGCGCCGTGTTCCACTATCTCGGACCGGCCTTGGCGGTGCTGCTGTTCCCGCATGTCGGCGTGCTCGGCATGGCGTGGCTGCGCATCGCCACCGCAGCACTCGTCTTTGCGCCGCTGACCTGGCCATGGGCGGTCTTCGCCCGCGCCGACCGCTCGACGCGGTTGTTGCTTGTGGCTTTTGGCGTCTGCCTTGGGGTGATGAATTGCTCGTTTTACCTGGCGCTCGACCGGCTGCCGATCTCGCTGGTGGCGGCGATCGAATTCGTCGGCACCATCGGCGTTGCGCTTGTTGGCCTCAGAAGCCCGCGCAATCTCGCCGCCCTCGCAATCGCTGTCGCCGGCACCCTGTTGCTGATCGACGTCAAATGGTCGAGCGATCTCGTCGGCCTGTTCTGGGCCTTCCTCAACGGCACGCTGTTCGTTGGCTACATCGTGCTCGGCCACCGTATCGCGCGCGGCGGCGCCGGCGATGGCATCGCCGGGCTGGGTGCCGCCATGGCGGTCGCCCTTCTCGTCGTTCTGCCGATCGGTTTCGCCGATGCTCTGCCGGCTTTCTCGGCGCCGCCGCTGCTGTTTGCGGCGGTCGGCGTCGGCATCTGCTCGTCGGTCATTCCCTATATTTGCGACCAGCTTGCCATGTCGCGGCTGCCGCGCTCCAGCTTCGCGCTGATGCTGTCTTTGCTGCCGGTCACCGCGACGTTGATCGGCGTCATTGTGCTGCGGCAGGTGCCGAGCCTCACCGACTGCATCGGCATCGCGCTGGTGGTGGCCGGCGTCGCCCTTCACAAACCGGCGCCGGCGCCCACCTGATCAGGCCAGCTTCTCCTTGAGGAAAGCGATCGTCCGGCCCCAGGCGAGGTCAGCCGCCTTCTTGTCGTAGCGGGCCGCCGACGTGTCGTTGTTGAAGGCATGGTTGGCACCTTCATAGACATAGACCGAGTATTCGACATGAGCCGCGTCGAGTGCCTTCTTGAAGGCATCGATGCCGGCATTGGTGCGGGTGTCGAGCCCGGCATAATGCAGCATGAGCGCGGCCTTGATCTTCGGCACGTCCTCGGCCTTTGGCTGCATGCCGTAATAGGCGACGGCGGCGGCGAGGTCCGGCGCGTTGACGGCCAGCATGTTCACCGTGCCGCCGCCCCAGCAGAAGCCGACGGCGCCGACTTTGCCGTTGCCGTCCTTGTAGCCTTTGAGGTAGACGACCGTTGCCACGGCATTGGCGGCGACCTGTGCTGGATCGAGCTGGGAAAACAGGTCACGTGCCCTGTTTTCATCGTCCGGCGTGCCGCCGAGCGGTGTCATGAAGTCCGGCGCAAGCGCCACGAACCCTTCCAGCGCCACGCGCCGCGCCACATCGCGAATATGCGGGTTGAGCCCCCGGTTTTCATGCACGACGATGACCGTGCCGAGCTTGCCGGTCTGGTCCGCCGGCTTGACCAGATAGCCCTTCATCTCGCCGCCGCTGCCCGGATAGCTGATGTCCTCGCCTTTCACCCGCGGATCGTCTTCCGCCACGATTGCCGCCTGGGCCGAGTTCGCCGCCAGCAGCGGCGCGATCGCGGCAGCTGCCGCACCCGATCCGGCAAGCCTGGTCAATTGCTCCATGAAGCGCCGCCGGTCGAGCGTCAGGTGCGTGTATTCGTAATAGGCATCGATCATCGCCTGGGTAATGACAGGCTCGGCGGCAGTGGGTCCGGCAGGTGTTGTCATGGCGCGCTCCTCGTCGGCGCCCCCCGCGGCAACATAGAGCCGAAGCTTGCCTGGTCCAGTCACGGCTGAGTGAGGCTGCCATAAGTCCCTGCACGTGGGCCGTGATGCCGCGCGCCGCACTGTCGTTAAATTTTGGTCCTTTGTGGCAATGCTAAATGCACGCACCACAATGTAAAAAGAAGGGCTATGCCTTACTCGGGCCATTTGGCGAACGACAATGGCCATTTGGCGGGAAAAGAATGCCTGATTGACGACGAAGGAATACGCCCATGACCTTTCCCTCCCCGCTTCTTGCAAGTGGGTTCGCCCTCGCCGCTATGGCTTTGCTGGCGCTGCGGTTCACTGTCTTCACCGCATTCAAACGATCGTTGATCAAAATCCGCGCCAACCGGCACCCGCCCGCAAACACCAAAGCCTGAGGAAAGGTCATGAACGTTCAGGACATCATCAACACCGTCTCCCAGAAATCCGGTCTCAACCAGGCTTTGACGGAAAAGATCGCCGGCACGATTTTCTCGGTGCTCGAACACGAGGCGGAAGGCACGACTCTGTCCAGCTTCTTCGCCAAGATCCCGGGAGCCGACGCCCTGGCCAAGCAATATGATGTCATGGCTCCCGGCGCAGCTTCCGGTGGTGGCCTCCTGTCCTCGCTGGAGGGCGCGCTCGGCGGCGCTCTCGGCGAAAAGACCGGCGCGCTGATCAACGGCGTCGCCATACTCAAGGCATCAGGCCTCACGCTGGCACAGATCAGCCAGGCCGGCACGATGCTGGTCCAGCAGGCCGAGGCAGCAGCCGGCCCGCAGCTGACCAGTGAGGTACTTGCATCGGTACCAGACCTGAAAGGGCATCTCGGGCTTTGAAGGAACTTCTCTATTTCGGCAGCGTATAGGCCATCACATAGTCGCCCGGCTTGGTACCGACCGAGCCGTGGCCGCCGGCAACGATGACGACCAACTGGCGCCCGTCGGCTATCGTGTAGGTCATCGGTGTCGACTGCCCGCCCGCCGGCAGCCGCGCCTGCCAGAGCTGTTTGCCGGTCGTCAGGTCATAAGCGCGCACATAGTCATCGACCGCCGCACCGAGGAAGGCGATGCCGCCGGCAGTGATCATCGGCCCGCCAATGCCGGGCACGCCGACCTTGAACGGCAGCGGCAATGGCGTCATGTCGTAGACGGTGCCATTGCGATGCTTGTAGACGATCTTGCCGGTCCGAAGGTCGGCACCCGCCACATAGCCCCAGGGCGGCGCCTGGCAGGGAATGCCGAGCGGCGACAGGAACGGCTTCAATATCACTGCGTAAGGCGCACCGTCATTGCGATTCAGGCCTTGTTCGCTGCCCTTGGTGTCGCCGGGCGGCGGCACGTCGGCGCGCGGCACCAGCTTGGAGATGAACGCCAGGTACGTCGGCATGCCGAACATCACCTGCCGGACCGGATCGACTGCCACGCCGCCCCAGTTGAAGGTGCCGAAATTGCCGGGGTAGATCAGCGAGCCCTGCAGCGACGGCGGCGTGTAGCGGCCCTCATAGCGCAACTTCCGAAGCTCGATCCGGCAGGCCAGCTGGTCGAACATGGTAATGCCCCACATGTCGGCGCCGGTCAGCGGTTTCGGACTGAAGCTGAGATCCGAGAGCGGCTGCGTCGGCGAGGTATGGTCGCCCTCGATCGCGCCGCCCGGCGCCGGTACTTCCTTGACCGGAACGATCGGCTCGCCACTGCGCCGGTCGAAAACATAGAGGTCGCCCTGCTTGGTCGGCCCGACCAGCGCCGGCACCATGCCACTTTCCGTGGTGATGTCGACCAGCGTCGGCTGCGCCGGCACGTCCATGTCCCAGAGATCGTGGTGCACGGTCTGCCGCACCCAGCGCAATTGTCCGCTGTTGAGATCGAGCGCGGTGATCGACGAGGAGAATTTCTCGTCATTGGCGCTGCGCCCGGCGCCGAGCTGGTCCGGCGTCTTGTTGCCGAGCGGCACATAAAGCAGCCCGAGCTTCTCGTCGACGCTCGCCGTCGACCACATGTTGGGTGAGTTGTTGGTGTAGGTCTGGTCCGGCGGCAGCGGCATCGTCTGGTCCGGATTGCCGGAATCCCAATTCCACAACAGCGCGCCGGTGTCGGCATCGTAGGCACGGATGACCCCGGACGGCTCCTGCGTCGAATAATTGTCGTTGACCGCGCCGCCGACGATGATCTTGTTGGCGACGATCAGCGGCGCCGAGGTCGAATAATAATAGCCCGGCTTCGGATATGGCATGTTGGCGAGCAGGTTCAGCGTGCCGCCTTCGGCGAAAGTCGGGCAGACCTGGCCATTCGCCGCATCGAGCGCGATCAGCCGGGCGTCGGATGTCGGCAGGTAGATGCGTGTGGCGCAGGGCTGGCCAGCGGCGACCTTGGCATCGGCATAATAGGACGCGCCGCGGCAGGTCTGGTGCTGGCGGTCCTTGTTGAGCTTGACCTGCGGATCGAAGCGCCATTTCTCCTTACCGCTCGCGGCATCGATGGCGATGGCGAAATTATGCGGCGTGCAGATGTAGAGCGTGTCGGCGATTTTTAGCGGCGTCACCTGATAGGTCGTCTCGCCGATGTCGTCGGGCCCTTTCACGTCGCCGGTGCGATAGGTCCAGGCCGGCTGCAGATTGGCAACGTTTTCGGCGGTGATCTGGTCGAGCGGCGAATAACGCTGGCCATATTGCGTGCGACCGTAATAGTGCCATTCGCCAGCCGGCACGTTGCCGCCGAGATCGGCCGTCGGCGTCACCTTGTCGGTGTTGAGTTCACCCGTAATATCCTTTGGATCGGTCGTCATCGAATAGCCGGCGACGGCAAGCGATGCCAGCACGGCGAGGATAAGCGGTGCGCGTCCGTCGGGACCGGTAAGCCCGCGCCGCGCCCATGGCGTCAACAGCCATAGCGCGACAAGCACGATGATGCCGCCGCGCGGGCCGAGCTCCCACCAGTCGAAGCCGATCTCCCAGACCGCCCAGGCGAGCGTGCCGAGCACGATCGCCGCGTAGAGCCACAGCGCCGTGGATCTGCGCCTGTAGAGCAGCCAGGCCGCGACAAGGAAAGCTAGACCGACGATGACGTAATACCAGCTGCCCCCCAGCGTCACGAGCCAGATGCCGCCGCCGCCAACCGCCAGGCCGATGAGGAAAAGGATCAGGGAGGTGATGACCACAGCCAAGACGGTGCTCCTTCGACTGGTGCGCTCCGCGACGCGTCCATGGGCAACCCCGCATTGCGTTCCTGCCCCCACGCAACTTTCTCCGGCCCGCCTCCCCTGTCAAGCAAGCTCGGCGTTTTACGGCGCCGGCCCATCGCAAGCCCGGCGTTTTGGTTAGCGGACCCATTCAGATTGTGAGTCTACCGGCTGGACAGAGAACAAAACGGAGACACTTCTGGCCTTTCGCTGCCGAATCACTACATTCGGGGAGAGATGTCCGGCTTTTCGGAAGACATGCCCTTTTTTGACGAACCGAACGCGCGGCCCGTGGCCCCGTCGGGCATTGCCGCGCGCGCCATGGCTGCCCGCAGCGGCCACAACAATGCGCCCGACTATCTCAAGGGGTTGAACCCCGAGCAGCGGCTGGCGGTGGAAACCACCGAAGGCCCGGTTCTGGTGCTGGCCGGCGCCGGCACCGGCAAGACGCGGGTGCTCACCACCCGCATCGCTCACATCCTTGCCACCGGCAAGGCTTTCCCCTCGCAGATCCTCGCCGTCACCTTCACCAACAAGGCGGCGCGCGAGATGAAGCAGCGCATCGGCCTGTTGATCGGCGAAGGCAATGTCGAGGGCATGCCGTGGCTCGGCACCTTCCACTCGATCGGAGTGAAGCTGCTGCGCAGACATGCCGAGCTGGCCGGGCTCAAATCCGACTTCACCATTCTCGACACCGATGATGTCGTGCGACTGATCAAGCAGCTCATCCAGGCCGAAGGGCTGGACGACAAGCGCTGGCCGGCCAAGCAGTTCGCCCAGATGATCGACGGCTGGAAGAACAAGGGCCTTGGCCCCGCCGACATCCCCGAGGGCGATGCCCGTGCTTTCGCCAACGGCAAGGGCCGCGAGCTCTACAAGGCCTACCAGGAGCGGCTGAAAACGCTGAACGCTTGCGACTTCGGCGATCTCCTGTGCCACCCGATCCGCATCTTCCGCGCCAATCCGGACGTGCTGAAGGAATACCACAAGCGCTTTCGCTACATCCTCGTTGACGAGTATCAGGACACCAACACCGCGCAATACATGTGGCTGCGCCTACTGGCACAGCGGCCGCAATCCTCCCCCCTTGAGGGGGAGGTGCCCGCGAAGCGGGCGGAGGGGGTTGCCGCAGAACGCACCGCTAGAGCGTCGAGCACTGCCGCCGGTAGGTCGAGCACTGCCGCACGGACCCCACCCGACCGGGCTTCGCCCGGCCACCCTCCCCTCAAGGGGGAGGGAAGCCCGCGCCTGTCCACCGTAAATATCTGCTGCGTCGGCGACGACGACCAGTCGATCTATGGCTGGCGCGGCGCCGAGGTCGACAACATCCTGCGCTTCGACAAGGATTTTCCCGGCGCCACCATCATCCGGCTGGAGCGCAACTATCGCTCGACCGCGCACATCCTCGGCACCGCCTCCCACCTCATCGCCCACAATGAGGGCCGCTTCGGCAAAACGCTGTTCACCGAAAAGATCGCCGAGGACGACGAGAAGGTGCATGTCCATGCCGCCTGGGATTCCGAAGAGGAGGCCCGCGCCGTCGGCGAGACCATCGAGGCCTATCAGCGCCAGAAGCACAATCTCAACGACATGGCGATCCTCGTCCGCGCGTCCTTCCAGATGCGCGAATTCGAGGACCGCTTCGTCACGCTCGGCCTCAACTACCGCGTCATTGGCGGCCCGCGCTTCTACGAGCGCCTCGAAATCCGCGATGCGCTGGCCTTTTTCCGCGTCGTCGCGCAAGGCGCAGACGACCTCGCCTTCGAGCGCATCGTCAACGTGCCGAAGCGCGGCCTTGGCGAGGCCACCATCCGCCAGATCCACGACACCGCACGCGCGCTGCGCATCCCGATGCTGGAGGCGGCGGCAAAACTCGCCGAGAGCGACGAGCTGAAGCCGAAGCCGCGCGCCGCGCTGCGCGAGGTATCGGCCAATTTCGAACGCTGGCAGAAGGCTCTCGAAACCACCCCGCACACCGAGCTCGCCGAGACCATTCTGGAGGAGAGCGGCTACACCGACATGTGGAAGAATGACCGTTCGGTCGAAGCGCCCGGCCGGCTCGAGAACTTAAAAGAACTGATCCGCTCCATGGAGGAGTACGAATCGCTGCGTTCTTTCCTCGAACATGTCGCGCTGGTGATGGACGCCGAGCAGAATGCCGAGCTCGACGCCGTCAACATCATGACGCTGCATTCGGCCAAGGGCCTCGAATTCGAAACCGTGTTCCTGCCCGGCTGGGAAGAAGGCCTGTTCCCGCACCAACGCTCGCTCGACGAGGGCGGCCGCTCAGGGCTGGAGGAGGAACGCCGCCTCGCCTATGTCGGCCTGACCCGCGCCAAGAAGAACCTGCACATCTGGTTCGTCTCCAACCGCCGCATCCACGGCCTCTGGCAATCGACCATCCCGTCGCGCTTCCTCGACGAGCTGCCGGAAGCCCATGTCGAAGTTTCCGAGAGCGGCAACAGCTACGGCGGTTACGGCAATTCCTACGGCGGCGGCTCGTTCGCCTCCGGTCGTGGTGGCCAAGGGGCGGGCAGGCAGAACCCCTATGGAGCGTCGCGCTTCGACAACATTGGCGGCAACAACGGCGCCGAGAAATCCGGCGCTTTCTCCAGCACCTATGCGACGCCGGGCTGGCAGCGTGCTCAGGCCAACCGCACCGAAGCGACCGACCGCAATTGGGGCACGCGCTCCGGCCACCAGGTCGAGCGCATCGGCTATGGCGAAACCGACTCCGGCTACGGCGCCGGCCGCACCTCGGTCAAGGGCCGCACAATCGACGGCGAGCTGGTCGCCAAATCCGTCGCCGACACGCCGTCCCCCTTCAATATCGGCGACCGCGTCTTCCACCAGAAATTCGGCAACGGCAACATTTCCGCCATCGAAGGCAACAAGCTGACCATCGACTTCGACAAAGCCGGCCAAAAACGCGTACTGGACGGGTTTGTTACTGGGGTTTGAGGTCGCCCTTCACCGATACCGCGCCTGGTTCCACTTATGGCCGAGCAGCGACAGGATGATGATCAGGCCGTTGAAGAACTGGACGTAGAAGCCGCTCAGGCCTGCCGCGACGACGCCGGTCTGGATGAAAGAGACCGTGACCGCGCCGATCGCGCCGCCGACAACAGTGCCGATGCCGCCCCAGGTCGGAGTGCCGCCGACGAACACCGATGCCAGCACCGGCAACAGGTATCCGTCGCCCGCCGTCGGCCACCAGGTGAAGTTGATCATCACCGAGAACGTGCCGGCGATTGCCGCGCCGATGCCGACGAAGACGAACACTTTTACGCGCACGCGCTTGACATCGATACCCATCTGCTGGGCGCTGTCGGGATTGTCGCCGACCACCTTGACCTGCGCGCCGAAGCGATGGCGGTTGTAAAGCAGCGCCGACAGCACGACGAAGCCGATGGCCCAGAAGATCTGCACCGGAATGCCATAAAGCTGGCTGGAGAAGATCTTGTAGGCCCAGCTGTCGGCAAGGCCGGTCAGTGCCGTCGACCTGCCCTCGTTGATGATCTGGATCAGGCCGCGCAGCAGGAAATTCATGCCGAGCGTGGCGATCAGCGACGACAACCCGCCATAGACGACCAGGGAGCCGACCAGGAAGCCGAGCAGCATGCCGGTGACCATTGCGGCGGCGATGCCGAGGAACGGGTCGTAGCCGGCCTGCACGACCAGCGCAAACACCCAGGAGGCAAAGCCCATTGTCGCCGGAAACGACAGGTCGATCTCACCACAGGTGACGACGAAGACCAGCGGCACAACTACGAACAGCGCCACCGGCAGCGTGGTCAGCACGGAACTGTAGAGATACCAGGTGGTGAACACGATCGGGTTGGCGATCATGAACACCGCCATCATGACGATGAACACGGCAAGCGTGCCGAGCGAGGCGCGGTTGTCGAGGATGAACCCGCGCAGCCAGTTGTCGGACGGGTGTCTCCACTCTTTCCCGGCGGTTTCGCCATGCGTGCCGCCGAGCGGGCTCTGCAGATCGGGTTCCATGGTCTTGCTCATCGTGCCGCCCTCCCCGCATCGCCAGCGTCGTGCAACCCCGGCAATCCGCTGGGGTGGGCGACGTCTTCCATGAAATTGATCAGGTCTTCGGCCGATTTGACCTCGCTGCGGTCGGCGGTGAGCGCGACCTTGCCGCGGTCCAGCACCACGAAACGATCGGCGATATCGAAGACGTGGTGGATGTTGTGGCCGATAAACAGGATCGAGCGCCCGCTCGCCCGCACCTGGCGCACGAAGTGGAAGACCTTGGCGGTCTCGGTCAGCGATAGCGCGGTCGTCGGTTCGTCGAGGACTATCAGCTCCGCCTTCTTATAGATGGCCCGCGCGATCGCCACGCCCTGGCGTTCGCCGCCCGAGAGCTGGCCGACGATCGACTGTGGCGTGAACACTTTCGAGGTGAAGCCGATCTCGCGCATCAGCCGGCTCGCCTCCGCGATCTCCTTGTTGACCTTCAGCCAGCCAAGCCAGCCAGTGAGCTCGCGGCCCATGAAGATATTGCGCACGATCGTCTGCTGCACGGCGAGCGCCCGGTCCTGGAACACCGTTTCGATGCCAGCGTCGCGCGAGCGCGCAGGGCTCCATCCGGTCACCGGCTTGCCGCGGACGAGAATCTCGCCGCTGGTCGGTTTGACCACGCCGGACAGGATCTTGATCAGCGTCGACTTGCCGGCGCCATTGTCGCCGATCAGGCCGACCACCTCGCCGCGATCGACGCTGAGATTGACCCCGCCCAGCGCATAGACTTGGCCATAGGACTTGCTGATGTCGCGCAGTTCGATGATGCGTTCGGCCATGGCGATACTCGCTTGATTGTCGCGTGCCGGCCTTTTCGCCGGCGGTCCCGCCGGCCGGGCTCTATCCCGGCCGGCGGCTTGGGAGGTCAGCGCAGCGCCTGTTTGGCGAGCTCGGCGACGATCTCGTAATTCTGCGGCGTGACGAAGCCGGCGCCGGTATCGACATTCATCGGTGCGAGACCGAGCACAACCTGCTGGCAGAGGCTGAGGATCGGCAGATAGCCCTGCAGGAACGGCTGCTGGTCGGCCGTCAGCTGCACCCAGCCGCCCTTGAAGCCCTCGACGATCTGCGGGCTGGTGTCGAAGCCGAAGTTGAAGATATCGCCCGGCTTCCTGCCCGCCGCCTGCATGTAAGTCGGGACGTTGCCCAGCATCTGTCCGCCGGGATAGCCAACCGCCTTGACGTCGGGATTGTTGAGCAGTGCCGCGGTGATCACCGGAAGGGCCAGATTTGGGTCGGAAGCCCATTCGCCGCTCGGTGGCGAGGAGAGCTGTATGACCTCGACGCCCGCTTCCTTGAGGGCAGCGACAGTGCCGCGTTCTCGCGCGCCGCGGCTCTCGTTCTCGAACGGGCCGATCATGATTGCCTTGTCGCCGGCCTTGAGCCCGGCCAGCTTGACCGCCTCGGCGCCAAGCGCGCGGCCCTGCTGCTCCTGCTGGGCGCCGACATAGCCGCCGCCGAACGCCGCCGTGACCGTCGGCACCGGCACGTTCTGGTACATCATCTTGATACCGTCCTTGTGTGCCTGTTCGGCCAGCGGCATGATCGCGGCGTCGCCGGGGTGGCCCATCATGGCGATGCCTTGGGGCTTGACCGCGACAGCCTCGCGCAATTGCTGCACCATCTTCTCGACATCCCACTGGGAAAAGATGTAGTCGACCTTCGGCCCGAGATCGGCCGCCGCCTGCTTCGCGCCATTATAGACGATCGTGCCGAAGGCATCGCCCTCGGCGCCGCCGACGAAGAAACGGATATGGACATCCTTACACCACTGGGCATCGAGCGCCTGCGCCGGCAAGGTCGAGAGTGCGGCGGCGAGCGCCATCGCGGCCGCCGCGACGGTCGAGCGCAGAACTGTCCTTCTCATCGTAATGCTCATGCACTTATCCTCCCTTTGTTCCCTCGCTAGCCGAGGGGTTTTGACGATCGCTTCGGCATTGCGCCGCAATCTTTCGCTGGCCGGCACCTCCCGCCGGCCGACTTCTCACACCGGGTTCGGCAGATAGCTTGCGCCTCCCCGGCATTGTTGGAGATAATCCAGTGCCCGCGCCTGGCCGGTGATCTCGAGATCGCCGCGGTAGACCGGGTCGTGCCAGCCCTCGATGTCGATGGCGCCCTTGTAGCCGGCCAGCCGCAGCTCGCTCATCACCCGCGTCCAGTCGCTATCGCCGAAGCCAGGGGTGCGCATCTGAACGAACGGCAGGCGGCCGAACACGCCATGTTCGCGGATCACGTCCCAGCGCACCGTCGCGTCCTTGCCGTGGACGTGGAAGATGCGCGGCGCCCATTTGCGGATCTGCGGGATCGGATCGATCAGGTAGACCAGCTGATGACAGGGCTCCCATTCCAGGCCGAGATTGTCGTTTGGCAATTCGTTGAACATCAGCTCCCAGGCGTCCGGATTGTGGGCGATGTTCCAGTCACCGCTGGCCCAGTTGCCGTCCATCGCGCAATTCTCGAACGCGATGCGCACGCCCTTGTCGGCGGCGCGCTTGGCGAGCGCCCCCCAGACCTCGCGGAAACGCGGCAGGCTGTCAGGCAGCGGCTTGCCGCGGATGCGGCCGGTGAAGCCGCTGACCACATTGGTGCCGAACAGATGCGCGTTGTCGATGATCGTTTCCCAGGCCTGGAGCACGCCGCGATCGACTTCGCCGCCCTCCAGCGGATTGCCGAACACGCCGATCGACGAGACCACGACATCGGCATCGCCGATCGCCTCGCGGATCTCGCCCGCCAGCCGTGGAATGTCCTTGCCGCCCAGCGTCTGCCAGAAGAACGGCTGGATGCTCTCGAAGCCGAGCGGCAGGATCTGCCTGACATAGGCGGCCGGGTCGTCCAGATTGGCCCGCACCATGGTGCCGATCCTGATGTCGAGCAGCGGGTTTGGCATCATGATCCTTCCTGTGCAGCGATGGCGACCCGGCGCCCGGTTTCGGCGCTCTCGATCGCAGCGAAAACCATGGCCAGGCTCTTGATGTTGTCGGCGCCGCGCGTCTCCGGCGCGGTGCCGGTCTCGGCGGCGCGGAGGAAATCCTGGATGATGCCGAGATGGCCGCCGACGCGATCTGCCGGGTCGAGCGGCGGCACGGCTATCGGTTCGGTGCGGTCGAACAGGCCTTCACGGACCGGCCGCACGACTTCCGCCTTCAACCCGTCCGCGCCGTCCCAGACAATGCTGCCGCGCTCGGCGACGATCCGCCATGTACTGTCCCAGCTGGTACGGAAGCCGGCCGCGCACCAGCTGCCGGCATAGGTGAACAGCTTGCCGCCGCCGAGGTCGAAGCTTGCGGTTGCCGACGACCCTTGCCGATACCAGGAGTTGGCCGGCTCCCACTCCTGGCAATAGACGCCGGCCGGTTCGCCGGCCACCATGTAGCGGGCTGCATCGAATGTGTGGATCGCCATATCGAGCAGCAGCACATGGCGCATCTCTTCGCGAAAACCGCCGAAATGCGGCGCAACGAAGAAATCGGCGTGGATGCTGGTTGGCGCACCAATGGCGCCGGAATCGAGAAAGCGCCGGATGCGCCTGACGTTGGCGACATAGCGGCGGTTCTGCACGACGGCATGGATGCGGCCGGCGCTGCGGGCCGCCTCGACAATGGCACGCGCATTGTCCGGGCTGTCGGCCAGCGGCTTTTCGGTCAAGAGATGGCAATGGTGGGCAAAGGCGGAAAGCGCGACCTCGCGGCGGGCGGCGGGAACCACGACGTCGAATACCGCGTCGGGCCTGGTCTGGTCGAGCACGGCGTCGAGGTCGGTTCCGATGACGGCGCCGGAAAGCTCGTATTCGCGCGCCCTTGCCCGCGCCCTTTCGGCGTCGAGATCAACCAGGCCGACAATGGCGAGCCCGTCGATCTGCCTGGCCGCATCGAGCCAGGCTTTGCTCATCGCGCCGCAGCCGACCAGGACGACATTGATCATCCAGCACTCCTCCCTCTCGGCCCCTCCAGACCGATCGTCACGGCGTTCACGGCAGGGCCGCAAACGTTCTTCCGTAAACGTTTACGAGAACACACCCGATGGCGTAGAATGTCAATCGGCCGGCTGTGAAAAATCGTGGCGTCGGCTTGGCCCGGAGAGCAGCCGGTGCTAGCCAAGCAAGGGGGAGAACTGTCCTTTGGCGTCCAGTATTCACGACCTTGCACGTCACCTGAATATTTCGATCGGCACGGTGTCGCGCGCGCTCAACGGCCGCGCCGACGTCAATGCCGATACACGCCAGCGCGTGCTCGATGCGGCCAAGAAGCTGAATTATTCGCCGAACCAGTCCGGCCGCAGCCTGCAGCGCGGCGCCACCCATTCGATCGCCTTCATGCTGCAGCCTCATCCGGGCGACCAGGAATATGGCGAGCCGTTCTTCATTCCGTTCCTGACCGGGTTGCAGGCCAAGCTCGCCGAAAGCGGCCTCGACCTGATCGTAGTGATGGGCGCGCCGGGCGACTATCAGCAGGAGCGCCTGCGCCGTGTCGTCGAGACCCGCAGGGCGGATGCCGTGGTGCTGGCCTGGACGCGGCGCGAAGACGAGCGCATCGACTATTTGACCCAGGCCGGTTTCCCGTTCGCGACGCTCGGCCGCAGCCGCTCCGGCGGCGATGCCTACCCCTCGCTCGACCTCGACTTCGAAAAAGCCGGAGCAGACGCGGTCGATCGTCTCGTCGCGCGCGGTCACCGCCGCATCGCCGCCATCCGCCCGTCGCTCGACCTCAATTTCGGCTATCTGTTCCTCGCCGGCTATCGCAAGGCGTTGCGGCGGCACGGCATCGAATTCGACCCCGAGTTGATCGCCGACGGCTTCATCAACGAGGCCGGCGGCTACGCGGTGACGCCGAAGGTCATGCGCTCCAAGGACCCGCCGACCGCCATCATCTTCAACAACGACGCGATGGCGCTTGGCGGCTGCAAGGCTTTGGCCGAGGCGGGCATCAAGCCCGGCCACGACATCGCGGTGATCGTCATCGTCGACACCCCGCTCTGCCGCTATTTTTCGCCGGCGCTGACCGGCTTCCGCCCGGCGCTTGAGCCGATGGGCGAGCGGTTGGCCGAAATGCTGCTGGCATCGATCCCGGCTTACGCCGGCGACGAAGGCGCCCGCATCATCCGTGAAGTCTGGCCGCTGGAACTGATCGCGCGCGACAGCGATTGAATCGCGGCGGTCACTGAGCAGGCTCAGATTGATCAAGACCCCCGCGCTCGCGCTCCGGCGTTGCGACCAGCGAGGCAGCGGCGGCATTGGCGGCGGCAAGTGCCGCCTCGACGGGCTCTCCACGCGCAAGCCACGCCGCAAAGGCGCCGACGAATTCATCACCGGCACCGTGGGTGCTGACCACCTCCACCGGCATCGCCGGCAAGGCGAATGCCTGGCCGTCGCGGTCGCAATAGGCAACGCCCTCGCCGCCGGCCGTGACGATTGCAGCCGGATAGAAACCGACGAGCATGCCGGCCGCCTTCGCAGCACCCTCGAGCGTGTCGACGACCGCAATGCCGGCCAGGAACTCCGCCTCGATGGCATTGACGATGACGATATCGGTGAGTGCGATCAGTTCGCCGGACAGTTTTCGTGCGGGTGCCGCATTGAGGACGACGCGGCCGCCATGTCTCCTCACCGCCCGCGCGGCAGCGATGTTGGCGGGTTCCGGCACCTCGTTCTGCAGCAGCAGCACCGAAGTGTGCGCGATCATTTCTGCCGCCTCTGCGATGTCCTTCTCACCCAAGGTGAGATTACTGCCTGAGACGATCACCGCGCCATAGTCGCCGCCGTCGTCGAAGATCGCCACGCTCATGCCCGAGCCGGCGCCAGGCGCGACCCGTACGAAGCGGCTGTCGACGCCGCAGCGGCCGAGATTGTCGAGAAGCGCGCGGCCGAAATCGTCATCGCCAACCGCGCCGATCATCGCTGCGCGCACGCCGGCCCGTGCCGCCGAGACAGCCTGGTTCCCGCCCTTGCCGCCGCATTTCGGCTGCCAGGCATGGCCGGTCACGGTTTCGCCCTTGCGCGGGCGGTCAGGCGCCTCGACCATGATGTCGTAATGCAGGCTGCCGAACACCGTCACCAGCGCGGTTGTCATGCGCCCCAAACTTTCATCAGCCCCAAACCTTCACGAGCCCCAAACTTTCACGAGCTCTTGTCTTTCCGCTTTGACGTCACCGCCGACATGGTGCGGCCCAGATTACGCTCCGCCGCCCGGTAGTCGCGTTGCGCCACCGCGACGAACAGCGCGTCGAGAATGTTGAGCTGGGCGATACGCGCCGCCGCGTTCTCGCCCATCAGCGGCGAGCCCTGCGCGGTCGAGCACAGCACGATATCGGCGACGGCGGCCAGCGGCGAGTTGTCGTAGTTGGTGATGGCCAGCGTGCGCGCGCCGCTCTTGCGGGCGAGATGGATGGCATCGATGACGGCGCTGGTGTTGCCGGAATGCGAGAAGCCGACCGCGATGTCGTCGGTGTCGAGCAGCGAGGCCGACATCAGCATCATGTGCGAATCATCGTAGACAGACGTGCGGATGCCGATGCGCAGGAATTTGTGCGAGACGTCGCGCGCGATCTGCGCCGAGCCACCAACGCCATAGAAGTCACGGTTCTTGGCGCGGTAGAGAAGATCAGCGGCGCGGTCGAAATCGTCCATGTCGAGGATGGCCAGCGTCTCCTCCAGCGCCTGGATCGAGGTGCGGAACACCTTCTGGACGATCTCGGCCGAACTGTCGTCCACCGACAGCTCCTGATGCATCTCGGCGGTCGGCAGGCGGCTGTATTCATAGACCGCCGTGCGAAAGTCGCGATAGCCGGAAAAACCCAGCTTCTTGGCGATCTTGACCACCATCGCCTCCGAGACACCGGCCTCCTCGGCGATCTGCTTGAGCGGTATGGTCTCGTCGAAGCCGCGCCGTCCGAAGACGGTTTCAACCACCTTCGCCTCGAGCGGCGTCAGATGCGGCATCATCATGCGAATGCGCGGTCCTACTGCTTTCAGGTCCAGCCCGGTCAAGGTCATCCACGTCCCCTCGTCACGCGATCGATAAGCATCGCGGCGAGGATTATAAGGCCAGTTGCCAGGAGCTGATAGAAGGACTGCACGTTCATCAGCGTCAGGCCGTTGCGCATGCTGCCAAGGATGACGGCACCCAGGATGGTGCCGACGACGCTGCCCTTGCCGCCCATCAGCGAGGCGCCGCCGATCGCCGCCGCTGCTATGGCGTCGAGCTCCCAGAGATTGCCCAGAATGGGTTCGGCCGCACCCAGCCGGCCGATCAGGATCTGCGCTGCAAGAGCTGCCAGCAGGCCCGAGATCATATAGGCGACGATCTTGGTGCGGGCGATCGGCACGCCGGCTATGTAGGCCGCCTCCTCATTGCCGCCGACGGCGAGCAGATATTCGCCGAACGGCGTCTTCTTGAGGATGATCCAGGCAATCAGCGCGACCACCGCCACGATGATGACCGCCAACGGCAATCCGAACAGCGAGCCGTTGAAGATGGCACGGAAGCCGGCAGGCAGGCCGAGCACCGGATTGCCGCCGGTATAGATCAGCGCCAGCGCCCGGTAGGTGCTGAGCGTTCCCAGCGTGACGATGAAGGGCTGCAGCCCGACATAGGCGACCAGCACGCCGTTGAGCAGTCCGCAGGCAAGGCCGATGGCGAAGCCAGCGGCGATGGCCAGCGGAAACGGCACACCGGCAACCAGCATCGAGGCCGAGATGACCGCCGAAAGGGCTCCCGTCGGCCCGACGGACAGGTCGATGCCGCCCGAGATGATGACCAGCGTCATGCCCAACGCCAGGCAGGCATTGATGCTCGATTGCTGCAGGATGTTGATCAGGTTACGCTCGGCAAAAAAGCCGGGGACCAGCGCCCCGAAGACGGCAAGGATCACCACCAGGCCGATCAGCGTGCCGGCGTCGCGCACGGAAAACCGGTGCAGGAAATCTGCCCTTGGGCGCGCTGCTGTGTGTTGGGTTATATCGGTCATCCGCTGGTCCTGTCCGTTATGCACCGGCCCGATGGCCTTGCGCCTTGCCGGCCTCAATCTCCGTTTGGGGTATGGCGTGCGCGGCGATCGCGTGTTCGCTGAGACTTGCGCGGCCCAGTTCGGCGGCGACCATGCCGTCGCGCATGACGAGCACGCGGTCGGCGAGCCGGATCACCTCAGGCAACTCGGACGAAACGACGATAACCGAATGGCCTTCGGCGGCGAGCTCCTCGATCAGGTGGTAGATCTCCGCCTTGGCGCCGACATCGATGCCGCGCGTCGGCTCGTCGAACAGAAGGATCCGCGTTCCCGCCGCCAGCCAGCGGCCGATGATCGCTTTCTGCTGGTTGCCGCCGCTGAACAGCCGAATTGGCCGATCGAGCAGGAACGGCCTGAGATTGACTCGCTTCATCTTCTCGGCTGTCACGCGCTTCAGCCGGCGATGGTCGATGAGGACGCGCGGCGCGAACACGCCCATCGAGGCCAGCGCCATGTTGCTGGAGATCGACCGCAACGGCACGATGCCTTCGCGCTTGCGCTCCTCCGGCACCAGGCCGATGCCGGCCGCGATCGCGTCGCGCGGACTGGAAAGCTTTACCGCCTTGCCGTCGATCTCTATTGCGCCTGATGAGGCCCGGTCGGCGCCGGCCAGCAGCCGCAGCAGTTCGGTGCGGCCGGACCCGACCAGGCCGGCAATGCCCAACACCTCGCCGCGATGCAGGTCGAACGAAACGTCACGGACCTTGGTTGCCGAGGCGAGGCCACGCACGCTCAGCCTGATCTCGGGGGAAGCATGCGAGCGGTGTTGTTCCTGGGCAAGCTCGCGGCCGACCATCATCGAAACGACGGCCTTTTCCGACATCTGCGCGAGATCGACGGTTTCGACCACAACGCCGTCGCGCATGACAGTGGCGCGCTCGCAGATGCCGAACACCTCGTCCAGCTTGTGCGAGACATAAACGACGGCGACACCGTCGCGTGCCAGACCGGCAATGACTTCCGCCAGCCGTTCGAACTCGCTCGGCGTGAGGCTCGACGTCGGCTCGTCCATCGCCACGATCCTGGCGCGGTCGAGCAGCGCCCGGGCGATCTCGACGATCTGCCGCTGCGCCACCTTCAGGCTGCCAAGCGGGGCTGCCGGATCGATGGTCGGGTCGATGGCGGCCAGGGCTTCCGCAGCGCGGCTTTCCTGCTCGCGCCGTGCGACGAAGACGCCGCCGCGCGTCAACGGATGGCCGAGAAACATGTTCTGGGCGACGCTGAGGCGTGGCACCTGCTGTAATTCCTGATGGATCATCGCCACGCCGGCGGCGCGCGCCGCGACCGGGTTGTTCAGCGTCACCGGTTTGCCGTCGATCAGCACGCTTCCCGCCGTCGGCCGGTAGACGCCTGACAGGATGCGCAGCAGCGTCGATTTGCCGGCGCCGTTTTCACCGAGCAGGCCATGGATCTCGCCGGCGCCGACCGAAAAGGACACATCGCTCAGCGCCCGCACGGCCGGAAACACCTTGGAAATGCCCTCGAATTGCAGCCGGGAGATGACTGACATTGCTTCGGTTCTCCAGGCAAGGTGCCGACCCAAGGCCGGCACCCGCCGGCCCTGCTCTACTGGCCCGCTGCCGCGTCCTCGAGCAGCGCCTTGCGCACGGCGTCGCCGGCGCCGGAGTAGCGGTCGGCATTGTCCTTGGTGATCAGCGCCTGCGGCGTGGCGACGACGCGCGGCAGCTTCTGCCCGGCCACCAGTCGCAGCGCCGATTCCAGCGCCACCTCGCCGGTCAGCACCGGGAACGAATCGACGGTGCCGGTCAGCTCGCCGGCGCGGATCGAGGCGTAGGCGTCGGAAATCCCGTCGGTGCCGAACACGGCGACCTTGTCCTTTAGGCCGGCGGCCTTGACCGCTTCGACGATGCCCAGCGCCATGCCGTCATTGTTGGCATAGAAGCCGATCAGATCGGGGTGCTGCTGCAGGATGTTGGTGGCCGCGTCGTAGGAGGTCTGGCGATCCCAGTTACCGGGGACGCTGGCGACGACGTCGAACTTGCCGGCTTCGGTGATGGTGGTCTTGAAGCCGTCGGTGCGCTGGACGGCGGCGTAGACGCCGGCCTGGCCTTCGACGATGGCGACCTTGCCGCCATCCGGCCGGTTCTTGATGAACCATTTGGCGACGCGCACGCCGTTGTCGCGCTGGACATTGCCGACATAGTGCTCGGCCTGCGGGATGACCGCGTCGTTGACGTTGACCACCGGCACATTGGCTGCCTTGGCCTGTTCCATGATCGGCTGCAGGTTGGAGTCGGTCTGCGGCGAAACGAGCAGCACGTTGTAGCCTTGCGTGACCAGGCCTTCGGCGATGGTGAGCTGGCCGAGCTGGTCGCCCTCGCTCTGCGCCGCCTGGTAGACGACGGGCACGCCGGTGCGGTCGCCGAACGACTTGTAGCCCTCTCCCAGCGAGCGCCAGTATTCATTGGTCAGCGTCTTGGAGACCGCACCCGCCTTGGTACCCTCGGGCAGCTTGGGGAAGGCCCCGAACTTGGCCTCGAGCTGCGACCAGTCGATGCGATCCTTCTCGGTGTCGGAATTGAGCGGCGCGAGGTCTGCGGAAAACACCGAGCCGATGGACAGCGCCATCAGGCCAGCGGTAGCGGTGGCAAGCAGAAATTTCATGGTCCTTCCTCCCTTGTTGAACGGAATATGCGGCCGGGCCTCAGCTGTCCGGGCCGAGCATGGCTTCCTGGATAATGGCTTGCGACGCGATCGCGTCCTGACGGTCGACGGCGGCTAACATGCGGTTGTCCCCGTCCAGCCGATCGACGACGCGCAGCATGCGCTTGACAGTCGCGATGTTGACTTCGCATTCGTGGACCGGGTCGAGCCCGGTCATATCGGGAAACGTGTCGAAGTAGATGGCGCCGGCGTAGCCGTTGCGGCGGATCTGGCGCAGCAGCTCGATCGTCTGCAGCGTATGCACGGCCCCGACCATCAAGCCGTCGTCGCGCTTGGCATAGCCATCGTTGAGGTGCACGCCGAGCAGCTTGCTGTGCCGTGCCACGAGCGCAGCGGCGAAAGCCGGCTGCTCGTCGGCGTAGAGCACATGGGCGAAATCGAGCGTCACGCCGAGATTGGGCAGGCCGATCTCGCGGATCGCCAGCAACGTCGTCGCCGCATCGGGCATCAGGCTGTAGGAGCGCGGCTCGTTGGGTTTGTATTCAAGGCTGATCTGGCAATCGGGGTCATGCGCCGCAACTTCACGAATTCCATCGATTTCGTGTTGCCAGAGCGTCGCATAATCGGCCTGGAAAGCATAATCGAAGCCATCCTGCCCGAGCCACAGCGTCATCAGGCTGGCGCCAGCCTCGCGCGCGGCGTCGATCCCGGCCTTGGTCATGTCGATGGCCTCGCGGCGAACGGCCGGATCCGGATTGGTGAAGGCGCCGAGCTTGAAGGCCGGGTTGGAGTAGTAGCGCATGGCGAAACCATTGATGGAAAGCCCGAGATCGCCGAGTTTGCGCGCCATTTCCGCAGGCTTTTCATCGACATGGTCGGGAAAGTTGAGGTCGAGATCGGTCAACTCCGCAACCTTCGCCGCACGTGCCGCCATTTGCAGCATGGACGGTTTGCCGACAAGATCGGGCCACTCGGCCTGTGGCCGCGAGGCAAAGGAATTGAGGCGGGTGGCGAAACGACAGACTGTCATCGGTGGCCTTTCATCGTCATAGCTTCACATAAGAACGATAATTTGTAAAGTTGTTAATTGCACTCTCGGCGGCGACGGATTCGCATGTCCAGGCCAGTTGCGACCACAAGGGTCAAAGCAAGCGCGGCACTGTCACGCAAGTATCATGTTCGCGTCCTAGATCGCTTCTCCGAAGGCTTTCGCGGCATCCTCGATGCGACGCGGCGCTTTTTCGGGCCCCGGCAGCTTTGTCTCAAAGAGGATATCCATGAAAAACCTGCACCGAACCGCGTCCCTCGCTGTCGCGCTGGCGATGTTCACCGCCTTGACTCCGGCCCTGGCAGAAAACTCCGCGACCGTCGGCGGCGTCAGCTTCGTCAACAAGGGCCTGGTCGGCGTCGGCCGCATCCCGGCCAGCCAGAAGGACAAGTTCGGCGAGACGTTTGGCTCCGGCTCAGGCATGTCGATCGATGCTGCCGGCTGGACGCATGGCGCCGACGGCTACAAGGGCTCGTTGTGGCTGTTGCCGGATCGCGGCTACAATGTCGTCGGTACTACCGACTACCGGCCGCGCCTCAACACGATTGCCATCGAGTTCGCTCCGATCACGCCGGGTGCAGTGCCAGCCGCCGGCCAGGAACAGTCGGGCCTCAGGGCGACGCTTGCCGACACCATGCTTTTGACCGACGACAAGGGCGCCGACGCAACCGGGCTCGATCCGCTCAACGGCGTGCGTGCCGCGACCGACGACATGCCGATCCTGCCCGAAGCCAACGGCAAGCTCGCGCTCGATAACGAAGCGATCGCACGGCTGCCCGACGGCACGCTGTTCATCTCGGACGAATACGGTCCGAACATCTACCGCTTCTCCGCCGATGGGCGTCTGATGTCGGCAACGCAGCCGCCGGCGGCGCTTGTCCCGATGCGTCACGGGACGCCAAACTTTGCTTCCAACAATCCGGGACCTGGCGCGGCAGACCCAGATCCGAAGGATCCCGAAACCGGCCGTCAGAACAACCAGGGCCTCGAAGGCATGGCGCTGACGCCGGACGGGAAGTTCCTGATTGCCGTGCTGCAGTCGGCCCCAAGGCAGGATGGCGGCGATTCCGCCTCGACGCGCCAGAACACGCGCGTGCTGGTCTACGATGCCTCGGATCCCGGCCAGCTCAAGCTCGCGCATGAATATGTCGTGCCGCTGCCGGTGTTCACCGATGCCAAGGGCAAAACCAAGATCGCCGCGCAGAGTGAAATCGTGGCGCTGTCGGACAAGACCTTCCTGATGCTGGCGCGCGACAGCGGCAACGGCCAGGGGCTGAAGGGCGACACCTCGCTCCATCGCGAGATCAGCGTCGTCGATGTGTCGGCGGCAACCGACATCGCCGGCACAGAGTTCGACAAGGACAAGCCGCTGGCGCCCAAGGGTGAGCTCGATCCATCGGTGACGCCGGCCAAGCTGACGCCGTTCATCGACATCAACGACAAGAGCGAGCTCGGCCGCTTCGGGTTGCACAATGGCGCGCCCAACGACCGCAACAACCTTTCGGAGAAATGGGAGGCGATGTCGGTGGTGAGCGTCCTCGATCCAAAGCTGCCCGACGACTATTTCCTGTTCGTCGCCAATGACAATGACTTCCTCACGCAGGACGGCTTCCAGGTCGGCGCGGCCTACAAGGCCGAGGATGGCGCCGATGTCGACACCATGTTCCTGGTCTATCAGGTCACGCTCCCAGGCCTCACCGGGAAGTAGCGGCAGCCATACAGGCGGAGGCGCCGAACGCGTCCGCCTGAGCTGGCGCGATTGAACGGTCGTGCCCCTTCAGTTGCGGCTCGCCCGCGAAAAGACGGTGTCCTAAGCATCGCAAAACCTGCGACTGACGATCCAGTCGAAGGCACTTACCTCAACATCTCCGCGTCCCTTGGCACGCCTGCATCGATCGGCTCGGCCGTCCTGTTTGACACGGCGGCGATCTTCCCGGCGGCCGACAGGTTCGGGCGCACGAAGACCGGCACGACGCCATCGACGCGGCTGTAGAGGTCGATAATGTCCTGATTCATGAAGCGCACACAGCCGGAGGAAGCGTTCTTCCCGATGGAATCCCACTCCGGCGTGCCGTGCAGCCTGTACATCGTGTCCTTGCCGTCACGGAAGAGATACAGCGCGCGGGCACCAAGCGGGCTCTGCGGGCCGGGCGGCATGCCGTCCTTGTATTTCGCCAGTTCCGGCCGGCGTTGGATCATTTCCGGCGGCGGCGTCCAGACCGGCCACTTCTTTCTCGCCTGAACCACGGCGCTGCCGGTCCATCCGAAACCGGCCTTGCCGAGGCTGACGCCATAGCGAATTGCCTTGCCGCCGTCGCGCACCAGATAGAGGAAGTGCTCGGAAGTATCGACGACGATCGTGCCGGGTTTTTCTCCAGTCGGGTCGGCCACGATTTGACGCACGAATTTCGGATCGACCTTGGCTACCGGAATTGCCGGCAGTTGATAGCCCTCGTCGATGCGCGCGGCATACATGCTTGCGGCATCGCCGAGAGCCGGATCGCTTGGTGCCGCGGGCACCGGCGGCGCCGCCACGTCCGTCGTGGTGCACGACGAAAGAGCCACGGAGGCCGCGCCCAGAGCGGATGCACCAAGAAAGGCGCGCCGGTTCAGGCGCTCAAAAAACAACGGAATATCGGACATGAGCCCCCCGGCTTACCGATGAGATCCAGGAAAATGCGGCCCCACGCGTGCGGGATCAATATACGATTCCGAAAGGTTTGAGAAATGCTTAGATCAAGGCACGCCAGGCGGAATTTACAGCGCCGCATCGACCTCTCCCGTTAAATCGGCAATCATTGCGGACTCAGACAAGCCTTCGCCGAGTTGCCTGCCATGGACGACAACATGCCCCCGCGCCGGCAGACCGGCGACCTCACCAGTGGGCCTATCCCGCGCACCCTTTTGCTGTTTGCCCTGCCGGTGCTCGGCTCCAATGTGCTGCAGTCGCTCAACGGCTCGATAAATGCCGTGTGGGTCGGCCGTTTCCTCGGTGAAGCGGCGCTGACCGCCACGTCCAATGCCAACCTCGTGCTGTTTCTCATCCTCGGCACCGTCTTCGGCATCGGCATGGCGGCGACCATCCTGGTCGCACAATCCGTCGGCGCTCGTGACCTGCCCGAAGCCCGGCGCATCGTCGGAACCAGCGCCACCTTCTTCTTCCTCGTCTCGGTGGTGTTCGCGGTCTGCGGCTGGATCTGGGTCGATGCGATCCTCGATGCGCTCGGCACGCCGGCCGATGCGTTGCCGCTGGCGCGCTCCTATCTGCGCATCATCTTCCTCGCCGTGCCGATGATGAACCTGCTGTCCTTCGTCATGACGGTGCTACGCGGCGCCGGCGATTCGCGCACGCCTTTCCTGTTCATGGCGCTGGCCGTCGTGCTCGACGTCGTTTTGAACCCGTTGCTCATCCTCGGCATCGGCCCGTTCCCCGAACTCGGCATCGCCGGCTCGGCCGCGTCGACGCTGATCGGCCAGACGGTAAGCGTGGTTGCCATCCTGATCGTGCTTTATGCGCGCAAGCACCCGCTGCGGCTGGCCGGCGCCAATCTCGTTCTGCTGCGGCCGGACCCGGCGCTGCTGCGCATTGTCGTCTTCAAGGGCGTGCCGATGGGCCTGCAGATGATCGTCGTTTCGGCCGCGGCGCTGACGGTGATGGGCATGGTCAACTCGTACGGCTCGCAGGTCGCGGCTGCCTACGGCATAGCCGCACAGCTCTGGACCTATATCCAGATGCCGGCGCTCGCCATCGGCGCCGCGGTGTCGTCCATGGCGGCGCAAAATGTCGGCGCCGGGCGCTGGGACCGGATTGGACGCATCGCCGCCTCCGGCGTCGGCTTCAACCTTGTGCTCACCGGCATGCTCGTCGCGCTGCTGTTCGTATTCGATCGCGCGGTGCTCAGCCTCTTCCTTGGCAGCGACAGTGCAGCAATCGAGATCGCCACTCACATCAACAAGATCGCGTCGTGGTCCTTCATCCTGTTCGGCATCACCATCGTGCTCTTCGCCACCGTGCGTGCCACCGGCGCGGTGATGCCGCCGCTGATCATCCTGGTGATCTCGGTGCTGCTGGTGCGCACCAGCTTCGCCTATTTCTTCCGAAGCGTGATCGGCGAGGAAGCTCTGTGGTGGAGCTTTCCGGCTGGCTCTATAACCTCGCTCGTGCTGGCCGCGGCCTATTATCGCTTCGGCCGCTGGCGCAGCCTGCACATGATCGAGAGCCGGCCGGCTGCCGGCGAACCGCCGGATACCGGCCTCGGCGTACCGCGCCAGCGCGCGCATCTTTCGCCCGAGACACCGAACGGCTGAAAGGTCGGCTCAGCGCGCGTATTTCGCGCCAAACCCGAGAGCGACCAGGGAAAAGACGACAATCATGCCGGCAAAGGCCAGGCTTGCCACGGTCGCACCTGCCACCGTCGACAGAACGCCGATGCCGATGACCGGCAGCGCGTTGCCGCAAAAACAGCAGATGAAGAAGGCCGAGACGACTTCGGCGCGCCGGTCCGCCGGCGCGATCTCGTTCACCACTTGCAAGCCGCCGCGATAGCCGAGCGCTGCCGCCCCGCCGCACAAGGCGGTCCCGGCAATCATTATGGCCATCGAGGCGAAGACCTGCGCCGCAACGACCAGTGCGACGGTTGGGATCATCAGCGCAAGTGCCGCGAACATCGCGGCTCGGCTCGAAAGACGTGCCGTCGCTACAATGGTGGCGGCCGTCACGATTGCCAATTCAAAGAACAGAGCGCCGGCTTCGGCATGGTTGGTTACCTGCAGTTGCTGCGCCAAAATGCTCGGTGCGAGTGCTGCATAAAAGCCGACCAGCGCCATTGCGCCAAAGCCGGTCACCGCCGGCGCAACGAAACTTGCGCGGATGTCATCGGGCACGGAAAGCCGCGGTCGCATCGAAACGTCAGCCAGTTTCCCCGGCCGCGAAACGGTTTCCCGCGTGCGCCAGACCAGCAGGGTTACAGTCGCGAGCATCGCCAGGTAGACGACGAATGTCAGCCTGAGCGGCCAGGGCGCGTATTCGGCGAGCAACCCGGCCCCCAGCGCACCGAGGCCGAGGCCGAGAAAATTGGTGCTGGTGGCAATCGTCGCCGCCTGTGACTTGTCGTCGGTCGGGAGCAATTCGGCGAGCCAGGCGGTGCCGGTGCCCGCGCCAACGCCGATTCCCAGTCCGCTCAGAATTCGGGCGATATCGAGCCAGGCGACATTTTCGGCGAAGAGGAAAACCACCGCGCTGACGACGGCCACCGCCATCCCGGCCAATGCCATTGGACGGCGCCCGATGACATCGGACACACGCCCTAACATCAGAAGCGCTGCCAGATTGCCGATGACATAGACGGCGTAGACCAGCGTCAAAGTGATCTGCGAGAAGCCGAAGAGCTGCTTGTAGATGATGTAAAGCGGCGTCAGCGCCGTGCTGCCGGCGAAAAGAGCCGCAATCATGGCGGCCACGGCGGCCGCTGCAGCGCGGCCGCCGAGTTCGTGATCGCGCGTCATGACTTGAGCGTGAGCTGTCATTTTTTCGACCTTTTGCTGTTCGGGATCTGACATCCTAACGCCTTTTTCGCGTCAGCCGTTCCCCCCCCCCGGCTTGCTCCTGACAAGTTTGGCAGCTTTGCCGATGGCGCTGAGCGAGATCCTCTTTTAACTTCAGCGGATTGTCAGGGGAGATTCATGGGCAAGGGACGAGTCGAGGCATTCACCGATGGCGTGGTCGCCATCATCATCACCATCATGGTGCTGGAATTGAAGGTGCCGCATGGCGAGGATTTTTCCGCGCTGGCACCACTCTGGCCGATCTTCCTCAGCTATGTGCTGTCCTTCATCAATGTCGGCATCTACTGGAACAATTTGCACAACATGTTCCATACCGTGCAGCGGGTCGACGGCCGCGTGCTGTGGGCGAACCTCAACCTGCTGTTCTGGCTATCGCTGATGCCGGCGACGACAGCCTTCATGGGTGAGAACCATTTCGCGCCGGTGCCGGTTGCCGTCTATGGCGTCGACCTGGCGCTCTGCGCCATCGGCTTTAACATCCTCACCATGGCCCTGCATCGACTGCACGGCAATGAGACTCTCTTCGCCAGGGCGTTGGGCAATGACCTCAAGGGAAAGATCTCGCTGGTCCTCTATCTTTCCGCCATCGCGCTGACCTTCGTCAATCACTGGATCGGTGTCTCGATCTATGTCCTGGTGGCGATGATCTGGTTCGTGCCGGACAGGCGCTTCGAGCGGCTGATCGAGAAATAGGCCCCCTCTAGCCTCGCATTGCTTTCAGCTTTTCCGCTACCGAAGCGGCAAGGTCGGCGTAGCGCTCCTCCAGCCGCTCGGCCGCCTTGATCACTGAAAAATCATGGCCGAATTTTTCCAGCGCCATGCGCAGCTTTTCGACGAATTCGGCCTGTTTTTCGAGCGCCGAAAACAGCGTCATAACTTGCGCTTCGCTGATGTCGGGATTGGCGAGCATTTGTGGCACCTCGCGGCTCATCTGGTCGCCGGTGGCGGTCTGTTCTTTCAGGATCTCGATCCAGTCGGTCAATCGTCAGGTCTCCTTTTCGATATCAGCATGCGCAGCGCCCGCCGATGCGGTCAACCCGAAGATGCCGGCACCGGCTTGCGCGAGCCTCTTTCCGCGCTAAGTTCGCCGCGGCCAGAACAGGAGAAAATCATGACCACCGACGCCGAGATCCAGACCGCCCTGCCCGCACTTGCCTCCGGCAATGTCGCCGTCATCACCGGCGCGGCCAGCGGCATCGGCCTTGCCGCGGCCAAACGGCTGGCGGCGATGGGCATGAACATCGTGTTGGTCGATATTGGCGGCGCACGCCTCGATGAGGCCCGGCGCGCCGTCGCCGCCATCGCCGGCGACAGCGCCGTGATTGCCATTGCCACCGACGTTTCGAAAGCCGACGAACTCGACCGCCTCGCCGAAAGGACATCCGGCACTTTCGGCGACGTGTCGCTGCTGATGAACAATGCCGGCGTCGGCAACAACCCCGGCAAGCCCTGGGAGAACCATGACGCCTGGAAGCGACTGCTGGACATCAATTTCTGGGGTGTCGTGCATGGCGTAGAGGCGTTCGCGCCACGCATGCTGGCGGCGGGAAAGCCCGGCCTGATCGTCAACACCGGCTCCAAGCAAGGCATTACCACGCCGCCCGGCAACCTCGCCTACAACGTCTCCAAGGCTGGCGTGAAGACCTATACCGAGGGCCTTGCACACGCGCTGCGCAACGAGCCGGGCGCCAGTGTCGCGGCGCATCTGCTTATCCCCGGGTTCACTTTTACCGGCCTGACCGAAGGTGCGACCGAAAAGCCGGCCGGCGCCTGGACCGGCGAGCAGGTCATCGACTTCATGCTGGCCTCGCTACTACGTGGCGATTTCTACATCCTGTGCCCCGACAACGAGGCGACCCGGTCCATGGACGAAAAGCGCATGGCCTGGGCGATTGGCGACCTCATCGAGAACCGCCCTGCCCTGTCGCGCTGGCACCCGGACTACAAAGATGCTTTCGCGGCATTCATGACACGCACCGCATGATCCCGAACCGAAGATCACCGTAGCAAAGAATCGGATCCGATCTTCGCAGGTATGCGCCGGACCTTTATATCACGCCGCCGCGTGCTTCTTCGTGTTCCGCTTCTTCGCCATGGCTTTCTCGGCTGCCAACTCGGCAAGCTTCTGATCATGCCGCTTCGCTGCCTGTTCGCATTTCTTGCGGATCTCTTCGACCTCGGTCTCAGTCAGGTGTTCGATACCGATGAAGGTGTTCTGGGCTGTGCTGACCCGGATCAATTCGTCGAGCTTCGCCTGGATCGCAGCGCCATCGCGGTTCTGGGTGTTCTGGATGAGAAACACCATCAGGAAGGTGACGACCGTCGTGCCGGTGTTGATGACGAGCTGCCAGGTGTCCGAAAAGCCGAACATCGGCCCGCTTGCCGCCCAGACGACGATGATCAGGAAACAGACGGCAAACGTCGGCGGCAGGCCGGCAAAATGGGCGACGTTGTTGGCGATCCTGGTGAAAAGCTTCTCAATCATTCAAACTCCCTCAACAGCCGGGCGACGAACCCGGACGGAAGCCGAGTTCATTGTGTCTGCAGAAACAGTTGGCAGCCGCTCCTGGTTCCCTCGTAGCGGAAGGTCGCGGGTACATTGTTGGAGGAGCAGATCGCGCAGGCCGTCGGACCGCTTGCAGATACGCCCGAAGTCAGGCGGCGCCGTTTTCCCAGCGGTCGAGGAAAGCCTCGATGGGCAAGGCCTGCATGTCGGGGACTGCCCTGGCCAGTTTCTCGAGCGGCCAGTCCCACCAGGCAAGACGTTCGATCCGGGCCGCAGTTCCCGCGCTGAAGCGCTGCCGCAATGGCCTGGCCGGAACGCCGGCGACGATTGCATAGGCCGGCAGGTCTCGCGTCACCACCGCATTGGCACCGACGATCGCGCCGTTGCCGATCACTATGCCAGGCATGATCACGGCGCCATGGCCGATCCAGACATCATGGCCGATGCTGACGGCTCTCGCCCGCCGCCGGTCGCGGAATGCCTGATCGACACCCAGCCAGCGGAAGTACTCGTTGGGCCGATAGCTGATTTTGTGCTGCGTCAGCCGCTCGACCGGATGCTCCAGCGCATTGATGCGGCTGTTGGCGGCGATCGAGCAGAATTTGCCGATCGTCGTATAGATCGCCTCGGCGTGGCGCTCGAAGTAGGAGAAGTCGCCGACCGTCACCTCGCGCAGGATGACCCGCTCGCCGATCGACGCGTGGCGTCCAAGCTTGCACGCCTTCAGCTCCGCCGTCGGATGGATGCGCGGCTCGGGATCTTTCAGGACAAGGTGTTCGGGACGGTCCATGCGCGCGCTTTACGCCCGCGCGGATAGTCTCGCAAGCCGAGTGCAGCGCCGCGCATCCGTTTGGACGCGCCGAGGACCCTGTAGCACCTTAAGTCTCTATTTCGGCTTGCCGCTGGTCCACACCACGTTCTGGCCGTAGAGCGGCACGGTGGTGACCGACATTTTTGCCGAGCCGTCCTGCACCTGGCGTGAATGCGACAGGTAGATCAGGGTCTCGTTGGCCTTGTCGTAGATGCGGTTCACCACCTGCTTCTTCCAGATCAGGCTGATGCCTTGCTTGAACACCTCCTCGCCGGCCTCGCTCATGTCGATGTCGCCAATGGTGATCGGCCCGGTCTGGCGGCAGGAGATCGAAGAATCGGACGGGTCCTCGAACCAGTTGCCTTTCTGCAGGCGGTCGATCACGCCACGGTCGAAATAGGAGACGTGGCAGGTCACGCCCTCGACCTTCGGATCCTTGATCGCCTCGACGATGATATCGTTGCCGAGCCAATCTACGCCGACCTTGCCGACTTCCTCGGCGGCGGCCGCGCCGGCGCCAATGACAAGGCATGCGGCCAACGCGCCGCCAATCAGTTTTCGCAAAGAGGCCTCCTGCGGTTCGAATTTTGCCGACCTCAGGTGGGACGAACGGCAGCGCTTTGCAAGCAGATCGCCTCCCACAGGATTGCCGGTTGCGGCAACGCGACATCTTTGCGTCGGCGCGACCGAACCGCTAAGAGTGTTCGCCAAGCCAGGGCCTTCACGGCGCCAACCCGGCGCCCGATGGAAATAACGACGGACTTCACTGATGATGCGTTCAATTCTGGTCGGTATTCTCGTCCTGATGGCCGCCGGAATCGGCTGGCTCACCTTCGACTGGTACCGCGGACACTATGGCGGCGAGCCGTTCGGAGCACCTTTCACGCTGGTCGACCAGAAGGGCGCGCCGGTCACCGAAGCCGCCTTTCGCGGCCACCCCAGCGTCGTCTTCTTCGGCTTCACGCACTGTCCGGAAGTCTGCCCGACCACGCTTTTCGAGTTGGCCGGCTGGCTGAAGACGATGGGCGACGACGGCAAGAACCTGCGTGCCTATTTCGTTACGGTCGACCCGGAGCGCGATACGCCCGAAATCATGAACACCTATGTCAGCAATTTCTCCGATCGCATCCTCGGCATATCAGGCGATCCCGACAAGGTCCACGCCATGGCCAAGTCCTTCGGCATCTACTGGAAGAAAGTCGACACGAACGACGGCGACTACACGATGGACCACACTGCTTCGGTGCTGCTGCTCAACGCCAAGGGCGATTTCGCCGGCACCATTGCCTATGGCGAAAGCCCGGATGCCGCCATCGCCAAGCTCAAACGGCTGGCGGCGGAAGGTTGACACATCCGGTAATGACGCAGACGCGTTTGTATTTCACCGCGGGCAAGATCGAGGCTGACCGCATCTTTGCGGCGCTCGGTGCGGCATTCGACGATGAGGGCCTGCCGATTGCGGTGCTCGAGGTCGACGAGGACCGCGACATCCACGAAGTATCGCTCTATGCCGACGACGACGTCGATGCGGTCGAGGCGCGGCTTAGGGACATCCTTGCCGGACTGTCGCTGTCGAAACCGATAGCGCGCGAAGCGCTGCCCGACATCGACTGGGTGGCGCGCTCGCTGGAGGGATTGAAACCGGTTCGGGCCGGGCGCTTCTTCGTCCATGGCGCGCATGACCGCAGGAAGCGCCACAGCGGCGAACTCGCCATCGAGATCGAGGCCGGCCTTGCCTTCGGTACCGGCCATCACGGCACCACCGCCGGCTGCCTCGAAATGCTGGAGCAGGTCATACAGCGCGAGCATCCGCGCAACGCGCTCGACCTTGGCACCGGCAGCGCGGTGCTCGCCATCGCGGTGGCCAAGCTCGCGCATATACCGGTGCTGGCGACCGACATCGACCCGGTCGCCGTCAAGGTGGCCGCCGCCAATGCGCGACTGAACCAGGTCAAGGGGCTCATTGAAACGGTGGCGGCGCCCGGTTTTCATCATCCGATCTTTGCCGCGCGTGCGCCCTTCGACCTGATCGTCGCCAACATATTGGCGCGGCCGCTGATGCGTCTGGCGCCGCAAATGGCCGGACATATGGCGCTCGGTGGCTCGATCGTTTTGTCGGGCATCCTCGAGCGCCAGCGCGATGCGGTAATCGCGGCCTATGTCGGCCAGAAATTCCGGCACGTCCGCACCTTGCACCGCGAGGGCTGGGTGACGATTCACCTCAAGCGCTGAGGCGCAGCGCCTTCAACGCAAGCCGGAATCAGCTCGGACCTAGCGCGAGTTCGCCGCTTTCTTCAGCTGTTCGCGATCGTAGCCGTGAGCTTTCAGCGTTTCGTCGTCAAAGCCAAGCAGAACGCCGCTCACATACCGGCTCGCTTCGCGCTGGCGAGCTTCGATCAGCGCTTTCACAGCGTTTCTGAAAAATCCGCGTCTAGGTGAAATCGTGGACATGACGGTCTCCTTTGCAGGGCAATAGGACTCTTTCCTCCACGTGAAGGGGGTAAGCTCTGCTGACGCTTTTTGAAATCGCCGATTCTGCATGGCGTCCATGCGCAAAGAGACACGCAGCAACCGGGAATGATCGGTCCGAAAATCGATTCCGATTTTCGAGGTCATGCGCTACGGTCGCGCCAGCATTCGAGGAGAGCCTACATGTTCCAGACCTTCGATTCCGCCGGCGATCCGGCCGTTGGCAAGCCGCGCGTGGCAATGCTGCGCCGATGGTTGGCGGCGAACGGGCTGGATGGCTTCATCGTGCCCCGTGCCGACGAGCACCAGGGCGAATATGTCGCCGACCGCTCGGCACGGCTGAAATGGCTGACCGGCTTCAGCGGCTCGGCCGGCGTCGCCATTGTGCTTGGCGAGCGCGCCGTCATGTTTGTCGACGGGCGCTACACGCTGCAGGTGCGCCAGGAGGTCGATCTCGACATCTTTTCGATCGAGAGCCTTGTCGACAACCCGCCGGCCAACTGGATCAACGACAATCTCGGCAAGGGCGTGCGGTTGGGCTTCGATCCGTGGCTCCATACGATCAGTGACGTCAAGGCGCTGAAGGCCTCGGCCGAGAAATCAGGCGCGATACTGGTGCCGCTCGAAGAGAATCCAATCGACGCCATTTGGCAGGACCAGCCCGGGCCGCCACTGGCGCCGGTCGAGATCCACCCGATCGGCTTTGCCGGCGAACTGGCCAAGGACAAGCTGGTGCGGCTGGCGGCGGCCACCGAGAAGGACGGCGCCACCCATGCCGTGCTGACCGACCCCTCCTCCATTGCCTGGGCCTTCGACATCCGCGGCGGCGACGTACCGCACACACCGCTGGCGCTCGGCTTTGCCGTGCTCGCCGCCGACGGCTCGCATCTGCTTTTCATGGACCAGCGCAAGTTTTCGCGCACCGTCGCGGCCTACCTGACGCAGCTCGCCGAATTGCACGAACCAGGTGAATTCGAATCGGCAATCGTCACCCGGGCCAAGGGCGGCGCAAAGATCGCGCTGGACCCGGTTCTCGCGGCGGACAAGCTCAGAATGCTGGTCGAGGATAATGGCGGCACCGTCATTGCCACGGCCGATCCGGCCCGCATTCCACGCGCAACAAAGAACAAAGCTGAGATCGCCGGCGCACGCGCCGCACATCGCCGCGACGGCGCCGCGGTCGCCAAGCTGCTGTGCTGGCTCGACCGCCAGAAGCCCGGCACGCTCGACGAAATCGCCGTTGTGACCAGGCTTGAGGAGACGCGCCGTCAGACCGGCGAAGAAACGCAGATGCCGCTGCGCGACGTATCGTTCGATACCATCTCCGGCGCTGGTCCTAACGGCGCCATCATGCACTACCGCGTCTCCCGCGCCACCAATCGCAAGGTGGGGGATGGCGAACTGTTCCTGCTCGATTCCGGCGGGCAGTACCAGGACGGCACCACCGACATTACCCGCACGGTTCCGATTGGCGCGCCAACCGAGGAGATGCGCGAGCGCTTCACGCTGGTGCTGAAAGGCATGATCGGCATCTCCATGCTGCGCTTCCCCCAGGGCACGCGCGGCTCCGAAATCGATGCAGTGGCGCGCCTGGCGCTATGGAGACACGGCTGCGATTTCGCCCATGGCACTGGGCACGGTGTCGGCTCCTATCTTGCCGTGCATGAGGGCCCGCAGCGTATCGCCAAGACCGGTACCGAAAAGCTGCTGGCCGGCATGATCCTCTCCAACGAGCCCGGCTATTACAAGGAAGGTTCCTACGGCATCCGCATCGAGAACTTGATTCTGGTGACACCGGCCGAGGCAATCGAGGGCGGCGACATCGCCATGCACGGCTTCGAGACGCTGACGCTGGCTCCGATCGACAAGCGGCTGATCCGGTCGGACCTTTTAACCCGCGACGAGTTGCATTGGCTTGACGAATACCATGCCCGCGTACTGGCCGAGATCGGACCGATGCTCGACGGCGAGACGCTGGCCTGGCTGGAAAAAGCAACCGCCCCGCTGCCGCACGACCTCAAGCAATAGCGCCGGCGGCAACGCCGGTTGGCAGGCTTTGCTCCGCAAGCAGTCCCTGCAAAGCGGTGACGTTGGGAGAACCGGCTCCCTTGCGCCAGAACAACACCGTGACGGCGTTGTCTTCGTCAGAGGGCAGTTCGTGCAGCTTTAGCCAGCGGCTTTCCGGGAAACCCGAAAGCACGCTTTTCGGCATCAGCGCTATGCCCATGCCAGCCACCACGCAACCAAGGATGGCATGGTATGAACCAAGCTCGATGGTTTTCTCGGCCATGAACCCTCTGCGCGCATACCATTGTTCCAGCCGCTTGCGGTGCGGACAGCCGTGCTCGAAGGCTATCATGGTTTTGGGCATGTCCAGGTGGTCTTCGACCGAAACGCGCGATGCCGCCGAGACAATGACCAGCTGCTCGTGGAATGCGGGCAGCTTTTCGAACGGAACGTCAGCGATCGGCTCGGCTGCGAACGCTGCATCGAGTTCGCCGGCAAGCATGGCGGTCGCGAGAACCTGCGGATTGCCGGTGCGCAACTGGATTTCCACTTCGGGATAACGTGCGTGATAATCGGCGAGCAGACTTGGAAGCCGTGCCGCGGCGGTGCTCTCCATAGCACCTAGGCGAAGCGTGCCGCGCGGGCGTGGATCGAGCATCGCCGTTCGCGCCTCCTCCGCAAGCGCCAGCAGCCGATCCGCATAGCCGACCAATTTGTGACCGGCCGGCGATACGTGCAGGCGCTTGCCCTCCCGGATAAACAGCTGCACGCCGAGATCCTCCTCGAGCTGCCGGATGCGTGTGGTCACGTTCGACTGCACGCGAAACAGTTTTTCCGCCGCCCTGGTGATTCCGCCCTCACGCACCACCGTGCGGAAGATGCGCAGATCGGTCAAATCCATACATCTCTCCTGGAGAACATAACGATCTTAATTATTCATTTTAACTGATTATGCCTTTCCCGTAAATCGCCGGTGTAGCTGCCGATCAACACGGCAAACCAGGGGAGATGGAAATGTCGCGTGAGCCCTTCGGCATCCAGCCGATCGATCTAAGCGCATTGACGCCGAAGCAGCGCGAAGCACTCTATAGCGACGCCGTGCGTTGCGCCCACCAGGAGAGAGCGGAGGCGATCCGGCTGAGCCTGTCGCGGGTCGGCGCGGCAATAGTCGCTGCGGTAAAGCGCATGTGTGCTCTCGCCGCCAAGGCAAAAGTCGATCAGCCGACGAGCTGCCGCGCGAGGATCAGCACGGCAGCACCCGCCAGGAACATCGCCATCAGGCCGCCGCGCAGTGAGACAAGGCCGGCGACGATCAAGGCTGCCCATTCCGCCGACCCGGCGCTGAGCGCCGCCGGCGCCACCAGCGTGGTCAGCACCGCCGCCGGCACGGCGTTCAGCCCGGCTTCGACGCGCGGATGGATATGGTCGAAGCGTGAGATCACCAGATGACCGCCGATGCGGGTCAGATAGGTTGCGATCGAAGCGGCGATGATGATCCACAAGGTCGTGCTCATGGCCGTGCCTCCACGCCGCTGTGGCGGGGCGGCAGGATGACGGCGAGCAGCACGCCGGCCAGCGCGCCGATGGAGACATGCCAGGGCGAGCCGACCGTTTTGTATGCAATGATGGAGGCGGCAGCGCTGGCGACGACCACCGGCAGCCACAGCGGCCGCTTACGGAAGCTCATGACCAGGCCGAGAAAATAGATCGGCAGCAGGAAGTCGATGCCCAGCGCGTGGGTGTCGGGAATAAGCTTGCCGAACATCGCGCCGAGCGCGCTTTCAATCACCCAGAACACATAGACCGGCAGCCCAAGCCCCATATACCAGGTAAACCCGACGGTCTCGCCGGCCTCCGCCTTGCGCTCGGCCACCGCGAACTGCGGATCGGTCAGCACAAAATAGCCTATCGCCTGCTGCACCAGCGGCCAATGCGCAATGCGCCGGCCGATGCCAGCCGAATAGAGGACATGGCGAAAATTCACCGCGAAGATCGACAGCACGATCAGCCACGGCGCGACATGCTGGCCGAACAGCTCGATGCCCACCATCTGGCTGGCGCCGCCGAACACCGTTGCGCTCATCAGGAACGCTTCGAGCACGGAAAACCCGTTGTCGACGGCGAGCGCCCCGAATAGTAATGCAAACGGCGCCGACGCCACCACGACGGGCATGCTGAGCCGCACGCCGTCCCAGAAATCGCTTTTCGCTCCGTTTTCGGAGATTGCTTCCGCCGACATCGATCGCTCCTTGGGAACGGCCGTATGTAGAGAGAGCGGCCCGGCTTGTCACACCAATTTGCTTGAGGCAAACGATCAGCGGAAATGATGGCTGAAGCGTCGCGGCAAGCTCCCTTCCGAGCCTAGCGCGGCGAAGCCTTGCCTTCGATCGCCCTGCCCCAGTCGAGCAGCGGTTTTGCCCGCATGGCGAAGTCGACAAGCTCGTCGACCAATCCAGCTCCGTAGATATCCGCCGGCTCGATTGCGTGCCGGACGGCAAAATGCCGGTTGCGGATCGCGGCAGCGAGATCGGGCTCGGCGATATGCTCGAAGCCGCGCGGCGTGCGCTTCATGCAGCCGTCCGGGTCGAACTCGAGGCCGTTCTTCTTCAGCGCCGCAACGAGGCTGCGGAATTCAGCGGACCGCTTCGCGATCGCGTTGCGCAGCGCCAGCAATAGCTCCGGTCCGGGCTGCCACCAGGCAACGGCGGCAAAGCAGCGCTCCAGCCCGATATGGACGTAAAACACGCCCTGTTCCATCTTGGTGCCGTCGGGCGAAAGGATCGCCGACAAATGCCGGTTATAAGGCCGTTTGTCCTTGGCGAAACGCACGTCGCGGTTAATCCGGAACAGCGACTTCTTGCGGTCGCCGCGCAGGCCGAGCCCCGCGGCCGTGAAGCGCTCGGAGAGCGTCTCGACCAGATCGCCGAAGGGATCGCGCAGGTCGCGCTCGAAAAGGTCGCGGTTTTCCAAAAACCACTCCCGGCTCTGATGAAAATCCAGCGCCTTGAGGAAGGGAATGGCCTTTTGCCCAAAACCGTTGAACGCAGCCGCCATCACCCGCCCTTGCCAATCCGCTGCAGCCAGGTGTCTTCGTCGATCACCTCGATGCCGAATTTGGTCGCCTCCTTCAGCTTGGAACCGGCGCCTGGCCCTGCCACCAGGAGATCGGTCTTCGCGGAAACCGAGCCGGCGACCTTCGCGCCGAGACGTTCAGCCATCGCCTTGGCCTCCGGGCGCGTCATCTTTTCCAGCGTGCCTGTAAACACGATTGTCTTGCCGGCGACCGCACTATTGGCTGAGACGTTCACAATGTACGGCTTCGGGTGGATCTGTGTGAGCAGCGCTTCAAGCACGGCGTCGTTGCGTTCATTGCCGAAGAAATCGCGAAGGGCGCCTATCACCGTATCGCCGATGCCGTTGATCGAAGGAAAAACGGTGTGTGGATCGGCTGCCGCTGCCGTCTCCTTGCCGATGCGGATCAACTCCTCGATCGTCGAGAAGGTTCGGGCAAGCACAGCGGCCGTCGTTTCGCCGATATGGCGGATGCCCAGCGCGAAGATGAAGCGATCAAGTTCCGGTTCGCGGCGGGCGTCGATGGCAGCGAAGAGCTTGTCGAGGCCGTCATAGTTGCGTTCCTCGACGCTGCGTACATTCTTGCGCGTTTTGCCCGATGCGGCCTCGCGCTGCCTGGCCTGCTCCTCCCGTCGCTCCGCCAGCGCCTTGGTGACGGCGGGACGGCGGTCCCGGAGAGTGAAGATATCGGCGGCTGTCTTGACCAACCCGGCATTGAAGAACAGGTCTATGTTTTCAGCGCCCAGGCCTTCGATATCCATGGCGCCGCGCGACACAAAGTGGCGCAATCCTTCGACGGCCTGCGCAGGACAGATCAGTTCGCCGGTGCAACGTCGGCGGGAATCTTCCTTGCCGGTCTTCTCGTTGATCTCGCGCGTTGCCGGCGAGCCGCAGATCGGACATTTGTGCGGGAATTCGTAGGGCACGGCATCAGTCGGCCGCTTGTCGGCGACGACGCTGACGATCTGCGGAATGACGTCCCCTGCCCGCTGGATGACCACCGTGTCGCCGATACGCACGTCATAGCCGTCGCGGATCGGCTGGCCGTTGCTGTCCAGACCCTTGATGTAGTCTTCGTTGTGAAGCGTGACGTTTTCGACCACGACGCCGCCGACCGTGACGGGCGCAAGCCGGGCAACGGGCGCCAGCGTACCGGTACGGCCGACCTGAATGTCGATCCTGAGCACGGTCGTCATCGCCTGTTCGGCCGGAAATTTGTGGGCAATGGCCCAGCGTGGTTCGCCGGTGACAAAGCCCCATCTGCGCTGCAATTCCAGCTGGTCGACCTTGTAGACGACGCCGTCGATGTCGTAGCCGAGCGATGAGCGCTGGGTCTCGATTAGGTGATAGTGCGCGACCAGTTCCTCGACCGATTTTGCTCGGACCATCAGCGGACTGACCTTGAACCCCCACTCCGCGAACTTCTGCACCGAATCGTACTGGGTCGGAGCCGGATCCTTCGTCGTATAGCCCCAGGCATAGGCAAAGAATTTGAGGTTGCGGCTGGCGGTAACGGACGGGTCCTTCTGACGGAGCGACCCGGCCGCCGTGTTACGCGGATTGACGTAATCCTGGCCGCCTATCGCCGCCGAACGTTGCTTCAGCGCCTCAAATTCCGCGTAGGTCATATAGACCTCACCGCGTATTTCGATGACCTCGGGCCAGTCCGATCCCTTCAAGGTCTTGGGAATATCGGCGATGGTCTTGAGATTGGCGGTGATGTCCTCGCCGACGACGCCGTCGCCGCGCGTTGCTCCCTGCACGAACACACCGCCTTCATACCGCAGGGAAGCCGATAGCCCGTCGATCTTCGGCTCCGCCGTGAAGGCGATGTTCAGATCCTTGTCGCGGTCAAAGAATCGCCGGCCCCGTTCGATGAAGTCCGCGACGTCCTGGTCGGTATAGGCCTTGGCTAGGCTGAGCATCGGCACCGCGTGGCGCACCTTGGCAAAGCCTTCCGCCGGCGGCGCGCCGACCCTGCGTGAGGGCGAATCCTCACGCACCAAAGCGGGGAAGCGCTGTTCGATGGCGAGGTTGCGCCGCGTCAGCGCGTCATATTCCGCATCCGTGATTATCGGCGCGTCCTCGCCATGGTAGCGCCGGTCGTGCTCGGCGATCTCCTGCGCCAACCGCTTCAACTCGCTTGCCGCCTCGCTTTCGCTGAGCGAATCGACTGGTTTTTCGTCCATGCACTGCTCCCTCCACGGTGGCGCGACACAATAGAGCAGGATTCTCTCACGAGGGAGAGACCAGGCACGGAAAATCATTCCTGAACAGCAGGATGGCGCCAGACCCTGACTCAGGTCACGAGCGCCGGAAACGAACTCGTCTAGAGCAATTCCGGGAAAAGTGTGAAACGGTTTTCCGTCCGGAATTGCGCAAAACAAAGAAGTAGAGCGGTTCGGCGTTTCCGTGAAACGATGAACCGCTCTAGGCTGCAGCGGTGTTCTCCCGCAGCAGCCGCTCGGCCGCCGCGCGCGCCTCGTCGGTGATGGTGGCGCCGGCGAGCATGCGTGCGATCTCTTCCTGCCGCGCCGCCCGGTCCATCTCGGCGATGCCGGTCGAGACCCGGTCGGCCCCGCCCGATTTGGAGATCAGGAAATGCGTCGCCGCGCGCGCCGCCACTTGTGGTGCATGCGTGACCGAAAGCACCTGCACGCGTTTTGCCAGCCGCGCCAGCCGCTGGCCGATGGCGTCGGCAACCGCACCGCCGACGCCGGTGTCGATTTCGTCGAAGACCAAGGTCGGCGCCGAGCCCCGGTCAGCGAGTGCTACCTTCAACGCCAGCAGGAAGCGCGAAAGCTCGCCGCCGGAAGCGACTTTCATCATCGGGCCGGGCCTGGTGCCGGGGTTGGTGCGCACCCAGAACTCGACCTGGTCGATGCCTTCTTCCATGCGGCTCTCGGCATCGCTTGCGATCTCGACGATGAACTCGGCCCGTTCGAGCTTCAGCGCCGGCAGTTCGGCCATTACCGCCTTGGTCAGCCCGACGGCCGCCGCATGGCGAAGCGACGACAGCTGGGCCGCCGTAATGTCATAGGCCTGGCGCGCCGCTGCAGCCTGTGTCTCCAGCGCATGCAGGCGCTCTTCGCCGGCGTCGAGATCGGCAAGGTCGGCCGCCATGGTGTCACGCAATTGTGCCAGGTCGTCGACGGCGACGCTGTGCTTGCGCGACGCGGCACGCAGCGAAAACAGCCGCTCCTCGGCTTTCTCCAGCCGCTGCGGATCATATTCGGTGGCGCGCAGTGCGGCTTCGACGCCCGACTGCGCCGCGTCGAGCGACAGCATCGCCTCGTCGAGCGACTTGACGACATCCTCGAGCAAGCCGGGCGCTTCCGTCACCTTGCGCTGCAGCCGCCTGAGCAGGCTGGCCAACTGCGGCAAGGGCGAGGACGGGCCCGAGAGCACATCCTGCGCATCGTGGATTTCCGAGGCGATCTTTTCGGCACGCATCATCGAGGCGCGCAGTTCGGCGAGCTCGGTCTCTTCGCCCGGTTGCGGATCGAGCCTGGTCAATTCGGCGACCGCCGCACGCAGATAATCGGCCTCGCGGGCAGCTGCCTCGACTTTGGCCCCGTGCCGTGAAAATTCCTGCTCACAGGTACGCCAATGCCGCCACGCCTCGCCGGTTGCCCGCGCGGCACCCAGATGACCGCCGAAACTGTCGAGCAACTCGCGATGGGCGCCGGGATCGACCAAAGCGCGCTCGTCATGCTGGCCGTGGATCTCGACCAGCGCACGGCCGATGTCGCGCATCAGCGTCACGCTGGACGGCTGGTCGTTGACGAACACGCGCGTGCGGCCGTCAGCCGTCTGGACGCGGCGCAGGATAATGTCGCCGTCGTACTCGATGGCATTCTCGGCAAGCAGCATGCGAGCCGCGTGATTGCGCGGCACGTCGAACACGGCGATGACTTGGCCTTGTGCCGCGCCATGCCGCACCAGCGAGGCGTCGCCGCGGGCGCCAAGCGCCAGCGACAAGGCGTCGAGCAGGATGGACTTTCCGGCGCCGGTTTCGCCGGTCAGCACCGAAAGGCCGGACGAGAAGTCGATGTCCAGCTTCTCGATCAGAACGATATCGCGGATCGACAGCCTGGAGAGCATGGTGACGCGCCGCTCAGGCGCCGGTGATCAGCTTCCCGGCCTTGGAGATCCACGATCCGGCATTCTCGCGCGGCTCGAGCCCACCACTCTGCAGGAGCTTGTAGGAGTCCTTGTACCACTGGCTGTCGGGATAGTTGGTGCCGAGCACGGCCGCAGCGGTCTGCGCTTCCGACGTTAGCCCCATCGCATAGTAGCTCTCGGTCAGACGCGCCAGCGCCTCCTCGACATGGCGTGTGTTCGAATAGTTCTCCACCACGTTGCGGAACCGTTTGACGGCTGCGATGTATTCGCGGCGCTCGAGATAATAGCGGCCGATCTGCATCTCTTTGCCGGCGAGCTGATCGTTGGCGAAGCGGATCTTCTCCTTGGCGTCGTCGGCATATTCGGACGTGGGCCAGCGCGTCACGAGGTCCTGCATCGTCTGCACGGTAAGACGCGCTTCCTTCTGGTCCTGGGTGACGTCCTTGATCTGGCGGTAGTAGCTCAGCCCGATAATATATTGGGCATAGGCTGCATCGTCGGTCGACGGGTACAGGGTCAGGTAGCGCTTGGCCGAACCGATCGCCTCATCGTAATTGCCCTGACGGTAGTCGGCAAAGGCACCCATCACCATCGATTTGCGGGCGAATTCGGAATATGGATGCTGGCGGTCGACGGCGTCAAACTTGCGGCTTGCCTCCTGCAGTCGCCCGGCATTCAGATTGGCGAGACCCTGATTGTAGAGCACGTCGGCCGGCTCGGTCTGATCGACATAGGTCGACAGATCGACGTCCTTCTCGGACGACATGCAGGCCGACAGAAACAGCGATGGAACGACCACCGAAAGCGCCAGGAAAACAGCCCGCCGCAGCGCCTTCGATTGACCAACTCGCTTGAAAAACATGTTTGGATTCCGCCCTTTCGGCGTCATTTCAGTCGACGGCAGCAGCCATAAACCATAATTGCCTTGCCCGGCAACGCTATCCCCGGCCAATCGCACATTTTTGTGGCGGTTTGGCGCCACCTGGAAAGCTGTGTAATTTGGCCGGCCGGTGATGCATCCATGCAACACAGCTTGACCGCAATGTGGGCCGTAAGACCTTAAGAATCAGATCATCCAGGGCGCATAGAGGGGTGCGTTGACGGCGCTCATCTCCGCGGTACGCCCGCGCTCGCGGCGCGTCGTCTCGACGATCTCGAAAGCCGAACGGTCCGACAAGAGACGGCGCAGCGCAGCCGCGTTCAGCCTGTGGCCACCACGATAGGAGCGGAAGCAGCCGATGAACCGGGCACCGGCGAGCGCCAGGTCGCCCATCGCATCCATCGTCTTGTGGCGCGCGAACTCGTTGGGATAGCGCAGGCCTCCCATGTTGATCACGCGGTTGTCGTCGCCGATCACCAGGGAGTTTTCCAACGAGGAGCCGAGCGCATAGCCGGCCGCCCACAGCCGCTCGACGTCCTTCATGAAACCGAACGTGCGGGCCCGCGCGACGTCGCGGCGGAAAATGTCGGCGTTCATGTCGGATGCAAAAAGCTGGCGCCCGATCGCCGGACTTTCGAAATCGATCTCGATCTCGAAGCGCGTGCCGTCATAGGGCCTGAACTCCGCCCAGCAGGCTCCGTTCTCGATGCGAACCGGCTTGACCACCCTGATGTAGCGACGCTTGACCGGCAGCGTTTCGATGCCTGCCTGGTCAATGGCCTCGACGAACATCACTGCGCTGCCGTCGAGGATAGGCACCTCATGGCCGTCGATTTCGATGACGAGATTGTCGATTCCAAGCCCGAAAAGCGTCGCCATCAGATGCTCGACCGTGGCAATGTGCTCGCCTTGCGGATCGCCAAGCATGGTGCAGAGATCGGTGGCGCCGACCTCGGAGACGAGCGCGCGAAATTCGTGGCTTCCGCTTGCATTCGAAAGCTGGAAGACGACACCCGTATCGGCATCCGCCGGCAGGAAATGGACGGTGACCGGATTGCCACTGTGAACGCCGATGCCAGTCAGCGTCGCGCGCGATTTAAGTGTCGTCTGATAGTCGTGCAAAACAATCCCCATAGCCCGTACTGCCTAGGTCCGCTTCATCTGCCCTGAGGGCGCGGCTCTTGATTGATCGGCAGGCAGGGCCACTTCCCCGAGACTCCCAGCAAACCGACTTTGGTCGGTGGCGAAGATAATGATCCCGCAGGGAGACTCCAAATCACGGTTTCTTACTCTTTGTAACTGCGGTCCCGGGAGGGAACGCCTCATAAGTCCTTGTTCTGAAATCGTTTTTAACGTTAACAGGCGAACAGTCTCCTGCTCGCCTGTTAACAACTGTTACGAACCGTTAACAGATCAATTGGCCTGTCGGCGCAGAAAGGCGGGAATCTCCAACTGATCGTCTTCCTGGACAGCCCGGCTCTGCGGCGTCAGTCGGCCCTGCTCGTCCAGCTGGCCGCGGCGCGGCGCGTAAAGCTGCGGATCCTGGCTGGCAAGGCGGCGCACTTCCGCCGGCGCCTGGCGCAGTTTCGGTTCGCGCGGCTGCGCCGGCTGCAGCCTTGCAGGCTCCTCTTCGCGGCGGGTCAAGCCGTTGGTCAGGCGCTTGAGCAAGCCCATCGGGCCGCTGTTTTCGTGGTCGGCCGGGCGCGCCTTGGCTTCCACTTCGGCCTTCACCTGCGGCGGGAAATCCTCGACCCGCGGCATGCGCTGGGGTGCTGCGGCAACCGGCTGCGGCATTTCACGATGCGGAGCAGGCTGCATCGCTTGCTGAACCGCTGGCTGCATCATCGGCTGCGGCTGAGCCGGAGGCGCCTGGAAGATCTTGCTCTGCGGACGGAAGTCTTCCGCATGCGCGACCGGTGCCGGGCGGGCCTGCGCCACCGCTGCCGCATTCGCCTCGGCGAGCTGAATGGCCTCGGCGACCGGGTCGGCAGCACGTGGTTCATAGATCGGTTGCTGGACAGGCGCCGGGCGCATTTCCGTGACCTGGGCCGCCGGGCGGCTGGCCGCCTTCGGCGGAGCCGTGCGGATGGCGATCGGCGCGGCAGCGATTTCGGCCGCCGATTTGTCGATGCCGGTGGCGACCACTGACACGCGGATAACGCCTTCGAGTTCCTCGTCGAAAGTGGCGCCCAGAATGATGTTGGCATCCTGGTCGACCTCTTCGCGAATGCGGGTTGCCGCCTCATCGACTTCGAACAGGGTCAGGTCGCGGCCGCCGGTGATCGAGATCAGCAGGCCCTTGGCGCCCTTCATCGAGGTCTCGTCGAGCAGCGGGTTGGCGATGGCGGCTTCCGCCGCGGCCATTGCACGGCCCTCGCCCGAAGCCTCGCCAGTCCCCATCATCGCCTTGCCCATTTCGCGCATGACCGAGCGGACGTCGGCGAAGTCGAGATTGATCAGGCCTTCCTTGACCATCAGGTCGGTGATGCAGGCAACGCCCGAATAGAGCACCTGGTCGGCCATGGCGAAGGCATCGGCGAAGGTGGTCTTGTCATTGGCCAGCCGGAACAGGTTCTGGTTGGGAATGACGATCAGGGTATCGACGCATTTCTGCAGTTCCTCGATACCCATGTCGGCCGTCTTCATGCGGCGCTGGCCTTCGAAGTGGAACGGCTTGGTGACGACGCCGACGGTAAGGATACCCTTTTCGCGGGCAGCGCGGGCAACGACGGGAGCCGCCCCGGTGCCGGTGCCGCCGCCCATGCCGGCAGTGACGAAGCACATATGCGTGTTGGAGAGATGATCGATGATCTCATCGATGCATTCCTCCGCCGCCGCGCGCCCGACTTCAGGCTGCGATCCGGCGCCGAGACCCTCGGTGACATGCGCGCCGAGCTGGATCAGCCGCTCGGCCTTCGACATCGTCAGTGCCTGCGCGTCGGTGTTGGCCACCACGAACTCGACGCCGCGCAAGCCGGCGGTGATCATGTTGTTGACGGCATTGCCGCCGCCGCCGCCGACACCGAACACGGTGATGCGCGGCTTGAGCTCGGTGATGTCCGGCTTCTGCAGATTGATGGTCATTGTCTTCGTCCTTTGCCTTTCCCGCCGCTTCGCCGCCGCGGCCGCCTATGGGGCTGTCCCCGTCAAAATTAAAAACTGTCTCTCAACCACTGACTCATTCGATGCAGTTTTCCGCCTGTTCCGGTCATCCGAAGACCGGAAATTCCCTTCGCCGGCCGGCTCTCGAAGCTCGCCATCTGTGGATAGATCAGAAGTCCGACCGGGGTCGAGAAAGCCGGCCCCTTGGCCGCCTCGGGCAAGCCTGCCACGCCAAGCGGGCGTCCGATGCGCACATTGCGGCCGAGAATGCGGCGTGCTGCTTCTGGCAGGCCGGCAAGCTGGCTGGCACCGCCGGTCAGCACCACACGCTTGCCGACGGCGTTGCCGTAGCCGGATTTGTTCAGCCGGTCGCGCAACAATTCCAGCGTCTCGTCGATGCGGGCGCGGATGATGCGCGTCATCACCGAGCGCGGGATCTGCAACGGCACCTCGCCGTCCTCGCCGATCGGATGGATGGAAACCAGGTCGCGGTCGTCGGCACTGCCAGGCAGCGCCGAGCCATGCATCACTTTCAGCCTTTCGGCGGCATCGAGCGAGGTCGACAGGCCCTTGGCCATATCCAGCGTGACGTGGTTGCCGCCGATCGCGATGGCATCGCCATGGACGAACTTGCCTTCCGAAAACACCGAGATCGTCGTCGTGCCGCCGCCCATGTCGATGCAGGCCGCGCCCATTTCGAGCTCGTCGTCGACCAGCGCAGCAAGCCCACTGGCATAGGGCGTCGCCACCATGCGTTCGACCGACAGATGCGAGCGGTTGATGCAGAGCTCCAGATTGCGCAAGGGCGCTGCGTCGCCTGTCAGCACGTGCATGTCGACGCCAAGCTGGTCGCCAACCATGCCGCGCGGATCGCGCACACCGCGCTCGGCATCCAGCGAAAAGGCTACGGGAAGCGAATGGATCACCTCGCGCTCGGCCCGCAACGCCTGCTTGGCGCCGGCGGCAAGCACGCGCTTGATGTCGGCCTCGTCGGCCTCATGGCCGCCGAGATTGATGGTGGCCGAAAAAGCCTCGCTCTTCAGCCGGCCGGCAGTCATGTTGACGATCAGCGAATCGACCGTCAGTCCCGCCATGCGTTCGGCGGCGTCGACGGCAAGACGGATGGCGTGCTCGGCACGGTCGAGATCGATGACGACGCCCGATTTCACGCCTTGCGATTTCTGGTGGCCGATGCCGATCACCTGGACGCGATGCGAGCGTCCGCGCAGCAGCTTGCCATCGTCGCGCGGCTTGAGTTTGGCCACCACGCAGCAGACCTTGCTGGAGCCGACATCCAGCACCGTCAGGATGCCGGACCGGCGCGACGAGGCATCGCTATTGCCGCCAAGCCAGCTCATATCTTCGTCTCCGGCTTGCGCTTCAGCATCTTGGGCTTTTCGTCGAGCGCGGCTTGGCGCTGTGTCGCCGCTTCCGGCGTCAACTGGACGACCAGACGATCGGAAAGGCGCATGTCGACGGCGGCGATGTCGCGCGTCAAAAGCCCGTTCTCGTGATCCATCCTGACCAGGTCGGCAATCGCCTGATCCTCACCGTCTTCGGGAAGCTTGATCGTGATGCCGTTTTCAAGCTTGAGGTCCCAGCGCCGTTCGCCGATGCGGATATAGCCCTTGATCCGCGCGGCGAGCTCCGGATAATTCTTGATCTTGGCTAGGAAATCCGGCGCTTTGGCCGGTGCGCCGGTGCCGATGATCAGCGGCAGCAATATCTGTTTGCCGCCGGAGAATGGCGCAATGACGGTGCCGGATTTCTCGATGACCGAAAGCGCGCTGCCTTGCTGCCACAGCGCGAACGGCTCGCGCTCCTCGACGCGCACTTCCAGCGTATGCGGGTAGACCTTGCGCACTGCCGCGGCTTCGACCCAGGGTAGCGTGGTGATGCGTTCGCGCGCGGCTTCGGCATCGAAGCCGATCAGCGAGGTCCAGCCGTCGAGTTCCAGCCTGTCGAGAATATCGATCTCGGACGTTTCGCGGTTGCCGACGACCTTGACCTGGTCGACGGCAAAGCCGGTGCGGGCGGTGACACTCTGGACGATGGCGTCGGAATATCCGCCGAGATAGGCGCCATAGGCACTGCTCGAAACAAGCAGTGCCGCCGACAGCATGGCAGCGCAATAGGGCGGCGCTTCGAAGTCGCCTTCGCCGAGGCGCGCCAGCACGCGCACCGGCCGGCGGAGCAGGCGCGGCAGCACGAAATGGTCGAACGACAACGGCATGCCGAACAGCGCCGGCCCGGCCGCGCCCTTCCCGTTGCCCTGTCCCCACTTCAACGCAGACACGAAGCGTCCTCCACCATCCAACTCAACAAATCGCCGAACGAGTGTCCCGCTTGCGCGGCGATTTCCGGCACCAAAGACGTCGGCGTCATGCCCGGCTGGGTGTTGACCTCGAGCCAGACAATTTCGCCGTTTTCGGAGTGACGATCGTCATAACGGAAGTCCGACCGGGAAACGCCCCGACAGCCGATAGCTTGATGAGCCTTGAGTGCCAGTGTCTGTATTTTTTGGTAAATATTCGGTGAAAGTTTTGCCGGGCATTCGTGTTTTGATCCTCCCGCGACGTATTTTGAATCATAGTCGTAAAAGGAATGGCCGGTCGGGATGATCTCGCAGACACCGAGCGCCACATCGCCCATCACCGCGCACGTCAATTCCCGCCCGTGCACATAACGCTCGACCATCACCGCGTCGCCATATCTCCACTCGGACGAGCCGATGATCTGCGGCGGATGCGACTGGCCTTCATGCACGATGACGACGCCGAAGCTCGATCCTTCGTTGACCGGCTTGACTACATAGGGCGGCTTCATCGGGTGCTTGTTCTGGATGGCGAAGCGATTGGCCACCTTCGATTCCGCCACCGGAACGCCGGCCGCCTTGGCGACCTTCTTGGCCTGTTCCTTGTTCATCGCAAGCGCCGAGGCAAGCACGCCGGAATGGGTGTACGGAATGGCGAGGTACTCGAGGATGCCCTGGATGGTGCCGTCCTCGCCGAAGGGGCCGTGCAGCGCATTGAAGACGACGTCAGGCTTGAGCTCGGCGAGCACCGAGCCGATGTCACGCGAGACGTCGACGCGGGTGACCTGGTAGCCCTCCCCCTCCAGCGTATCGGCGCAGGCTTTGCCCGACGACAGGGATACGGGCCGCTCGGACGAGAATCCCCCCAGAAGGACGGCCACGTGCTTGCTTGTCATTCCCCGTCATTTCCTCTCACAGCAGGCCTGCACCATCATGCATGGCCCGAAAAGCATCGCGCGCACTCAAATGCGCCCGAGCAACTTCGCTCCCGTGTTTCCGCAACATTGAGTCCGAGTCTCCCGGCAGGTTGCCCCCCCAGACGGAAACGCGAGTAACGCGTCGAAACGACTCAAATCAGGAAACGCTTCAGGGCAGAGAATCAGAGAGTTGATTCGCTGGCAAGTGCTTACGATTCCGATGGATTCACTTTCCGCAAAAACGGCAGCAAAATGTGAATTCATGACTCCGAAAGGCAACGGCGGTCAGCTTGCCTAAAGCAACTGCCCGAGAAATTCCTGGACGGCATGGCCCGGCCGAAAATTACCGATGCGCTTGATCTCCCACTGCAGCCGGATACCTGATCTTTCGAGCACGCGCGCACGCACCGTCTCACCGAGATATTCAAGCTCGTAGCCCGTGGCGGTTCCGGTGTTGATCATGAAGTTGCAATGCATCGGCGACATCTGCGCCCCACCAACCATCAGGCCGCGGCAGCCGGCCTTGTCGATCTCCTTCCAGGCCGAGGTGCCCTCAGGATTCTTGAAGGTAGAGCCACCGGTCTTTTCGCGGATCGGCTGCACGGTCTCGCGATGGTTCTGGACAGCATCCATCGCGGCCTTGATCGCCGCCTTGTCCTCAGGAATGCCTTCGAGCAGCGCCGACGTGAAGATCAGCCCGGACGGCGCCGCTGAATGGCGATAGGCATAGCCCATATCGGCATTGCTCAGCGTATGAACATTGCCCTTGCGGTCGAGTGCCCGCACCTCGACCACGCGCTCGCGCGTCTCGACGCCATTGGCGCCGGCGTTCATCCTCAGCGCTCCGCCAATGGCGCCGGGAATGCCGTGGTAGAAATGAAAGCCACCGATGCCTGCCTCGTAGGCAACGGCCGCAAGGCGCTTGTCGGGTGTCGCGGCGCCCGCCTTGATCGTGGTCGGCGCAATTACTTCGGTCTCGCCAAAGCCTTTGGCCGAAAGCCGGATGACAAAGCCCGCAATGCCGCCGTCACGGACAAGCAGGTTCGAGCCGACGCCGACGATGGTCAGCGGAATTTCCTCCGGCACCGCCTTCAGGAACGTGGCAAGATCGTCCTCGTCGGCCGGCTGGAACAATGCGTCCGCGAGCCCGCCGGCTCGAAACCAGGTGATCTTGTCCATCTCGGCATTGGGCGTGATGCGGCCGCGCAGTCCGGCAAGCCGGTCGCCAAGCTTCTCGATCAACGCCTGGCCGCGCATCATGAGATGGTCCCGCCGAGTTCCTTGGGCAGCGCATAGGCCCATTGGGTGATGTTGCCGGCGCCGAGGAAGACGACGAAATCGCCCGGCTTCGCCACCTCGCGCACGATCGGCGCAATCGCCGCCGGACCTTCGATGTAGCGTGCGTCGCGATGGCCGCCGGAGCGGATGCGCGACACCAGTGCGTCGGACGTGACGCCGTCGATCGGTTCCTCGCCGGCCGCATAGACGGGCGCCACCATTACCGTATCGGCGTCGTTGAAGCAGACGGAAAACTCGTCGAACAGATCGCGCAGCCGGGTGAAGCGATGCGGTTGTGTAACGGCGATGATGCGACCCTTGGTAGCGCTGCGCGCAGCTTTCAGTACCGCCGTGATCTCGACCGGATGATGACCGTAATCGTCGAACACATCGACACCGTTCCACGAACCGGTATGGGTGAAGCGCCGCTTGACGCCCGCGAAAGACGACAGGCCCTTCTTGATTGCCTCAGCCGAAAGGCCGAGCTCATGCGCGACGGCAATCGCCGCCGTCGCGTTGGAGACATTGTGGCGCCCGGGCATGGGCAGCCGCAGGCCTGATATCGTTATCTGGCCGTGCGTCTTGCGGTCGCGGATCACCACGTCGAATTCCGAGGTCGGGCCGTCCATGCGGTGATTGGTGAAGCGCACGTCGGCCTGCGCATTTTCGCCATAGGTGATGACGCGCCGGTCCTCGATGCGGGCGACCAGCGCCTGCACCTCGGGATGGTCGGTGCACATCACACCAAAGCCGTAGAACGGCACATTCTCGACGAACTGACGAAACGCTTCGCGCACTTTGTCGAAGGAGCCGTAATGGTCGAGGTGCTCGGGGTCGATATTGGTGACGACGGCAATCTCGGCCGGCAGCTTGAGGAAGGTGCCGTCGCTCTCGTCGGCCTCGACCACCATCCATTCGCCGTCTCCCATGCGGGCATTGGTGCCATAGGCATTGATGATGCCGCCATTGATTACCGTCGGGTCGAGCCCGCCGGCTTCGAGTAGCGTCGCCACCATCGAAGTCGTCGTCGTCTTGCCATGCGTGCCGCCGATCGCGACCGCCTGCCGGAAGCGCATCAGCTCGGCCAGCATTTCGGCGCGCCGCACGATCGGCAGCAACTTCTCTCTCGCCGCCTTCAGCTCCGGGTTGGATTTCTTGATTGCGGTGGAGACGACGACCACTTCGGCCTCGCCGAGGTTTTCGGCCTGATGGCCGACGAAGCATTCGATGCCCTTGTCGCGCAGCCGCTGCACATTGGCGCTGTCAGCCTGATCGGATCCCTGCACCTTGTAGCCGAGATTGTGCAGCACCTCGGCGATGCCGCTCATGCCGATGCCGCCAATGCCGATGAAATGCACGAGGCCGATCGTCTGTGGCATCTTCATGCGTGCGTCTCCTTCCTGAATTCCGAAACGGATTTCCTGGACGCAATAGCCTCTGTCAGATCGGCGAGCAACCGCGCCGCGTCGGGTCTTCGCACCGAGCGGGCCGCCGAGGCCATGGCGGCGAGCCTGTCGCCGTCGCCCAGCAACTCCACGATCTCGCCTGCGAGCGCCGCCGCGTCGAGGCCGGGCTGGCGCCGCATCACCGCGCCCCCCGCATTGACGAGGATCTGTGCATTGTGGCCTTGATCGTCGTCGAGGGCATGCGGAAGAGGCACGAGGATGGCCGGCCGGCCGATCACCGAAAGCTCGAGCACCGTCGACGCGCCCGAGCGTGAGACGACGAGATGCGCGGCGGCCATGCGCGCCGGCAGATCGGAGAAGAACGACGCGACCTCGGCCTCGATGCCGAGAGCGCGGTAGTGCTCTCTCACCCGCGCCTCGTCCTCGCCGCGTGCCTGCTGCACGATGCTCAGCCGCGAGCGCATTGCGCTGGGCATCGCCGCCACCGCCTCAGGCACAGTGTCGGAAAAATAGCGCGCGCCCTGGCTGCCGCCGAAGACGAGCAGCCGCAGCGGTCCGCCGGGCTCGGGCACGGCATAGGGCCTGCCGGCCACGTCGAGCACCGCCTGCCGGACCGGATTGCCAGTCTCCACGATCTTGGCCGAGAAGGGACCGGAGGCCTTGAGGAAGCCCCCCGCAATCGCCGTCACCCGCGGCGCGAGCGCCTTGTTGGCGCGGCCCATTACCGCGTTCTGCTCATGGATCAGCGTTGGCGCACCGCGTCGCGTCGCCGCGAACAGCGGCGGCAGCGTCGGATAGCCGCCGAAGCCCACCACCGCATTCGGCCTCAGCCGGGCGATCAGGGCGGACGACTGGCGGAATCCACGCCACAGGGTCCAGAAGGTCCGCGCGACAGTCAGCGGATTTCTCGACCCGAAGGTAGCGGAGGCGATAGCGTGGACGCCGTCGCCGGGGAACCTGCCGGCATAGCGCTCGGCGCGGTCGTCGGTGGCCAGATGTACCGCCCAGCCGCGCGTCTTGAGCTCATGTGCCAGCGCCTCGGCCGGGAACAGATGTCCGCCGGTTCCGCCTGCCGCCAGAAGGATGACCCCCTTCGCCATCTCACTCCGCCGGCATCGCACGCGGCGACGGCATGAAGCCCAGCTGCTTGCGCTTTTCCGGGCGCTTGCGCGTCAGCGCCAGCACCATGCCCATCGAGATGGCGATCGCGATCTGCGAAGAGCCGCCGTAGGAGATGAACGGCAGCGTCATTCCCTTGGCCGGCATCAGCTGCAGATTGACGGCCATGTTGATGACCGACTGCAGGCCGAAGACCGTGACCAGGCCGCCAACCGCGTAGCGGGTGAAATCGTCCTGCTCCCTGAGCGCCGTATTGAGACCGCGCAGCACGATGAAGCCGAAGATGGACATGATGAAGAAACACATGATCAGCCCGAATTCCTCGCCGGCGACAGAGAAGACGAAGTCGGCGTGGCTGTCGGGGATGACCCGCTTGACGGTACCCTCGCCCGGCCCGACGCCGAACCAGCCGCCATTGATCAGCGCCTCGCGGCCCATGTCGACCTGGAACGTGTCGCCCTCGCCGGTCATGAAGCGGTCGATACGGCCGGCAACGTGCGGGAACACTGCATAGGCGGCGAACACGCCGCCGACGCCTGCAGCACCCAGCGCGACGATCCACAGCCACGGCAATCCGGCCATGAAGAACATCACCCCCCAGGTGCCGAGCACCAGCATGGTCTGCCCAAGGTCAGGCTGCGCCACCAGCAGCGAGATGACCAGTGCAAGCAGCAACATGGCGAACAAATTGCCCGGAATGTCGGGCTGGCGCTTGTGCTCGGCGAACAACCAGGCGCAGATGATGACGAAGGCCGGTTTCAGGAACTCGGACGGCTGGATCGACAGGCCGGCTAGCGACACCCAGCGCCGCGCGCCCTTCACCTCGACGCCGATATAGAGCACCGCCACCATCAGAAACAGCATGATGCACAACATGACCAGCGCCATGCGCCGGATCTGCCTGGATTCAAGGAACGAGACGGCCAGCATTACCCCAAGCGCCGGAATGGTGAAGATAATCTGGCGTGTCGCGAAGTGGAAACTGTCTAGCCCGATGCGCTCGGCCACCGCCGGGCTTGCGGCGAAGGACAAAACGATGCCGAGCCCCATCAGCGACAGGAACGCCGCCAGGAACCAGCGATCGATCGTCCACCACCAGGTCGCCACAGGGCTTTTGTCGAGACGGCTTTGCATTATCGTGTCCCTCCGATGGGCTTCACGCCATCAATGGCGGTTGCGGCTTGCCTGAACGCCTCACCGCGCACTTCGAAATTCTTGAACTGGTCGAAACTGGCGCAGGCCGGCGACAGCAGCACCACTGCCTCGCCGCTACTATCCCTGGCCGCATCGCGGGCGGCGTGTTCGACTGCCGCCGCCAACGTGCCTGATATCTCGTAGGGCACCGCTTCGCCCAGCGTCGCCGAAAAGGCCGGTGCGGCTTCGCCGATCAGATAGGCCTTGGCGATGCGCGGGAAGAAGCCGCGTAACGGCTCGATGCCGCCCTCTTTCGGCAGGCCGCCGGCAATCCAGTAGATACGCGCAAAGCTCGACAGCGCCGGTGCAGCGGCATCGGCATTGGTCGCCTTGGAATCGTTGACGAACAGCACATGCCCTTTGCGGCCGACCTGCTCCATGCGGTGCGCCAGCCCAGGGAAACTCTCCAGTCCGGATTGGATCTCGCCGAGCTCGAGCCCGACCTTGAGGCAGGCGGCGGCGGCGGCCAGCGCGTTCTGCGCATTGTGCTGGCCGCGCAACGAGCCGATGCCTTCGAGGAAGGCGACACGGCTGTAGCGGCCGTGCACGGCTTCCATTAAGTTGGTGCCGTCAGCGAAATAACCGTCGGTCAGCGGCAGGCGCTTGGAGATGCGGATGACCTGGCGGCCGGCCCGCTCCAGCCGATCGGCGATCTGGGCGCACCAGGAATCGTCGACACCGATGATTGCCGTCTCGCTGCCGGCCACCAGCCGCTCCTTGATCGAGGCGTAGTGTTGCATCGTGCCATGGCGGTCGAGATGGTCCGGCGTCAGGTTGAGCAGGACACCGGCCGTCGGATTGATCGAAGGGGCAAGATCGATCTGGTAGGAAGAGCACTCAACCACATAGTGCCGTTCAGGCTGCGGCGGATCGAGCGTCATCACCGCGCGGCCGATATTGCCGCCCATCTGCGTGTCGCGCCCAGCCGATTTTAGGATGTGCGCCGTCAGTGCCGTGGTCGTCGACTTGCCGTTGGTGCCGGTAATGGCAATGAAAGGTGCTGCCGGTGCCAGCAGCAGCCGCTCGCGGCAGAAAAGCTCGATGTCGCCGATGATCTCCACGCCTGAGCCCCGCGCCAGCTCGACGGTCCAGTGCGGCTTGGGATGCGTCAGAGGCACGCCGGGCGACAGCACGAAGGCAGAAAACCTCGCCCAGTCCGCACCGCGCAGGTCCGCTGTCGTGATGCCGACCGCGCCGGCTTTGGCGACGCTGTCGGGATTGTCGTCCCAGGCCAGCACATCCGCGCCGCCCTCGATCAGCGCGCGCGCCGTGGCAATCCCCGAGCCACCGAGCCCGAAGAGCGAAACGCGCTTGCCTGAAAAGGATGCGGCGGGGATCAAGCGGCCTCCTATCTGAGCTTCAGGGTCGACAGGCCGACCAGCGCCAGGATGACGGCGATGATCCAGAAGCGGATCACCACCTGGCTTTCGGTCCAGCCGAGCTTTTCGAAATGATGGTGGATCGGCGCCATCAGGAAGACGCGCTTGCCGGTCATCTTGAAGTAGCCGACCTGGATGATGACCGAGAATATCTCGACGACGAACAGGCCGCCGACGATGACCAGCACGATCTCGTGCTTTGTCGCCACCGCGACCGTGCCGATCAGCCCACCCAGCGCCAGCGAGCCGGTGTCGCCCATGAAGATCGCCGCCGGCGGCGCATTGAACCAGAGGAAGCCAAGCCCGGCGCCGATCACCGCTCCAAGGACCACCGCAAGTTCACCGGTGCCGGGCACGAAATGGATCTGCAGATATTCGGCGAACACCGCGTTGCCGGAGAGATAGGCGATGACGCCGAAGGATGCGGCGGCGATCATGATCGGCACGATCGCCAGCCCGTCGAGACCGTCGGTCAGGTTCACCGCATTGCCGGCGCCGACGATGACGAAGCACGAGAACGGGATGAAGAACCAGCCGAGATTGACGAGAAACTCCTTGGCGAAAGGGAATGTCAACGATGACGAGAACGGCGCCTGGCCGTTATGCATGATCACCCAGGCGGCGATGCCGGCGATGACGAATTCGAGCCCCAGCCGCGCCTTGCCGGAAAAGCCGAGATGCGATTGCTTGGTTACTTTGAGATAATCGTCGTAAAAGCCGATCGAGCCGAATCCCAGCGTCACCAGCAGGACCACCCAGACGTAGATGCTCGACAGGTTCGCCCACAGCAGCGACGAACCGACGATGCCGGACAGGATCATCAGTCCGCCCATTGTCGGCGTTCCCGCCTTCTTGAAATGCGTCTGCGGCCCGTCGGCACGGATCGGCTGGCCCTTGCCTTGCCGCAGCCGCAGCGAATTGATGATGGTCGGTCCGAAGATGAACACGATCAGCGCCGCTGTGATCAGCGCTCCGCCGGTGCGGAATGTTATGTAGCGGAAGACGTTGAAGACCGAGATCTTGTCCGCAAATTCGACGAGCAGTGTTAGCATGCGCTTGCGTCCCCCGGACCGATCCTAGGTCTGTCTGCTGGTTGTGGCTTCCGCCGGAAACTTGCCGAGCAACGCCTCGACCAGCTTTGAAAAGCCTATGCCCTTCGACGATTTGATCATGACCACGTCGCCGGGCTTCAATTCCGATAGAAGAACCGGTTTCAGATCTTCCGCACCGGCGCGGTATTCCGTCTTGATCTCGCCCGGCAAAACGTCGGCCAGCGCCCGCATTTCCGGACCGCCGAGAAAGACCGTGCGCGTGTCGGTGCCGACGATCAGACCGGCAAGCGCGGCATGCAATTTCGCCGAATGGCTGCCGAGCTCGAGCATATCACCGAGCACGGCAATGCGCCTGCCCTCGCCCGACACCGGCGTCGTGTTGAGCAGTGCCATTGCAGCGCTCATCGACGCCGGATTGGCGTTGTAGCTCTCGTCGATCAGCGTGATCGGCCCGTTGGGGTGACGCAACACATAGCGCTTGCCGCGTCCGCGTTCGGGCGAAAGATCGGCCAGCGCCTGCGCAACTCTGGTGACGTCGGCGCCGACCAGATGCGCGGCACCAAGCACCGCGAGCACGTTCTGCACCATATGGCGGCCCGGCGCGCCGATCCTGGCGACAATCTCGTGCCCGCCAATCTTGGCGGTGATGACCGAGTGATCGGCATTGAGCTCGCATTTGATCAGCTTGAAGGTCGCCCGGGCATTCTCGCCGAACCCGTAGACATGCTCGACGCCGGCCTCTTTGGCCATCTTCTCCAGCAGCTTCCAGCGCGCATCGTCGCGGTTGAGAAGGGCGGCGCCACCGGGCTCCAGTCCCTCGAAAACCTCTGCCTTGGCCTTGGCGATCTCGTCCAGGTTGCGGAAGAAGCCGAGGTGAGCCGCCGCGATCAACGTGACGATGGCGACATGCGGCCGGACCATCTTGACCAGAGGCCGGATCTCGTCGGGATGGTTCATGCCGATCTCGAAGACGGCATAGTCGCAATCCTGCGGCATGCGCGCCAGCGTCAGCGGCACGCCCCAGTGATTGTTGAACGACTGGGCCGATGCATGCACCGTACCGACCGCGGAGAGAGCGTGGCGTAGCGCTTCCTTGGTGGTGGTCTTGCCCGCCGACCCGGTCACGGCAATCACCCTGGCCTTTGAGCGTGCGCGCGCGGCAACGCCGAGCTTTTCCAGAGCGACAAGCACGTCCTCCACGACGATCATCGGTGCCGTCAGCCGCCCCAGCGACGGCAGCTTGCCCTCGGCGACGACCAGCACCCCGGCGCCCGCCTTGATGGCGGCGGTGACGAAATCATGGCCGTCCATGGCCTCGCCCTTGATGGCGAAGAAAGCGTCTCCCGGCTGCAGGCTGCGGCTGTCGATGGAAATGCCGGCGATGCCTTCAGGCATCGGACCGAGCGGCCGGCCATCCATGGCGGCAACCAGCGCCTCGGAGGTCCACAGATAGCTCACGTCGCTTGCTCCCGCAGCGCCGAGCGAACTTCCTCATGATCGGAAAAATGCAGCGTCTCGGTGCCGATGGTCTGGCCTTCCTCATGGCCCTTGCCGGCCACGATCAGCGTGTCGCCAGCGTGAAGCATCCCGACCGCCTCGTGGATGGCCTTGCGCCGGTCGCCGATCTCGATGGCGCCAGGTGCGGCCGCCAGGATCGCGGCGCGGATCGTCTCGGGTACTTCCGAGCGGGGATTGTCGTCGGTGACGATGACGACGTCGGCCAGCCTTGTGGCGATCTCGCCCATGATCGGCCGCTTGCCCCGGTCGCGGTCGCCGCCGCAACCGAATACGACGATGACGCGGCCGGTGGTAAAGGGGCGCACCGAAGCCAGCACGTTTTCCAGCGCATCCGGCTTGTGCGCGTAGTCGACATAGACCGGTGCGCCGTTGGCGGCCGTCCCGACAAGGTCGAGCCGTCCCGGCGCGCCCTTCAATTTCTCCAGCGCCATCAACGCCTTGGCAACAGATGTTCCAGTCGAAATAGCGAGGCCGGCCGACACCAGCGCATTTGCAATCTGGAAGTCGCCGGCCAGCGGCAAGTCGACTTCATGGAGAACGCCGTCCGCTTCGACCTCGGCGCGCTGGCGGTGGCGCTCGTGCTCGACCCGCTTCAGCCGCAGGAAATCGCCGTGGCGGCCGACCGTCAGCACATTCAGTCCCTCTGCCCGCGCCGCCTTGATCGTCGGCTCCGACCACGGGTCGTCGGCAAAGATGACCGCCGGCGCGCCCTTCGGCAGCAGCGCGTCGAACAGACGCAATTTGGCGCGATGATAGTCCTCGACCGTCGGATGATAGTCCATATGGTCGCGGCCGAGATTGGTGAAGCCGCCGGCCGCAAGCTTGACGCCGTCGAGCCGGCGCTGGTCGAGGCCATGGCTGGACGCTTCCATCGAGGCGTGGGTGACGCCGGCCTCCGCCAGCTCCTTGAGCAGCCTGTGCAGTGCCACCGGATCCGGCGTGGTCAGCGAGCCATATTCGTTGCGGCCCGGCGCCACCACGCCGGTCGTGCCGATCGAGGCGGCGGCAAAACCCGCCTGCTCCCATATCTGCCGGGTGAATGCGGCGACCGAGGTCTTGCCGCTGGTTCCGGTCACCGCGACCATGGTTTGCGGTTGCATGCCGAAAAAACGTGCAGCACTCAGCGCCAGTGCAAGGCGCGGATCGTCTACGACAAGAACCGGGACTGGCAGCCCGGCGACGGCACTGCCCTTGCCGACCACGATCGCTGCAGCGCCTCGGCTCGCGGCATCGGCGGCGTAGGCTGCGCCATCCGCCTTGGAGCCGGTGAGCGCGAAAAAGACGACGCCCCGTGTTACCTGGCGGGAATCCGACGAAATCCCTGTAACCTCCATGTCGAAGGAAGCTGTCCCCTCGACAGGCAGGATACCGGCTAGATTTTTCAGCTTCATCGAACCCCGTTCATCGCAACAAAATAGCGCGCAGTTGCCGGCGCGCCCCAAGAATCACTGATAGGAAACCAGCGTTGCACCATTTTCATGGCTGAAATCTGGCTTCACGCCAAGCATGGAAGCCGCACGTCGGATGATGTTTGCAGCCATGATGCCCGCGTTCGAGGCGGCCGTAGCACCCATGCCGGGCTTTTCCGGCTTCGGTTCGTCGGCGATCGTAAGCACTATGTATTGCGGATCGTCCATCGGGAAAGCCGCAACGAAGGCGTTGAAATTCTTTTCCTTCGAGTAACGGCCGTTGACGACCTTCTCCGCCGTTCCCGTCTTGCCGCCCACCCGGTATCCTGGCACCCGTGCATTGCGGCCGGATCCCTTTTCGGCATTGAGTGCATAGAGATAGCGCATGCCCTCGACCGTCTTGTCGCTGACCACTTTCTTGGCCACCGCCATCGCCTGCTCCTGCGTGCGCGGCAGGAAGGTCGGGTCCATCAGATAGCCGCCATTCATCAGCGCGGCGCAGCCGACCGCTGTCTGCAGCGGCGTCGTCGACACACCGTGGCCGAAGGCGATGGTGATCGAATTGACCTGCTTCCAGACCTTGGGCTCGGTCGGCCGAGCGACTTCCGGCAGTTCGGTCTGCATCTTCTCGAGGATTCCCAGGCGATGCAGGAATTCGCGGTGTCCGTCGATGCCAACCGCTTCGGCTTCCTTGGCAGAGCCGATATTGGAGGAGTAGATGAACACTTCCGGCACCGACAGTACCCGGCCCTTGCCATGGAAATCATGGATGGTTTGATGGCCGATCCTGATCGGGCGCGACGCGTCGAAACGGCTTTGCAGCGTTATCTTGCCGGAATCGAGCGCCATAGCGGTGGTGAAGCTCTTGAAGGTCGACCCCATTTCATAGAGGCCGGCCGACATACGGTTGAGCCTGTCCTTGTCCTGCGCGTTATAGGGGTTGTTCGGATCGAAATCCGGAACCGACGCCATCGCCAGCACCTCGCCGGTCTTGACGTTGAGCACAACGGCGCCCGCCGCGATCGCGTGGTACTTTTCCATGCCGGTGGCGACCTCGTCGCGCACGATATGCTGGACGCGCAGGTCGATCGAGAGCTGCACCGGCTTCAAATCCTTGGCCACCGCCAGACCCGACGCCTGAAGGTCGCTCAAGCCTTGTTCGTCGATGTATTTCTCCATGCCGGAGATGCCCTGATTGTCGATGTTGGTGAGGCCGACAATGTAGGACGAGGTTTCGCCGGCCGGATAGAACCGGCGCTTTTCGGTGCGAAAGCCGAATCCGGGGATGCCGAGTTGCATGATGTCGGCCTGCTGCTTCGGCGTCAGTTGCCGCTGCAGCCAGACGAACCCGGCGCCGCTCTTCAGCTTGTTATATGTCTGCTCGTAGTCGATCTCGGGAAGCACCGTCGACAGCTTTTCGATCGCCTCGTCGGCATCGACGATGCGGCGCGGTTCGGCAAACAGCGACGCGGTCTTGATGTCGGTCGCCAGCACTTCGCCGTTACGGTCGACGATGTCGGGTCGCGATGCCGTCACCCGGCTCTGCGGCCCGCCCGACAGGTCGGGATTCTGGAAACCCAGATAGACCAGCCGCCCGGCAATGGTCGAATAGATGCCGAAGAACACCGCCATCGTCATGATGATGCGGGTCCTGCCCTTGCCACCGGTCGCCTTACGGGCACCTTCGACCACGATCGATCCGCCCGCGCTGGGCTTCGAACCGCGCTTCAGCAGCCTGCCAACCTTTGGAAATCTGGCGGCGATTGGAAATCCGGTGATCATTGGACGATGCCTCCGGTCACCACGGGATCTTTGCCGCCGATATCGGCCATGCCGCCCAGCCGCTGCGATGAAAGGTCCTCGATGTTGACGGGTTTCGCCGGCAGATCGTCCAGCCCGACGATCTGCCGCGCATTGACCGGCTCGAGTCCGAGTTGCGATTTGTAGATTTCGGTGAGCTTCTGCAGGCGCGACGGCTGGGTAAGCAGGCTCCAGTCCGCCTTGAGCAGGTCGATCGTGTCCTCCTCATAACGGATCTGCGCCTGGATCTTGTGCACTGCCGCCAGTTGCTCCTCGGCCTCGCGCTTGGTCTTGTAGGTCAGGGCAGCCGCCGAAACCATGACGGCGATCAGGACTATGTCGCTGGTACGAAACACGTGCTCACCTCTCTCCCGGTCGATCGGCGCCGGGAAGCTTTGGGCCAGGCAGTTTTGGCAGGCCGAAAATCGAAAAATCGCCGGCACGCGCCGGCGCCTCTGTACGGATCGCAGCGCGCAGCCTTGCCGAGCGCGCCCGCGGATTTGCCGTTATCTCGGCATCGCCAGGTGTCACGCCGCCGCCCTTCTTGGTGAAGGTGGCGGTGCGCGCCCGCGCCTCGGGCAGGTGCCGCGATCCGGTCGCTGAATCGGCTCTGTCGGCGATGAAGCGCTTGACGATGCGGTCCTCGAGGGAATGGAAGGTCACCACGACAAGCCGCCCGCCCGGTTTCAGCACGCGCTCTGCGGCAAACAGTGCCTTGGCCAGTTCGCCGAGTTCGTCATTGACGAAGATGCGCAGCGCCTGGAAAACGCGGGTGGCCGGATGTATCTTGTCTTTCGGCGCGCGACCGATATGCGTCTCGATGGCATCGGCAAGGTCGAGCGTGCGCTCGAAGGGGCGTTTTTCGCGACGGCTCTCGATCATGCGGGCGATGCGCCCGGCATGGCGTTCCTCGCCGAGAAAACCGAAGATGCGGGCAAGATCGCCCACCTTGAAGGTGTTGACGACGGCGGCGGCGCTCAGGCCCGCCTGCGCCATGCGCATGTCGAGCGGTCCATCGGCCCGGAATGAAAAGCCGCGCTCCGGCTGGTCGATCTGCATGGAGGAGATGCCGATGTCGAGCACGACGCCATCGGCACTTTCAACCTGCTCGTCGAGCGTCGAGAACGGTGCCTGGACAAGCCTGAGCTTGCCGCCGGACTGCTGTTCAAGGGCCCGCCCCGCCGCGATCGCATCCGGATCGCGGTCGATGGCGACGACCGAGGCTCCGCTTGCCAGAATGGCCTTGGTGTAGCCGCCGGCACCGAACGTGCCGTCGACGATCACCTCGCCTTTTGTCGGCGCCAGCGCCTCCAGAACTTCGGCAAGGAGGACCGGAATGTGACGGGCTGGTCCGCCAGCGGCATGAACTTCATCGCCGTCGCCCGCCATCATTCCAGCCGCTCCCCGGGCTTCGTCCCCTGCCGAAGCTGCAAAAGCCGGGCACGTGCTTCCGTCCCATAGGCGCTGAGCCGTCCCGGCTCCCAGATCTGAAAGAAATTGCCGCGGCCAACGAAGGCCACTTCCGCTGAAATGCCGGTATGCTCGCGAATGAAATCGCTCATCGTGATACGGCCGTCCTGGTCGAGCTTCAGAAACGTTCCATCGCCATGGCAGAAGAACGACATGTCGTCCGCCGTCTGCAGGAACGGGTCTTCCTGGGCGATACGCTGCTCGTAGCGATCGAGCAGGTCGAGCCCACCGACATCCATCGCCGGGCGATCCAGGCAGCGTAGCGCATAAAGTTCCGAATAGCCGCGTTTCTGCACAACGGCACGGAAATGCGCAGGCACGGACACCCGTCCCTTCGCATCGATCCTGTTCACCGCGTTCGACAGAAACCGGTCCATTACGCGTTACGGCCGCTTGCGCCGCCGCACCCCTCTGCATCTTCCTGTCCGCGCCGCCCCAGCCCGGTCGGCGTCCAAAACCCACTTCGTTATAACGGGCGAACGCAGGCAAACGCGCAGCCGCCGCGGCTGCCCGGTTGGCGTACGCTTCACCCTGACACGGAACGAAGGCTTGAGTATCGGAATGGGATATCATGGGGTGTTATGGGCGTCAACGGGAACAGTCTTCAAAACGCGCCTGCCACGACTGGGGAGAGCAGCTTTGACGGCACTCCCGTCTTTATCGTCTATTAAGCCTAACGAAGCGTTTAGAGCCGTGTGGCCCAACCGGAGCCGACTTGCTGCGGATCGCTGCCGCGCATAGCCTCGGCATCTCCTTTTCCGGTCAGTAACGAGGTTTGAAATCATGTTCGAAACAGCCAAGTCGCGCGCCGCGGCACTTCCCCATCTGCGCCGCGGCGGGCTGGCCAAGGGCGACCCGATCCCCTTGCCCCTGACCATGGCCGCCATCTTTCATGCGCCCGGCGACGCCACCGGCTTCGATCAATATGGCCGCTTCAGCAATCCGACCTGGGATGCGGTCGAGCACATGCTGGCGCATTTGGAAGACGCCCCATGCGTCGCCTTCCCCTCGGGGATGGCTGCCATCTCGGCGGTATTTTTCGGCCTGCTCAAAGCCGGCGACCGTATCCTGCTGCCGTCCGACGGCTATCACACGACGAGAGCGCTGGCAGAGCGTTTCCTGAAATCCTTCGGCGTTGCCTATGATGTCCGGCCAACATCGAGCTTCCTCGACGGCGGCTTCGATGGGTATCGGCTTGCCTTCGTCGAAACGCCCGCCAACCCAGGACTGGACATATGCGACATCGCAGCCGTCGCCGAGGCCGTGCATAGAGCGGGTGCGGTGCTTGTGGTCGACAACACGACGATGACGCCTTTCGGCCAGCGCCCGCTCGATCTCGGCGCAGATATCGTCATTGCTGCCGATACCAAGGCACCAAACGGCCATTCCGATGCGCTGTTCGGCCATGTCGCCAGCCGCGACGCGGACATTATCTCGAGGGTGACCGACTGGCGCGAGACGTCGGGCGCTATCCCCGGGCCGTTCGAGGCATGGCTGGTGCGTCGCGGCCTCGAAACGCTGGACGTGCGCTTCGACCGCATGTGCGCTTCCGCCGAAATGATAGCGCGACGGCTGAAAAACCATCGCGCGATCAGCGGCTTGCGCTTTCCGGGACTGGAGAGTGACCCATCGCACAATCTTGCCCGCGCCCAGATGGAGCGCTTTGGCTTTCTCATCTCCTTCGTGCTCGCCTCGGAGGACAAGGCCGAGGATTTCATCAACAACTGCGCCTTGATGCAGGCAGCGACGTCGTTCGGCGGCGTACACACCTCGGCCGAACGGCGATCAAAAAATGGGAGACGCCGTTCCGCCCGGCTTCGTTCGCCTGTCGGTCGGCTGCGAACCGGTGGAAGAACTTTGGCAGGCGATCGAGGTATCGCTAGACGCTATCGGTGGCTGAACAATCACGAACTCAGATCGTCGGCCGCGATCTTGCGCCGGCCGTGCAGCACGCGAACGATTTCGATCGCCTCTTCACTGACGCGGTACAGGGTGAGGTATTCGCCGACGATCAGGTGACGGATGCCGGGCGCGATGTCTTCGCGCGGGGCACCTGAGAAGGATAAGTGGCCATTTGTTGCCAGCGGGCTTCGATCCGATCGAGCAATCGATCGGCTGCAGCCTCGTTGTCTTGCGCAACATGAATCCAGATCGCGATCAAATCCTCTTCCGCATTTGCGGTTCGGATGATGGGCAGCAAATTCATGCCGCGCTGTCGGGTTTCAATCGTCTCCGCGCTTCGGCCTTTATTTCGTCGATCGACGCAAACCGTCCCGGTCCGCTGTCGATCCCCTCCTGCACCAGCTTGCGCAATTCCTCGACCGTGTAGCCGAGCAGGTCGCGCCGGTCCTTCCATTGCCGCAGCGCGTCGCGGATCACCTCGCTCGCCGAGGCATATTCGCCGGCGGCGACCACGTCGTCGACCGCCGCCGCCAGTTCCGGCGACAGCGTGATGCTGCGTTTGTCAACGTGGCCCATGGCGCACTCCTGATCAATCTCTCAATGGTACGATTAAATCGTACCAATTTCAAGGATTGTCGCGCTCGGCTGCAGGGGTCGAAAGTGAATCAACGGCTGCGCCCGAAGACGCAACCTGCTGATATCAGGAGATTTCCTTTTATCGGGGAAAACTGCCAGCTGGCCTGTAAGCCGGGTTCTGTATGGCCCTCGCCCCTTACGGGGCGAGAACGTGGCGGCCATTCATCTTGGGCGCATGTTGCCATGCGCCTCACGCAACCTACCCGGACGGTGAGCCGGAAACAGCCCTCGAGGGTTTCCCCTCGCACCGCCCCTATTCGGTCTTGCTCCCGGTGGGGTTTACCGTGCCGCTCCTGTTGCCAGTCGCGCGGTGGGCTCTTACCCCACCCTTTCACCCTTGCCACGATTGGATCGTGGCGGTTTGCTTTCTGTGGCACTTTCCCTGGGGTCGCCCCCGCCGGCCATTAACCGGCACCGTGTCTCCATGGAGCCCGGACTTTCCTCACCCGCAGCCTTTCGGCTTCGCGGGTGCGGCCGCCCGGCCAGCTGGCAAGGCGTATAAAGGGGTTCAGGCCCGAAAACGCAAACGAAAAAGCAAGTTGTCGCTTGTCAGGCGGGCGCTCCAAGTGCTGCCAGCTGCACCTTGACCTTGCCGCAATAGGCTGCGGACACCGGGTTCATCCGTGTGGCGGCGTGGCCGGCATTGTATTTCAGGATCGTGCCGCAGGTCGTGCCGCCGCCGAGATCCCGCGCCATGGCAAGGTACTTCATGCCGTATTTGATGTTGGTATCGGGATCGTAGAGACCCTGAACCGAACCGCTATAGCCCATCATCCTTGCCGTCGCCGGCTTGATCTGCATCAGGCCGATCTCGCCGGCGCTGCCGACCTGGTTCGGTTGGTAGTTGCTTTCGATCTTGATGACGGCGTTGGCGAGCGACACCGGGACGCCATAGCTGGCGGCATAACGCGCAATGATCGCCGAATACTGTCCGCTGCCGCCGACAACCACCGCCTGAGGCGCTGGCCTGCTCTTCGGAGCGACTGACGCCGTTGCCATGCGGTCGATGCGTTTGCGGTTACGCTTCACATGCTGTTTGGCGATTGTCTTTCTCGCAGCGGTTGGCCTTTTCGCGGAGACTGGCTTTTTCGTCCTTACCGCGGCCGCTTTTTCCACTTTTGCGGTGGCGGTCTTCTCTACTTTTGCACCACCCTTCGGCATGGCGGTTTTGCCGGCTGCGGCACTGAAGCCCTGATCGGCCCGCTGGCTCAGCGGTGCGCTGTTCGCCGCACTGAAGGCAAAAGTCATTACGCCGGCAGCAATGGCTGCCGTTAAAACGGTCAATTTCTGCATGTGATCCTGTTCTGTTTGATCTGCACAAAGAACTTCGCGCAGATACCCTCAATCAACATCGGAACATCTTGGGGGATAGACGTCCGACAATCTGTACGGATCGCCTTTGACGACGGAATTGGCGCCAAAGAAGGCGACGCAAGTCACTTTGAGTAACAGATTGTAACTTTTAAGCTGGCAAAAGATTATTTGAGAGAGGCTATCCTTACGGAAGCGAGCAGCCTTTCCAGCGTGCGGATCGTCGATCCGTCAGCCATGCCATCGACCAGGCGCAGCCGGAAATGCCGCTGAAATGCCTCGACCACGATTTCGGTCTGCCGGTCGAAAGTGCCGGTGATCTCGACGCCATAACCATAGAGCGCCAGCATCGACTGCAGCGCCTCTACCTCGGCGCCGGTATCGCCTGGCTTCAGCACGGCGCCGCGCCGGATCGGTGCTGCCGGCACAACATGGCCGATACCGGCAGCAAACAAGGCCTTCCATGGAAATTTCTCGCCTGGATCGACCTTTCGCCCCGGTGCCACGTCGGAATGGGCAAGCACCCGCTGCGCCGGAATGGAATGGCGCTCGATGATCCCAGCGCACAGGCCGATCACCGCGTCGATCTGCGGTTTTGGAAAGTTGCGATAGCCGAGCGTATGCCCCGGATTGACGATCTCGATGCCGATCGAACAGGAGTTGATGTCGCTCTGTCCGAACCACGAGCTCTTGCCGGCATGCCAGGCGCGGTCGCTTTCCCTTACCATCTGAACAATTCGGCCGTCCTCATGGACCAGGTAGTGCGACGAGACCTCGCTTGCCGGATCGCACAACCATGCCTCGGCACCGGCGCCGGTAGCCATGCCGGTGTAGTGCAGCACGATCATATCGGGTCCGAGCGTCCCGCGCCGTGGTCCGAAATTCGGCGATACCCTGACCTCGGCGCTCGGCTCATCGGGCGGAAAGCCGCTCATGCGTGCCGCAGGCCTCGCTCGATCATTTCATAGGCCGCGTTGATCGCCGCCAGCCTGGTCGTCGCGATCTTGATGAATTCCTGCGGCAGGCCGCGTGCGATCAGCCGGTCCGGATGATTGTCGGAGACCAGCTTGCGGTAACGCCTGCGGACCTCCTCGAACGGCTTCCCACGCTCGATGCCGAGCACAACATAGGGATCGGCGGCACCCAGATCGACATGCCGGGCCAGGATGCTCTGGTAATGCGCCTCATTGATGCGGAATATCTCGGCGATGCGATGCAGGAATTGGCCCTCGCGCTCATGCACCAGCCCGTCGGCCTTGGCGATGTGGAACAGCCCGTCGAGTATGTCCTCGAGCATCAGGCAGTTCGAATGGCCCGAACCGCAAAGCTGCGCCATCCGCTCGGCATAGGTCTCGAAACCGGCAATGTCGCGTTTGGCCAAATCGTAGAGCCGCGCCACATTGCGCCTCTGTTCCTTCGGCACCTCGAATATTTCCTGGAAGGCGCGCACCTCGTCTTGCGTGACGATGCCGTCTGCCTTGGCCATCTTGGCCGACAGGGCGATCATCGCCACCGAGAAGGCGACGCGCCGGCGCAGATCGGCATCGCCGGAGAAAACCGTGCGCACGGCCTCGACCACTTCGGCGACGCCTGACGACGCTGAAGATGAAACGCGTGTGACGAAGTCGCCAAGGCGGTCCCAAATCGACATGGGGGCTTCATAGGGCCAACCACCCATCGCTATCAAGCCAAGACAGTGCCGCAGGGGCTGGCCCAATCGATTTGGCGCAATGCCTGAGGCGGCTGGCGCCAGCGCTCACGTCGTCGCACTCGGCCGCCAGGCGCTGGTATCGTAAGCAGCAGAAAGGCCGGCCTGTGAGGCCAGCCTTTCCTTGGTTGCCACATTGACTACTGAGCCGGAGCAGCCGGCGCAGGCGCCGGAGCCGGAGCCGGCTCGGCAGGCTTGTTGGCGTCAGGAGCAGCCGGCTTCATCGTCTGGTCGGATGCCGGCGGGTTGGTGCTCTGCGTCGTGGTGTTGTCGGTGCCGCTGTTGCTGCAGGCGGCAAGGCCAAGCAACGCAAGCGCCGACACCGACGCAAAAATGAGTTTCTTCATGATATCTCTCCTCTAATCACGCCTCCGTTACCGGCGGCGGTCGAGGACACAATGCGTAAGCTGCGCATGAGTTTCGTAACGTTGCATTTCTGCCTGTAACATATTCCAATCATTTGACGATTGCCGGTCAGGGCCTCGCGAGCTAACAGATCGAACAGGGAAAAATCCCGGGAGCCGCCGCAGTGACTGCAAAATGGGATTTCTGGATCGACCGTGGCGGCACCTTCACCGATGTCATCGGCCGTGACCCGCAAGGCGGGCTGCATCCAAGGAAACTCCTTTCGGAAAATCCCGAAGCCTATGCCGACGCTGCCATCCAGGGCATTCGCGATTTGCTCGGCGTCCAACCCGGCGCTCCAATCCCCTCCGCTCTGATCGGCGATGTCAAGATGGGCACCACGGTTGCCACCAATGCCCTTCTCGAGCGCAAGGGCGACCGTGTGCTGCTGCTCATCACCAAAGGCTTCCGCGATGCGCTGAGGATTGCCTATCAGGCCAGGCCCGATATCTTTGCCAAGCAGATCATCCTTCCCGAACAGCTCTATGAGCGTGTCGTCGAGATCGACGAAAGGATTCGCGCCGACGGCAGTGTCGAGCGCCTGCTCGACATTGCTTCGGTACGCCCGGCTATTGAGCAAGCCAAGGCGGATGGCATCGATGCGGTCGCGATCGTCTTCATGCATGCCTGGAAACATCCCGATCACGAAAAGGCAGTTGCGAAGGTCTGCAGAAAACTCGGATTTTCGCAGGTCTCGGTCAGTCACGAGGTCTCGCCGCTGATCAAGCTGGTCGGCCGCGGCGACACCACCGTGGTCGACGCCTATCTGTCGCCGATCCTGGCAAGGTATGTGCAAAGGGTTGCCGGTGAGCTGGGCGTGGCTCCAATCTTCCCCCTCGTGGGGGAGATGTCGGCGAAGCCGACAGAGGGGGGCGCTGTCCCGCCAGCATCTCAGCATCTTAGTGACGCCAATCATGACACAAAGCACCCTACGGCGCCCCCCTCTGCCCTGCCGGGCATCTCCCCCACAAGGGGGGAGATCGGCCAATCTCCTCGCCTCATGTTCATGATGTCGTCGGGCGGCCTTACCGCCGCCGACATGTTCCAGGGCAAGGATGCGCTGTTGTCCGGCCCGGCCGGCGGTGTCGTCGGCATGGTCGAGACGGCAAAACTCGCCGGTTTCGGCAAAGTCATAGGCTTCGACATGGGCGGCACCTCCACCGATGTCGCCCATTACGATGGTGACTACGAGCGCGCCTTCGACACCGAGGTCGCCGGCGTGCGCATCCGCGCGCCGATGATGCGCATCCACACCGTTGCTGCAGGCGGCGGCTCGATCCTCCATTACGAGGCCGGCCGCTTTCGCGCCGGGCCGGATTCGGCCGGCGCCAATCCCGGCCCGGCCGCCTATAGGCGCGGCGGCCCGTTGGCCGTCACTGACGCCAATGTCATGCTGGGCAAGCTGCAGCCCGAGTTCTTCCCGGCTATTTTTGGACCGGGCCAGGACGAACCGCTCGACGTCCAGACGGTTCGCGAAAAATTCACCGCACTTGCCGCCGAGATCGGCGACGGCCGCTCGCCGGAAACCGTCGCCGAAGGGTTCATCACCATCGCCGTCGAAAACATGGCCAACGCCATCAAGAAGATTTCGGTGCAGCGCGGCTACGATGTCACCGAATACCTCCTGAACTGCTTCGGCGGCGCCGGCGGCCAGCACGCTTGCCTGGTCGCCGATGCGCTCGGCATGGAGGCGGTGCTGATCCATCCCTTCTCAGGCCTGCTCTCGGCATACGGCATCGGCCTATCCTCTGTATTTGCGTCACGCCAGCAGGCGCTGCTGAAGCCGCTGGCGGACAATTCCGGGCCAGCGATCGATGAACTCATCGCAACGCTGCGCAAAGCCGTCATCGACGAACTCGCCGCGCAAGGCATCAGCGAAGACGCGGTCGCCTCGAGACCGGTGCTGCAGATCCGCTACGACGGCACCGATACCGCGCTGCCTGTGAACTTCGGGCACGGCTCGATTGCGCAGGCCAAGGCGGACTTCGAACTGGCGCACAAGGCGCAGTTCGGTTTCGTCTACGACGACAAGCCGATGATCGTCGAATCGGTCGGCGTCGAGGGTACCGATACCGGCGGCACCGGCCGCGACGAAAGCGATTCAGTTGTTGAAGACATGGCCGCAAGTCCTTCCGGGAACCGGAAAATCTTTGTCGACGGCGTCTGGCGCGACGCCGGCATCTTCCCTCGCGAAACGCTGAAGCCTGGTAACAAGATCGCCGGCCCTGCTTTGATCATCGAGCCGAACCAGACCATTATCGTCGAGCCGGGCTGGCAGGCCGAGATCACCGCCAAGGACCACGTATTGATGCGGCGCGTCGAGAAGAAGCGCCGACAGGCCGCACTCGGCACCGAAGCCGATCCGGTGATGCTGGAGGTCTTCAACAACCTGTTCATGTCGATCGCCGAACAGATGGGCGTAACGCTGCAAAACACTGCCTATTCCGTCAACATCAAGGAGCGGCTCGATTTCTCCTGCGCCGTCTTCGACCGGAATGGCGCGCTGGTCGCCAACGCACCGCATATGCCGGTGCATCTCGGCTCGATGGACCGCTCGGTGGAGACCATCATCCGGCTCAATTCCGGCGACATTCACCCCGGCGACGTCTTTGCGCTGAACGCACCTTACAATGGCGGCACCCATCTGCCTGATATCACAGTGGTGACGCCGGTGTTTTCCCTCCCCCTTGAGGGGAGGGTGGCCGCGAAGCGGCCGGGTGGGGTCCTCGCAGAAGGCACCACAAATGCGTCGAGCACTGCCGCAACGACCCCCTCCGGCGGCTTCGCCGCCACCTCCCCCTCGAGGGGGGAGGAGATCCTCTTCTACGTCGCCTCGCGTGGCCATCATGCCGACATCGGCGGCACCGCGCCCGGCTCGATGACGCCGCTTGCCACAACCGTCGACGAGGAAGGCGTGCTGTTCGATAATTTCCGCATCGTCGATCGCGGCCGGTTCCGCGAGAAGGACCTGGAGACGCTACTCACCAACCACCCCTACCCGGCGCGCAATCCGCACCAGAACATCTCCGACCTCAAGGCGCAGATCGCCGCGAACGAAAAGGGCGTCGCCGAGCTGCGCAAGATGGTCGCGCATTTCGGCCTCGATGTCGTCGAAGCCTATATGGGCCATGTCCAGGACAATGCCGCCGAAAGCGTGCGCCGCGTTCTGGAGCGGCTGCCCGACAGTTCCGAATACGAATATCCGACCGACACCGGCCAAATGATCAAGGTGAAGATATCGGTCGACCGGCGGAAGCGCGAAGCGACCGTCGACTTCACCGGAACGTCGCCGGTGATGAAGAACAATTTCAATGCGCCAGAGCCAGTCGCCCGAGCCGCTGTGCTTTATGCCTTCCGCGTCATGGTCGAAGACAACATCCCGATGAATGCCGGATGTCTGCGGCCGATCAACATCGTCATTCCCGACGGCTCGATGCTGAAGCCCGCCTATCCCGCGGCAGTCGTCGCCGGTAACGTCGAGACCTCGCAGCACGTCACCAACGCGCTGTTCGGCGCCATGGGCGCGATGGCCAATGCGCAAGGCACGATGAACAATCTCACCTTCGGCAACAAGCAGTACCAGTATTACGAGACGATCTGCTCGGGCTCGCCGGCTGGCCGGATGAACGACGGCCGCGGTTTTGCCGGCACCTCCGGCGTCCACACCCATATGACCAATTCGCGCCTGACCGATCCGGAAGTGCTGGAACTGCGTTTCCCGGTATTGCTCGAGGATTTTCATATCCGCGAAGGCTCCGGCGGCGAAGGCAAATGGAATGCCGGCGACGGCACCGGGCGCACCATCCGCTTCCTCGAAAAAATGGAATGCGCGATCCTGTCCTCGCATCGCAACCGCCCGCCGCGGGGACTGGACGGAGGCGGCGATGGCGAGGCCGGTTCGACCAAGGTCCGCCGCAAGACCGGCGCGATCGAGACGCTGAAAGCCTGCGATCAGACCATCCTCGACGCTGGCGAGGCGGTCATCGTGACGACGCCGACCCCAGGTGGATTTGGCAAGGCCTGAACTCGCGTCAACAGGCTGTCACTGGCCTGTCATCACCCTGCGCTACCCGCTTGCGGCAAAGCAAACGGGGAATCGCCTTGCCATGACGGACATTTCTGGGGACCTGGTTTTTCGCCGCGGCAAGGAAGTCGGCAAGGCCGTCTACCAGAACCGCCCGCTGTCGAAAGCCGGCATCTCCGAGCGCCTGTTCGCCTTCCTGTTCTCCGGCCTCGTCTATCCGCAGATCTGGGAAGACCCCGAAATCGACATGGACGCGATGCAGCTCGGGACGGGCCACCGCATCGTCACCATTGCCTCCGGCGGCTGTAACATCCTTGCCTATCTCACCCGCTCGCCGGAAAGGATCGATGCCGTCGACCTCAACGCTGCCCATATCGCGCTGAACCGCATGAAGCTCGAAGCCGTCCGTCACCTGCCGTCGCAGGGCGACCTGTTCCGTTTCTTCGGCGCGGCTGAGACCGGGCACAATTCACAGGCCTACGATCGCTTCATCGCACCGCATCTCGACCCGGTCAGCCGCCATTATTGGGAGCGCCGCAACTGGCGCGGCCGTCGCCGCATCGCCGTCTTCGACCGCAATTTCTACCAGACCGGCCTGCTTGGCCTGTTCATTGCGATCGGCCATCGCACCGCAAAATTCTTCGGCGTCGACCCGGCCGGAATCATGGACGCCAAGACCATCGCCGATCAGCGCCGCTTCTTCGACGAAGAGCTGGCGCCGGTCTTCGAAAAACCGCTGCTGAAATGGGCGACCTCGCGAAAGGCTTCGCTGTTCGGCCTCGGCATTCCGCCGGCCCAGTACGATTCGCTGATCACCTCGGGTGACGGCACCATGGCCAGCGTGCTGAAGGCACGACTGGAAAAGCTCGCCTGCGATTTTCCGCTGAAGACCAATTATTTCGCCTGGCAGGCTTTCGCCCGCCGCTACCCTGATCCGGGCGAGGCCGCCCTGCCCGCCTATCTCGAAAAGCGCAACTACAAGACGATCCGCAACAATGTCGATCGCGTTGCCATCCACCACGCCAATCTGATCGAGTTCCTTGCCCGCAAGGATGCCGGCTCAGTGGATCGCTTCGTGCTGCTCGATGCACAGGACTGGATGACCGACGACCAGCTCAACGAGTTGTGGGCCGAGATCACCCGAACCGCCTCCACCGGCGCCCGCGTCATCTTCCGCACCGCAGCGGAACCCAGCCTGCTGCCCGGCCGCGTCTCGAATTCGCTGCTCGATCAGTGGCGCTACGAGAACGACGCCTCGCGCGAGTTTTCGGCGCGCGACCGCTCGGCCATCTATGGCGGCTTCCATCTCTATGTGAAGCGGTCCTGATGAGCACGACCGACTTGCCGGCCAGCCATGCCGAACTGATGGACGGCGTCTACCGCTGGCAGCGTCATATCTACGACCTGACCCGCAAATATTATTTGCTGGGCCGCGACCGGCTTATCGCCGGACTGGATGTGCCGGCCGGCGGCACCGTGCTCGAGCTCGGCTGCGGCACCGGCCGCAACATCATCCTCGCCGCCCGCCGCTATCCCGGCGCGCGCTTCTTCGGCCTCGATATTTCGGCCGGGATGCTGGAGACGGCCACCGCCGCCCTCGCGCGCGAAGGCCTCTCCGGCCGCGTCACGCTGGCGCGCGGCGATGCCACGAATTTCGACGCGAAAGCGCTGTTCGGCGTCGAAAGTTTCGACCGCGTCTTTGTCTCATATTCGCTGTCGATGATCCCCGGCTGGGAAAAGACGGTATCCGCGGCTCTTGCTGCTCTGTCACCGGGTGGCTCGCTGCATGTCGTCGATTTTGGCCAGCAGGAAGCCTTGCCCAGCTGGTTCCGCAAGCTGTTGCGCGGCTGGCTGAAAAAATTCCACGTCGAGCCGCGTCAATCGTTGCGCGCGATTCTGGATTCGGAATCTGCAAGAGTTGGCGCAAGCGTTCGATTCAAAACACTTTATCGCGGCTACAGCTGGCTCGCCGTGAGCAAGATCGCCATCTAATATCAATTTTGCCGTGGAAGGTTTTGGGGCTCCAATCCTAAATGAGGGCCGTGGCTGAAATCAGTTAATTGGCTAAATCACACATTGCCATATGACCCAAGGAGTGGTACATTATCTCCTCGCCGGAAGCATGGGATGATCATCGGCTTTAGAGATGGATGGCTGCGGGCTTTCTTCGTGGACGACACCCACTCCCGCAATATTCCGTCCGATCTCGAAAGCCGCTTGTTCCGCAAGCTCCAGATGATTGACGACGCGGCGATCGATCAGGATTTGCGAGTGCCGCCCAGCAACCATTTCGAGAAGTTGCGCGGCAATCTCGAAGGCTTCCATTCGATCCGTGTCAACAAACAATGGCGGCTGGTCTTCCGCTGGGACGGGGGCCGGGGCGAGGCGTCGGACATCTATCTCGACGACCACAGTTATATATAAGTGAGGTGAGACATGTTGATGACCGCACGCAAGCCAGCAACGGTTGGCGAAATTCTTACGGAAGAATTCATGCAACCACTCGGCCTGACACAGGCGGCTTTGGCCGAAGCTATGAGCGTCCAGCGCAAGCATGTGAACGAATTGTGCAACGGCCGCCGCAACGTGACGGCGGCTACCGCGCTCATTCTGGCGCGGGTGTTTGGCAACAGCCCGGATTTCTGGTTGAACGTCCAGCGCCGTAACGATCTTTGGACGGTTATGAACTCACCCGACGAGCGGGCGCGTGTTGATCGCGCCAAGCCTTTGGCGACAGCCGCATAGACAAGACTGCGACCGCCGCATTCCTCAGTGTAGCGCCTTCGTCAGCGCCGCTACCATCGCCTGCGGCCGGTAGCCGAGCCTGGCCGGCGTCAGCCCGAGCCGCACCACAACCAGCTGCTCCGAGGGGATGATGGCAACCGTTTGCCCATCATGCCCCTCCATCCAATAGGTATCCTTGGGCAGGCCGGCGGCAGTGCCGGCGCCGGGGTTTTCTTCGTCGCCCGGTCCTTCGATCCATAATTGCCCATTGCCGTAGACCTTCGAGGCAGTTGCCGGTTCCCGCATCCAGTCGACGAAGTCGGCGGGCAGGATCTCCTTGCCGTTCCAGACGCCGCCCTGCAGCAGGAACTGGCCGAAGCGCGCCCAGTCGCGTGCCGTGGCGTAGAGGTAGGACGAGCCGACGAAGGTGCCGTGCTCGTCGGCCTCAAGCACAGCGCTCTGCATGCCGAGCGGATCGAACAGCGCGGTCCTCGGCCACGCCAGTGCCTTGTCCTTGTCGCCGATTGCGTCCTGCCACAGCCTGGACAGCATCACCGCCGTGCCGCTCGAATAGGAAAACACCTTGCCGATCTCGCCGGTCAGCGGCTTGGATCCGGCAAAGCCGGCCATGTCCGGTTCGAGGTAGAGCATGCGCGTCACATCGGCGACGTCGCCGTAATCCTCGTTGAATTCCAGCCCGCTCGACATCGCCATCATGTCGGCGAGGCTGATCACGGCACGGCCATCTGCTTGCCAGGGTCCGAACAGCCGCTGGTTGGTCATCGCCAGCTTGCCGTCCTTCACCAGCGTGCCGACGATCGCCGCATTCACCGTCTTGGTCATCGACCAGCCCAGTAGCGGCGTCTTTTCGGAAAAGCCGTCGCCATAGCGCTCTGCGACGATGCGGCCGTTCTTGACCACCACGACCGCCCGCATGCCGGCGCCGGTCGACGCTGGATCGTCGAGGACTTTCGCGACCTCGGGATCCTGCGAGGCATCGGCCTTGTCGCCCTCCGGCCAGATCAGATCGGGCAGCGGCGCCGCCGCTGGCGCGGCTCCCGCGATAGCCTTGGCGGCGGCAATATCGCCGTCGGGAACCGAGGCGCAGCCGAGCCCGTCGCGCGCAACCGCGACACTTTTGCCGAGCACACCGAACAGGCCGGCCGAAACCGTTCCCTTCTCCTTGTCGACCGACACTCTCATCAGCTTCAGCAGCGGATGACCCGGCGCCTGCACATCGACGGCAAGCACATCGTCGGCGTCTCGCCCGGCGATGAAGACGTTCGAACAGACGATCTTGGCCGCATAGCCGGAACCGACGCGGATCAGTTCCGGCGGCGCAAAATACAGCCAGCCGGCGAGTACAGCGGCGGCCAGCACAGCCAAGCCGAGCAGCCATTTGACGAACTTCAAAAGGATCTGCATTTTGAGTTCCCCCGGGCGCGCTCGATCTATGTCATCGATTTGCCGCCATTGTTTCGGCAAAATCGCGGCTCTTGTCGAGCGCCGTCAACCGAATATCAACCATGATCGGCGATCACAGGTGAATGTCGCCCAGAAGTGCGCAGCGGTTTTGGGACAACGACATGCATAGACAAAAGAGCTAAGCGCGTCGAAGCGACGCGCTTAGGACAGACCGGGCGATCCTGTGGGGTGACCGTCCGGCGGGGCTTGAATGCATGCGTCCCAAAACTGCATAACGGTTTGGGAATGCATGAAACGAAGATCCAGGCGCGTCGCGTAAGTCGGTTTCAGACACGCTGCGCCCGGTCGAGGGGGCACCCGCGGAAAGACCCATCAGCGGCCGGCTGAAACCGGCTCGGGAAGTAGCGATGCGCCGTTTCGCGGTCCTCATCACGCTGATGCTGCTTGGCGCCTGCTCGACGGTCGAGGATCTGACGCCATCGCTGTCGTCGTCCAGCGCCCCGACGGTTGCGGTACGCGCGCCGCGTTTTGCCGATTCCGACCCGCATGAATGGGATAGCGGCGCACCGTGGAGCTATGCCGTCCACGGTACCGACGTCTCCAAATACCAGACATCGATCAACTGGCCGGCGGCCAGGGCCAGCGGCATCTCCTTCGCCTTTATCAAGGCAACCGAAGGCGGAGACCGTTTCGATGAAGCTTTCAACGAGCATTGGAGCCGCACCAGGGCCTCGGGCATCCCCCGTGCCGCCTATCATTTTTTCTACTTTTGCACGCCGGCCGCTACCCAGGCGCGCTGGTTCATCCAGAACGTGCCCAAAGACGGTTCGGCGATGCCGCCGGTTCTCGACATGGAATGGAACCCGAAATCGCCGACCTGCAAGCTGCGGCCAGATGCCGCCACGGTACGCAGCGAGATGAGCACATTCCTCGAAATCGTCGAAAAACACTACGGCAAGAAGCCGATCATCTACACGTCGGTCGACTTCTTCGAAGATAATGGTTTATCGGGCTTCCGCGGCTACCCCTACTGGCTGCGCTCCGTCGCCGGGCACCCGCACCAGAAATACGGCAGCCATCCCTTCACCTTCTGGCAGTATACCGGAACGGGTGTCGTGCCGGGCATGGCCGGAAACGCCGACATCAGCGTCTTCAACGGCTCCGAAGCCGCGTGGAAGAAGTGGTTGCGGCAGAACACCCGTTGACACCAGGCCTGCCGCCTGCTTTTCGACACAGCCAATGACGGATGCCCGCAACCGCTGGTAATCTTCTCGGAAGGATGGCGATGCGATCGCGCTTTGGACTTCTCGCGGCGCTGCTCCTGAGCGCCGTGCCGGCCGCGGCACAGCAATGCGGCGGCGATTTCGAGGCATGGAAGCAGGGCGTGGCGGCGGAGGCCAGGGCGGCCGGCGTCGGCGCTGCCGGCCTTTCTGCGCTGGAAAACGCCACCCTCGATGAAAAGGCGCTGGCACGCGACCGTGCCCAGGGGGTCTTCACCCAGACCTTCATCGAATTCTCGAACCGCATGATCTCGTCCCATCGGCTGAAGCAAGGTGCGGCCAATCTGCAAAAATATGCCGAGGTCTTTGTCCGCGCCGATCGCGAATACGGCGTGCAGGCGCCGGTCATCGCCGCTTTCTGGGCCCTGGAAACCGATTTTGGCGCCGTGCAGGGCGATTTTCATACGCTGAACGCGCTGGTGAGCCTCTCGCATGACTGCCGCCGCCCGCAGCTGTTCCGGCCGCAGATCGTCCCGCTGCTGATGTTGATCGATCGCGGCGTGGTGCCGGCCGACGTGACCGGTGCCTGGGCCGGCGAGATCGGCCAGACGCAGATGTTGCCTTCCGACTATCTCGGCCACGGCGTCGACGGCGACGGCGATGGCTTGGTCGACCTGCGCGGCAGCGCGCCTGATGTGATCATGAGCACGGCCAGCAAGATCCAGTCGCGCGACTGGAAGCGCGACCAGCCCTGGATCGAGGAAGTCCGTGTGCCCGACGATTTGCCGTGGGAGCAGACGGGGCGCACCAACAAGCTGCCGTTGACGCAGTGGGCGCAGTGGGGCGTTACCAGGCCCGACGGTACGCCGCTTCTCGACAACGGCCTGAAGGCCGGCCTGGCGCTGCCCATGGGTCGCAAGGGGCCAGCCTTCCTGACCTACGACAATTTCGACGTCTATCTCGAGTGGAACCAGTCCTTCACCTATGCCCTGACCGCGGCAAATCTTGCCGCCCGGCTGGGGGGCGCGCCGCGATTCGATCCGCGCAACCCCGAACCCGGCCTCAACGGCGACCAGATGAAGGTGCTGCAGACCAAGCTCGAGGCGAAAGGCTATGACGTCGGCACCGTCGACGGCATATTGGGCACCAACACCCGCGAAGCGATCCGCAAGGAGCAGAAGCGGCTGGGCCTGCCGGTCGACGGCTGGCCGACGCCGGAGCTGCTCGACAGGCTGTGAGGGTGGTGAATGGTGAATGGTGAATGGTGAATGGTGAAAAGGAATAGCACCGGAGCCGCACTGAGCACCAGAGGTTACTACTATTCACTATTCACTATTCACTATTCACTATTCACTATTCACTATTCACTATTCACATCACCGCCTGGCAAGCAGGAAATCGATGAACGCTCGCAACGGCGCCGGAACCTGGCGGGAACTCGCGTGATATAGATAAAAACCCGGAAATCTCGGCGACCAGGCGTCGAGAAAGCGGATGAGCTTTCCCGCTTCGATCCATGGCCGGACCTGATATTCCAGCATGTACGCCACGCCGACCCCATCCAGAACCGCCCCGATCATCAGTTCCGTATCGTTGATCGTCAGGCCGCCGCTGACGGCCACTTCCAAAGCACGTTGGCCTCGGGCGAACTCCCACCGGTAGATGTTGCCGCCGCTGGGCCACTGGAAATTGATGCACTGGTGGTGATGCAGGTCCGCGGGGTGACGCGGTATCGGGTGATGCTCCAGATAGCTCGGCGCCGCCACTGCGGCCATCTCGAGTTCCTCGCTGAGTTTCACCGCCACCATGTCCTTGTGCAGCCGCTCACCCAATCTGATTCCGGCATCGAAGCGGCCCTCGACGATGTCGGTGAGCATGTCGTCGACAATGATTGTGAGGGCGATATCGGGATAGGCGCGGCGGAAATCGCCGAGGATCGGCGCGATGAAACGCGTGGCGGCAATGCGCGGAACATTGATGCGCAGCGAGCCTGCCGGCCGGCCGCGTGATGCATGCGCGTCGGCGACGGCCCCTTCCAGTTCGCTGAACGCCGGTGCGATGCGGGCAAACAGCTTCTCGCCCTCAGCCGTCGGCGACATGCTGCGCGTGGTGCGGTTGAGCAGGCGGACACCGAGACGCTCTTCCAGCCCGCGTATCGTCTGGCTGAGTGCTGGAGGCGAAATCCTGAGCTTGGCCGCGGCGCGGACGAAGCTGCCCTCTTCGATGATTGCTGCAAATGCCGTGAGTTCGGAAAACTCGGTTCCGCGCATTATGTACCCCAGGCTTAACAAGTCAGTAAGATAATAGGCTATTCTCTGAGCAATACCATGCCCATAGCTTTCCCTGGAACGCCGCTCGATCGAGGCGGCCGTAATCAGACGGAAGGAACAGCCATGCATCGTCCACTCGAAGGCAAAACCGCACTTGTGACCGGCAGCTCGCGCGGCATCGGACGCGCCATCGCCGAGGGGCTCGCGGCCAAGGGTGCTGCCGTGGTCGTCAACTATGTCGGCAACGAGAAGGCCGCCAGGGAAGTGGTTGCCTCTATTGAAGGGAATGGCGGAAAAGCCGTTGCCATCCAGGCGGATGTCTCCAGCATTCCCGACATTCGCAAGTTGTTCGACGAAACCGAAAGGCAGATGGGGCCGATTGACATCGTCGTCGCCAATGTCGGCGTCGCCGTCATAAAGCCGCTCGTCGAGGCCACCGAAGCGGATTTCGATCATGTCTTCGGCGCCAATGCCAAGGGCACCTTCTTCACGCTTCAGGAAGCGGCGCGCCGCGTTCGCGACGGTGGCCGCATCATTGCCGTCTCCACCGGCGGAACCAGGATGTTCTTCACGCAGACGGCGCTTTATCTCGGCAGCAAGGGCGCCGTCGAGCAGTTCGTCCGCGTCCTCTCGCGCGAACTCGGCCCGCGCTCCGTTACCGTGAATGCGCTTTCACCAGGCTTCACCGACACCGACCTGCTCCCCGAACGGGACCGCGCCGTGGCCGCCGGCATGTCGCCCTTCGGCCGGATCGGAGCACCGCACGACGTCGCCGATGTCGCGGTTTTCCTGGCTTCCGACGAAGCTCGCTGGCTGACCGGCGAGAATATCCAGGCCGGCGGCGGAGTAGCCTGACTGAATGGTGAATGGTGAATGGTGAATGGTGAATGGTGAATGGTGAATGGTGAATGGTGAATGGTGACAATTCACCGAAGCGGACGGAACGCAAGAACTACTTCTATTCACTATTCACTATTCACTATTCACTATTTTACTTATTCACCATTCACTAATCCGCCATCGTCTCCAGGCTGGCAAACCCCTGCGGCGCATCGCCTTCGTCGAATGGCGTCGCCACCTCGACGAAAGTGTCGGGATAGAAGCCGTTGAACCGTGTTCGGAGCGACAGCGAATAGGCGCCGATATGGCCGATCTCGATCCAATCGCCGGTATCGACGGTTTCGGGCAGCCAGAACGGCCGCGACAATATATCGACGGAATCGCAAGTCGCGCCACAGACCTTGAACGGCACGATGGTCTTGTCCTCGCCATTGCGCGAGCGGATCGCCGGATCGGGGATGAAGCGTGCCGGCAGCGTGATCTTGCCGGTCCATGAATCCGACAGCGACGCCCAGATGCCGTCATTGATGTAGAGCCTTTTGCCCTTGCGCAGCAGCACGCGCACGATCAGCGACAGGCAGCGCGCCACGATCACCCGGCCCGGCTCGGCCACCAGCGGCATCTGGTCGAACTGATACTCCTGGAGGTCGCCCGACAGCCGCGACATGATCTGGCCGAGCGACGGCATTTCCGGCTTGCGGCTGTTCGGATCATGACCGTATTCGGCGGGAAAGCCGCCGCCGACATCGAGCCCGGCAATGTCGAAACCGACGCGGTTGCGCACCCAGTCGGCGGAGGCCAGCGCCCGCTCATAGGTGTCGGGATCCTCGATCTGGCTGCCGACGTGAAAGCACAGCCCGACCTTGTAGCCCGTCCGGTTCAGCCGTTCGGCCAGTTCGACCGCATTGGCCGGTCCGGCGCCGAACTTCTTCGACAGTTCGTAGGCCGCCGAGCCTTTCGTCTGGATGCGCACGAACACGGTGATGGCGCCCGGATCGATGTCGAGCGCCCGCACCACCCTGGTCAGCTTGGTGACCTCGTCCTCATGGTCGAGCGAAATGACGCGGATGGCGTATTTTTCCAGCGCCAGCCTGATGTCCGACTGCGCCTTCACCGGGTGCATGTAGAGCATCTCGGCGTCCGGCGAGACGGCGCGCACGGCGGCGAATTCGCCGGGCGAGGCCACATCGAAGGCACCGACGCCGGCCTCGACCAGGGCGTTGAGCACGATCCGCTCGCCATTGGTCTTGACCGCATAGGCGGTCTTGCCGGGAAACATGCCCATGAACTGTTTGGCGTCCGCCTTCAGCACCTGCGGGCGGAAGCAATAGATCGGATCGTCCGGGCGAAGCGCCAGCGCTGCCTCGCGGGCATTTTCGAATCGCTGCATGGACGAATCCCTTGACTGAGGCTGCGCACAATTAATCCAAGCTAGCGGCTAATGAAAACAATTCTATGTCTCGCCGCCCTGGCTTCGCGGCGCTACGCCGGTGCTGCAGGCCGGTTATGAGCGAGCTAGGCCATCGCTCAGGTTTCGGGTGGCCCTTGCGGCCGGATCGGGTATGGCGTGAACAGACGCCTGAAGAGCAAGGCATCTCGTCTGGGAGGACGACCAATGGCGATAGCTGCCACCACCACGATGCGCGGTCCGATGGTGCTCAAGGACTGGGCGCAGCTTCTGCTGCTCGGCGCCGTCTGGGGCGGTTCGTTCTTCTTTGCCCGCATTGCGGTGGCGGAACTTCCGCCGCTGGTGCTGGTGCTGTTTCGCGTCACCATCGCTGCGATCGCGTTGCAGCTCTATCTTGCGGTCCGCGGCCCGTCGTTTCGCCTCGCCTTGCCGCATGCCGGCCTGTTCTTCCTGCTGGCGCTCGCCAACAATGTCATTCCTTTCTCGCTGATCTTTGCCGGCCAGACCGAGCTTGGCGCCGGTGTCGCCTCGGTGCTCAATTCGACGACGCCGTTCTGGACGCTGATCCTCGCCAACGCCCTGACCAGCGACGAAAAGCTGTCGTGGAACAAGCTTGCCGGCATCGCCCTTGGTATCGCGGGAACGGCGGTGATGATCGGCCCCGGCCTCGTCGCCGGGCTCGGCGGTCCGGTCTGGGCGAAATTCGCGCTCATCGGAGCGTCGCTATCCTATGCGGCTGCACTGATGATTGCCCGCCGCCTCAAGGGCGTGCCGTCACCGGTCATTGCCGCCGGACAATTGACCTGCTCGACCATCATCATGATCCCGGTCGTTCTGTTCACCTATGATGCCGCCAATCTGTTTTCGGCCTCGCCGCCGGTCTGGGCGGCGGTGCTGGCACTGGCGCTGCTGTCGACGGCCTTCGCCTACATCCTCTATTTCAATCTCGTCGCCTCGACCGGCGCCACCAACGCCTCGCTGGTCACGCTCATCGTGCCGGCCAGTGCCATCCTGCTCGGCTTCCTGTTCCTGGGCGAGCGGCTCGAACTGTTCGAACTCGGCGGCATGGCGCTGATCGCCCTCGGCCTCGTCACCATCGACGGTCGCCTGTTCGGGCGGCGTTAGAGATGGCGCAGCGAAGTTGTCGCTCCCGATCGTGCGCTATTTGGGCGTGATCGCGGGAACAGATGAACCCTGCCATTCCAGACGCCAGATACCGCCTTGCCGGAGATTCTGAACGAGATCGGGAAGGAAGGCGGCAAGGCAGGTCCCGCCGACATGTCTCACGGAAGGATACACAAGACCGCTCGCGGCGTCTTGCTTGCGGAGTTGCTTCGCCAGCGCCTGACCGGCAGGATAGGCTAAGGCGGTATCCGGATCGAGCACCGGGTCCTTGCTGAACTCAGCACCGCGCAGATCGTGAAACGAGCCTATGAAGTCGGCAACGAGCTCCGCGTAGTCGGTGACGTTTTCGAACCGTTCGATCGCGGCAAGCTCGCGCGTCAGATGAAACGAGACCTCGCCGAGCGCGGTTTCCGCATCGAACCCACAATACCAGACGCCCCTGGCATCATCGTTGAAACGATTGCCGCCCGGACGGGTGTAAGCGAACGCCGCATTGATGAAGGTGTAGCCCGGTCTCCCGAAAACCAGTTCGCGCGGATCGAGGTCGGGCAATCCCCCTTGCTGCGCCTGAAGGCGGCCGCTGGTGGCTCCTTCGAGCTCCGCAAGGTCCTCCAAATCTCCATGATTCCTGGCCAACGGCATCAGGACCGGTTCCTTGAGCCTGCCTGTCGAAATCAGCCGGATCGTGTCGCGCTGGGAAATGTCCGCGCGTGATGGGATCTGCATTCAAAGTCCACCGCGCAAAGCGTCGATATGTTGGCGAACCTGCAGCAGCCTCGGAATGCCGCCCTCGATCATCACGTCCAGGGGGCGCCGGCCACCATAAAGAGGCCCTTTGTTCGGCAACCGCACCCATTCATCGGCAAGCCCTTCGGAAAACAGAAGCCGCAGTCCCTTGAAGATGCCGATCAGGGCGCTGATGCGTGTCAGCGAATCCTGGGAGAGAACGCCCTCCCACTCGCCTTTCTTCATGCGGAACCAGGTTCTCTCCGACACGTCGCCAATCAAGGTACAGGTCTCGGTGCTGGTCAGATGCCAGATGTCTGCGAGCCTGACGATGCCGGCAACAGCAGCTGGCGTGATCCGCGCCCGTGCCGAGGCATCCGCCAGATTTGCCGGCAAAGCCTGATTTGCAGGATCGCGAACCGCATAAGCGACACTCATTCCGACCTCCATCACTTGGCAGGCAACATACTGCCAATTGGCAGCATATTCAAGTCCTGGGCTATCCTCGCAACGCGCTGCTGCCCATCGCAGTGCAGCACCCGGTTGGATATGCAAAGGACGCTCCGACGCTTCGAATCTTCAGTCGGTCCGAAAATCGATTTCCGATTTCTGGCGCGGTAGCGCTGCCATTCTCGTTACTGCCCCGGCTTTGCCACAAATTATTCACAGGTCCCGAGCCGGCTTTTGACAAAGAGTTTCAATGCCTAACGGCAAACGGCAGGTCGCAAATTCCACAATCTCGTCGCATTGCAGCAAAGTTTCTGCTTGCCTGTGGCACAAATGACCCTAGACTCTCGCCATAGCTCTTTAAGAGGAGGCTATGACATGGGACTGACGAGGCCGATCAACGCATTGATGATTTGTGCTGCGTTTGCATTCATCGGCGCCCTCATTATGGGCGTTCTTCCATAAGGCCGCTGAGCGGGGGAAGACCAGCACCGAATACTCCAAACCATTAAAAAGGCCGGGCATTTTGCCCGGCCTTTTGCATTCCCCCGATTTTTGACATTCAAAAAGGAGCTTGCCGCCTTACGCCGCGGCTGATCCCGCCGCCTCGACTTCGTGCGACCTGATGCCGATCATGTGGCAGATGGCGAAGACCAGATCGGCCCGGTTCATCGTATAGAAGTGGAAATCGCCGACGCCGCGCTCGACAAGGTCCAGCACCTGCTCGGCCGCCACGGCCGATGCCACCAGCGCATGCGTTTGCGGATCGTTCTGCAGCCCATCGAAACGCTCGGCCAGCCATGCCGGCACCAAGGCGCCGCACCGCGCCGAAAAGTTGGCGACCTGGGTGAAATTGTGCACCGGCAATATGCCCGGCACGATCGGTATGTAGATGCCGGCCCGCCGTGCCCGCTCGACATAGCGCTCATAGAGATCGTTGTCGAAGAAGAACTGGGTGATCGCCCGCGTCGCTCCGTTGTCGGCCTTGCGCTTCAGCATGTCGAAGTCGGTGGCGAAATCCGGACTCTCCGGATGTTTTTCCGGATAGGCCGAGACCGATATGTCGAAATCGCCGGCGCCCTTCAGCGCATCAACCAGTTCGGCGCCATTGGCATAGCCTTCCGGATGCGGCCGGTAAGCCGCGCCGACGCCCTCTGCCGGATCGCCGCGCAGGGCGACGAAACGCTTGACGCCCATATCGGCGAACTCCCGGATCACCGCATCGACCTCGTGACGCGCCGCATCGACGCAAGTCATGTGCGCCGCCGGCGTCAGCGTCGTTTCATTGAGGATGCGCTTGACGGTGCGGGCCGTCCGCTCGCGGGTCGAACCACCGGCGCCATAGGTGACCGAGACGAATTTCGGCTTGAGCGGCTCAAGCCGGGTGACCGTGTCCCACAGCCTTGCTTCCATCTCATCGTTTTTCGGCGGAAAGAACTCGAACGAAACCCTGACCTTGTCGCCGATGTCGGGGCGGCGGGAGAAGCGGAACTGGTTCATCAGGCGGTTTCCCCTATCGGATACGCATTGGCCGGTTGTCTGTCGTTGGAAGGCTCGGCAATCAGCATGCGCCGGTCGCGGCCGAGCCAGAGTTTGACGGTGAGCTTGGCCTCGTTGCCGCCGCGCGGCTCGAATTCCTGGCTGTCCTCAAGGTCGAGGCCGGCCTCGGAAAACCAGTCGCCAATCTGCCGGTCGGAAAAGCCGAGACGCATATGCGCGTGCTCCTCGCGCAAGAACTCCAGCGCGTGCGGCGCGAAATCGACGATCACCAGCCGGCCGGCCGGGCGCAACAGACGCGCCGCCTCGCGGATGGCGCGGGCGGGATCGTCGAGATAATGCAGCACCTGATGGATGGTAACGAGATCAAAGGCGTCGCGTTCGACCGGTGGCGCAAAAATGTCGCCCTGGCGCACTTGCGCATTCGAAACGCCGGCCTTGTCGAGATTGGCGCGCGCCACCGTCAGCATCTCGCGCGACATGTCGATGCCGACACCGCGCCGATAGAGCGGCGAAAATATCTCGAGCAGCCGTCCGGTGCCGGTGCCGAGATCGAGCATCGACTGGAACGGCCGCTTGCCGACGAGCTTGATGAGAGCTGCTTCGACCGCGCGATCCGGCACATGCAGCGAGCGGATATGGTCCCAGCTTGCGGCGTTTACCGAGAAATATTCGGCAGCCCGGTCCTGCCGCTTGCGCTTGACCGCGGTCAGCCGTTCGAGATCACGCTCGACCTGCGGATCGGCGCCGCGGATGCCGGAGACCAGCCTGAGCACGAAATCGCGCGACGCGTCGGAATCCGATAGCCGGAAGAACGCCCACGAGCCCTCCTGGTAGCGGCCGATCAGCCCTGCCTCCAGCAGCAATTTCAAATGGCGCGAGACGCGCGGCTGCGACTGGCCGAGGATTTCGGTGAGGTCGGACACGGTCAGATCGCCGCGCGACAGCAGCGCCAATATGCGCAGCCGGCTGGATTCCGCCGCCGCCTTCAATGTATCTACCATCGTGTCGAGAGCGACATGCATGCGAGCATTCTCTTTGAAAAGATATAAACATATGTTTATGTCGGTTTGGATAGGCTTGCAAGCGCTATGTCGCTTCCGGACAAGAAAATGACGCATGCGTGGCGGATCGCGCAAAAACGGACGCATGATCGGGGCGAGAACCATGTTCGAAACGCGCAGCGGCGAAAAGCTCCTGGAAACCGACCCGGCAACGATGCCGCCGGATGGCCATGTCGTCTTCATCGGCCGCATCGCTTCGCCTTGGATCACGCGGGAGACCTGCCCCAAGAACATGAAGGCAGCGCGGGAGATGGGACAGCCGGCGGTTCTCACGATCGATCCGCTCTATCGGGACGGCCTGCTTGGGCTGGAACGCGCTAGCCACGTCATCATCCTGTCCTGGCTGCACCATGCGCCGCGGCAACTGATTGTCCAGAAACCCCGCCATGCCACGGAGCCAAAAGGCGTCTTTTCGCTGCGCTCCCCTGCCCGGCCGAACCCAATTGGGCTGCATGTCGCCGGGCTGGTTGCCGTCGACATCGACACCGGCCGCCTCGATCTCGATGCCATCGACGTGCTCGACGGCACGCCGGTCATCGACATCAAGCCTTATTTCGCCTCGACCGATGCCTTTGCCGATGCGACCATCGCCGGGCGGGACGAGCCAGGGCCGGTGGAGTGATGAGCGCGCCGACCGGCCGCCGCCGCGCCATCGCCAAGGCGCTGACAGCGCTGCTGCCGCTGGCGCCTTATGCCGACATGGAAAAGATCCGTGCCGATGCCGGCGCCGTGCACATGAAGAGCTTGCCGCCGAGCATTGCCGTATGGCTGGCGACGATTGCGCATATTCGCCACGCCCACACCGACTACGAAAAGCTGCTCGCCGAAGGCTATGACCGCGATTCCGCGCGCTTCTTCGTCATCGAGCAGACCAACATCGTGCTGACCCGCTGGCGCGCCACCCGGCTGCTCGATGATGAGGATGAGGCGTAGAGAATGGCAGGCACACGCGTCGAGTTCTGCGCTCTTCACCGCTGTGATTAGCGAAATCGAGAGGTGACGGCCAATCTCCCCCCAAGTGGGGGAGATGTCCGGCAGGACAGAGAGGGGCTGTCCAGGGCGCTGTCCCGCCTCACGTCGGCAACTTCGGAATCTCAAAACAAAAAAACCCGCCTCGGTGGGCGGGTCGTTGGAGCCAAATGGCACCATACCCAAATTAGTAGCATAGCTGCCGGCACAAAGCAAGAACAAAGTTGCTGTGTTTTAGGGAAATCGCTTCAGGTTGGCATCGCGGCTTCATTCCAGCTTGGGTTCCTCGCCCCCACGAAAGTGGGGGAGAGGTGGCTCGGCGAAGCCGAGACGGAGAGGGGGAACCGCGCTCTACGAAGGCCCCCTCTCCGGGGGGGGGGCGGCCGCCCCCACCCCCCCCGCGCGGGGGGGGGGGGTGCGCAAAGGTACCGCGGCGGGGGTAAAAAAAGGG
>NZ_JAMYRO010000023.1:0-98220 GCF_040321495.1 Mesorhizobium sp. M0408 | reverse complement strand
ACACGTCTGCGCGGCCGCTGCCTAAAGGGCCAACGGCTGCGCTCAAAGGCACCGTTCGGGCATTGGAAGACGCAGACCTTCATCGCCGGGTTGCGCTGTCATGGGCTCACGGCCCCTTTTGTTATCGACACGCCGATGAACCGGCGCATCTTCGAAACCTATGTCGAAACGCAGCTCGCTCCGACGCTGGCAAAGGGCGATGTCGTCATCCTCGACAATCTCGCTGCCCACAAGAGCCCGGCCGCCGAGGCAGCGATCCGGGCCAGAGGCGCATGGCTGCTCTTCCTGCCGCCCTACAGCCCAGATCTCAATCCCATCGAAATGGCATTTGCCAAGCTCAAGGCGCACCTGCGCGCAAAGGCCATCAGAACCATCGACGCCCTGTGGCAGGCCATTGGCGATATCTGCAATCTCTTCTCTCCAACAGAATGCAGAAATTACTTCGCAGCCGCAGGGTATGGACTCACATGAAAGTCCGCCGCTCTAGGCCTCCCCAGCAGTATTAGTTCACAAAGCAGGTCGGCACCCCTGCGATCCGCTGGATCCGGTCAGCGTGTGCTTCGGGTTCGGGGTGCAAGATCAGGCGGTGCAATTTGCACGGATGGCGGCGAACCAACCACCACGGCAGGGGCGCCAGATTGCTCACCACGTTGGCTCTCTTCTTCGCGGCTCATACTTTGGTGAGCAGCTTGCATCTCCGGAACGGTGAAAACCGGCACCTCGCCCTTGAAACCCTGGAGTTCAAAGGCGCCCGCCTGGACGACCGGCATCGGCGCTCCTGCCGCAAAGCCGGGACCAAGCACCAGGGGGATGCCCAGCTTCTTGGTCGTCGACTCGAGCCGAGCCGTGCGGTTCACCGGAGAGCCGATCGCGGTGTAATCGAAACGCCGTTCGGAGCCGAAATTGCCTACCGAGCAAATGCCCGTCTCGATGGCGACGCCGATTGCGATGGAGGGGTGGCCGTCCGCGCTGAAGGCGGCGTCTTCACGCTTCACCCGTTCGATCAGGGCAAGCCCCGCGTCGAGCGCGCGCTCGCGATGGTCCGGCTGATCAAGCGGCGCGTTCCAGAAAGCGAGCACCGCATCGCCCATGAACTTGTCGATAGTGCCGTCGCGCTTGAGGATCTCATCGGTCGCAATGCCGAGGAAGTGGTTGACCACCTTGGCGATTTCCTGGGTATCGAGTTGTTCGCTCATTGTCGTGAAGCCGCGTATGTCGCTGAGCAGGATCGTAATCTCGCGCTTCTCGCCGGACAGGATTGCCTCGGTGTCCGAGCTTGCGAGACGCTGCACCACGGAGGGCGACAGATATTGGGAGAACTGTCGTGCCAGGGTGGACCGGCGCTGCTCGCTGCGCCGGTAGAGGACATAGCCTTCGAAGCCGGCTACCAAGATCGTCGCAAGCGCCGGCTGCAGCGGGTCATAGAGTGCACCCTGCAGGCTGTATTCGAGAGCGCCGAACACGAAAGGCGTGACGGCCAGCAGCGCCAGAGCCAGGGCACCAAGCACGACACGCCCGGCGAGCACTCCGGAAAGCCCGATGAAAACGATGGCGCCGAGGACAAACCAGAGCCGCTCAAGCGTTCGTGCGTGCGTTGGCTCTGCAAGGTAGCGCCCGGCAAGCAACTGGGCGATTGCATCGGCGTGGATGTCCGCGCCTGGTCGCGCTGGACGCGTCGGGGTGGGCAGATACTGCGTCAGTCCCACGGCCGACAGATCGACAATAGCGATGGCCTCCCGCAGCCGCGGATCGCCATGGCCCGAAAGGATAGTGCTGGCAGATATACGCGGCGTATCGGTGGCGGTTTCCCAGAGGCGGATGCTCCCCTCCGGCTCGAGCGGCACAATGGCGCCGGCCATCCTGAGTGCGTCGAACCCGGCGGCATTCATCCGGGCTATGTAGCCGTCCTGCCCGGCGTAAAGGCGCAGGAGCTCGAGTGCGAAGGACGGCCACAGCTGCACGCCTTGAGCGGTGTTGCGAAGCCACAGCAGCGGCACATGGCGCAGTACGCCGTCGGGATCGGGCAAGGTGCGAATCACGCCGAGACCCGCGGCGGCGTTCGAGAATTCGGCAAGCGAGCCGGTCAGGCCGGTGAAGCCGGGAAGTGTGTGGGGTACCTGCCCGACGATCGACCAGCCGGCTTTGGGTTCTGCTTCTGAAACCGTCGCCTCATTGCCCAGGCTGACGGCAAGCGCCGTTCGATTTTTGGCCAGCGCCGCTGCCAGGCGCTTGTCTCCGGCGATGCCCTCAGGCGAGGTGTCGGCCTCGGGGAGTACCAGCGCAAGCCCGATCACCGCCGCGCCGGATTCGGTGATGCCATCGACCAGATCGGCCAAGAGGCCACGGTTCCAGGGCCATCGCCCATGTGCCTTGAGGCTGGCGTCGTCTATCGAGACGATCACGACAGGATTGCTCGTCGCCTGGTGTGGGGCGAGAAACTGGTAGAAGTCGTACGTCCGCTCACGCAGGCGCGACAACGGCCCGTCAAAAGCCAAATGGCAAGCGAGCAGCAGGAGCACGACCACAAGGCCGGATATTTTGCGCCTGCCAGCTTGCCGCCAATCAGCCCAGCGCCAACCGACCAAAAGGCTCATGTCGTGCGGCCAGGCCTAATTGCAGTAGTAGCAGCAACCCTCACCCTCACACTCGCCCTTATCCACGCCCCCGCCCACAGGTGGCGTTAGGCTGTCGGGGAACTCCATGACCACTCCTGGCAATGCGCCGTCCGTGGACTCGCAGACTTTGAGCGAGCCGCCGAGTGCCGACGCACAAATCGCGCTTACGTCCAATCCAGGACCCGGTGCGCCTGGCAGGCCGGTGCCGGCTATCCGGTCGATGCTGTCCAATATCGGGAAGGTGTCGATTCCGCCGTAGCCGGTCAGCAGCTTGCCATCTTCCGATGTGCAGGCGTAGCCCGGGTTTGTGATGACCAGCCGTTTGCCATTGATCGTGCAGGTCATGCGGCCGGCGCGCAGTATGCCGACGGTCTGGCCGGCTGCCACCAGCACTTCGATGATGCCGCCTCTCGCCCCCAGCACCATGTGCGGCGTCGCAACCTGCATGACGCCCCCTTTCGAAACCTGGCCGCCATAAAAACGGGCCAGGCCGCTGTTCATCCCGATGTCGATCTTTCCCGATCCGGAGCCCGGATTGTAGACGAATTCATCGATCGTCAGGCTGGTGTTCGGACCAATCTTGGCGCTCGATTCATCCCGGAACACCAGCATTCCAAGACCGGTGGGATTGCTGCGCAGCTGGTCGCCGAGTTCGACGCCGGCACCAACGTTCATTGTCCCGCCGTTGTTGCGGACGATGTTGGTCTGATAGGCCGTCATCGACCCGACCGTCTCAGCGGCGGATGGTGCCGCGAAGGCAAGGCAGGCGATAAAAATGGCGATCTGACGGTACGGGGTCCTCATCGCGGCCTCTTTCAATTGAGCGTCAACGTATAGCTCATGAGCATTTCGAACGATTTTCGGTCGCGGTTGGCGATGTCGAAGTTGGTTTCGCGATAGGCGAGATCGACGCTGATCTTCTGCGCCTCCGTCAGCTGAAAATCGCTTTCCGAGGCAATGCGCCAGAAGTCGCTCTTGATATTTGTGCCGATGCCGACAGACAGATCGGGAGTGTCGCTGTGGCCGGCCGAGAAGGCGATCTGGTGCGACCATGCGAAAAGATCCGGTACGTTCATCAACAGGCCGCCATAGCGGACCTCGCCCGTGTAGCTGCGGCCGATTTCGCCAGATCCGGAAGCGAAGTCATTCGAGCCGACAAAGCGCAGTCCGAGCGCCTGGCCATTGCGGAAGCGGTAGCTGCCGCCTGCCTCATAGAAGACCCTGCTATCGGCGAAAATGCCTTGCGAGGGGCTTAGATCGATGTAGCCGCCGCCTGCGAAAAGCGTCGTCTCGACCGTCGGGCGCACAAGAAAGCGCCCACTGACGCCGACGCCGGTTTCGTGGATATCGCTGTCGAAGCGATCTGTAACGGTGAACGCGGAAAGCAGCAGGCGCAGCGAATCGATCCCACTGTTGGGTAGCCCCTTGTCCCAGGTGATCGCGGCGTTGCCGTGGATGAAGGTCTCCTCGCTACCCGGAGCCGACAGGTCTTCCGTGAAAAAGCGCTGTGTCGCAGTCAACGACCCCGAAAGGACGAGAGCGTCGGCGCTTGGCGTGCCGAGGTCCCACCGGACAAAGCCTTCCGCCCGCCCATAGGGCGAGACGAAGCTGTCGTCGTCTTGCGCCCCGCCGGGCTCAAAATCAGTAAATGCGCTGAACACGCCGCCGGTCAGGGCGAGTTCCCAGGTGACGCCACGCAACGCGCGCTCGATGCGGGCGAGCAGGCGAACAGCTTCCTGCTGCTCACTTGCGGTCAGGCCGCCGACTTCGATGCCGTACTGCACCTGCCGCCGGGCCAATTCATAGGAGCCGACATGATAGTACAATCGGCTGGCCGCCAGGCGGGCGCGCGCATCGCGGGGATATTTGATCAGATACTGCTCGATTGAGGAGATCGCCTGATCGTATTGTCCCGCGTTGACGGCAACTGTGACGAACTGGGCGAGCGTTCCGTTGTCGGCCGGACTGGCGATGCGGGCCGAAAACGCATCGTCATATGCCGTAAAAAGACCTTGTGCGCCGGCCGGCAATACGCCGGTACAAAGCAGCGCCGCGGCGCAGCCGAAGATCGTTCGAAACGAAGATTGCATGCCGAGAACCCACCCCAAACCCGACTAGTGCGAAGGACTTAGCACGACCACAAGAAAAAGGCGACTGAACGGTCGTCAGACCATGCGAGTCTCAGCAGCTGTTGCAGCTGCGCAACAAACCATCGGATTTATTCGTATTTCGGCTGCGCTGGTTATCAAAACATCTTCTCAGCGTTGCTGTAACAATTGAAGTATTCGGCATCAGCGGCAACTAACTCAAATCGTCAGCAGTCGTGGATCGCACGGCCGACAAGATTAATATTGTTTGCGCGGTTCTGCGCGTATCTGGTCACCGAATGAGGCTTCAAGGTCACCTACGGCTCATCCAAAGGTCTTCCGTCGCGTTGCGCAGGGTCGGAGAGCTGCCGGAAGGTGCTTCTCACGACGCGTTCGCGATGCGGCACGGCTCTTGCTATTTCGTTGGACGCGACGAGGTCAGCTTATAGGAACCCCATCTCCCCATGGACGCGTCACCGGACGCGCCTTGCTACAGCACGAGCATGGTGGCCAGCCCCAGCATCAGGCCCATGCCTACGATATCGGTCACGGTGGTGAGAAAGATCGCCGAAGCGACCGCCGGATCGGCGCCGACCCGGCGCAGGCCCAGCGGGATCAGCACGCCGGAGATTCCGGACATGAGGCACGATCCGGACATGGCGAGCAGGATCACAAGTGCCAGCATGGGCGCCTGGGCCGCCGACTCCGGTTGCCGCGACGCGTAGAACCACATCGCCGCAGCCGCCACAAGACCGACGAGCACGCCGTTGGCGATCCCGAGCGCGCCCTCCCTCATCACCAGGTGCAGCTTCGGTCGTTTGTCCACATCCCCCAGGGCAAGGCCACGCAGCGTCATAGCCAGTGCCTGGCAGCCGGTGTTTCCGCTCTGCCCGGCCAAGACCGGGAGGAACGCCGCCAAGGCGACGATCTTCTCGATCGTGCCTGTGAACGAACTGACCACGAAAGCGGCCATGAAGGCCGTCAGCAGGTTCAGCTGCAGCCACGGATGACGCTTCAAGAAGGCTGAAAACAGCGGCGTAAAAGAACGCTCCTCTTTCTGGACGCCCACCATCTGGCCAGACTGGGCGGAAATCTCAATGATTTGCTGTTCGAACAGCCGCCAGCCGCGGACCTGCCCGAGCAGCCGGTTATCCGCGTCCACCACGGGATAGACAGGGTAGTGACGGCGTACCGCCGCCTTGCAGGCGTCGCTCAAAGACAGACCGACGTTAAGGGCGAACGGCCTGGGCAGCATGATCTGATCGACCATCGCGTCCGGTTCGCTCAGCATCAGATCGCGCAGGACCACCAGGCCAACCAGCTTATCGCCGCCCTCCGTGACGTAGAGATAAGTGAGCTCGGTCGGCACCTGGGTGCGTCTGACGGCCTCCACCGCGGCGGCTATCGTCGTGCCGACAGGAACGCTGGCGGGAATCGGGTCCATCAGTTCGACGAGCGACTCAGGGATCGCAAGGTCCTTGCCACCGGCATCAGGCTTGACAGGCCGCATATGCGGCGGCAAATGCTCCGCCACCTTACGGGCGTGCCTGTCCGGCAACAACTTTAGTGTGTCCCGGATGAACTCGGGAGATTCTCGGGCCAGCAATTCAGCCGCGTCGTCGGGTGCTCGAGCACGCAGCGTGCGCACCAACTTCTGAACGTCGTTCTCTTCCTTCATCTGCCGCCGCCCCCAAATTGCTAGTGTCTTGCCTCTGACAGTATGACACGGATCGGATCGCTCTGTCTGGCGCGCAGTGGCCCAAGCGCCTCGATCCCGATATCTTCGCCTCTCGGGCCCGAGTGGACCGAACCCAGACAGATCTGCGTCATTGCGTGGGTGCATACAGGCGGGCTGTAACGTCAGAGTGTCGCCGAGAATTTGACGTGTTGCGAACTTCACCGGTCTTTTGGGCTTTGCGAGCACGCCGCAGCAATGAAACTCAAACCCGGAAGTTCTGCAGAGGCAGGGTCTCCGGCGTTCGAATTGATTGCCTCATCCGGCGCATCTTGCCAGTTCCTCCAGCTCTGGAGGCTGATGAATTCGCCACGATGACAAGGTGATTTGCGTGAACCTGTAATAGTTTAGCTTGAGAAAGGGGTTCTCAGTATCAAGTCTGTCTGAACGAGAGGTGCTCTTGAGAGCTTCCAGGTTCGGGGGCAGGCAGTCTGCTTTGTGAGACTCGAGGTCGTCGCGGTCCGATCCGAGTTAATGTAGGCCCACTGGCAATAGCGTAGACCGCTCGATCGCACTTGGGGCGAACCAAAACTCGTTTCGAGAGTGGTATCGGTTCGGCAATTGCCATCTCACCTAGCAGTGATCCGGACGGCCCGGGATTCCTGGCCGCCCGTCATCGGGGGATGCATATGAGCAACATTATCGCCCCAGTCTTTAACTCAATTTCTGCCAATGGCGGGTTGGAGAGCCTTGTGGCGGACTTTCGCAGCTTTGCCTGATGGGGCGTGGAAGCCGTCGAACTGGGACTGACGACCCTTGACCTCATAGCGGGTGGCCGCGTCATCCCCGAGAGAGCCGAGAGGCTTATCGCACTGACCAGGCAATTCGATTTCCGCTATACGGTTCACGGCGTCGTCTCATCGAACCTCATGGATCCGGCGGTCTGCCGTTACCAGATCCATGCAGCCAAGGCCTTGGTCGAACTCTGCGACCGGGTCGATGCGCGCGTGCTTGTCCAGCATAGTGGGCCTTTTCGCGCCGACCAGCTTCTAGATCGTGCCGCTGCAGAGGGACGCGAACGCGAAGCGTTGTTCGACCTTGCCGAGTTCTGCAAACCCTACGGTGTGCGCATCGCCTTCGAGAACCTCTTCGCCATGGAACCGGGTCAGTGCCGGCAGAGCCCGGCGGAGGTGGCGCAGACGGTGAAGGCGGTCGGCCGTCCCGACCTGATGGCGCTCGTCGATTTCAGCCATGCTTATATTGAATCCAATCGTGGCCTGAATTCCCGCGAGCAACCTGCGGGCGATGGCGCCGGTAGCAGGGCACCTGCATGTCCATGACTCCTTCGGCGCCCGCAGGGCTTCCACAGGACCTACCTCCCGCAGGAGGATGCCGCGCTGGGGGTAGACGACCTGCACATGCCGCTCGGCTGGGGCGATATCGAATGGGATGACATTTTCAGTGAGCTGGCCTTCTTGCCGGGACCGTCCTCATCATGGAAATCGGACCCCGCTATCCGCAACGAGCAGCCCGATTGCCTGGCCCGGGCAAACAACCTCATCGCCTTGAACAATCGCGCTGAGCGCGGAGCGGCGGAGTAAAGGTCGAGAATCCGCGGCTGTGCCCTGACGCGACTTGCCCATCCTGTTTTCGATGAGATTGTGACAGGATGCAATCAGGCCTGCCGGTCTGCCATACGCTGACGAGCATGTGGCATGCCGGCCCTTGGTAGTCGAGGGCGGGCAGGGCCGGAAACGTGCCAATCCCTACCCATTGGCCAGCCGGGCCTTTGGCTATCCTGCATGGTGTAGTCGCATGCCTACCCACCAACTCGGTTTCAGGTTCGCATGGGATGCGTCTGCATTTCGGTGGAGCTGATAGCGAGGCATTTCTGTCGCAAAATGTTCGCGAAAATCGGGTCGTACGCGGCAGTCGTTCGCGAGAGATTCGCCGCCGTTTGATTCCAATGGGACGTTTCGCCGTAATGGTTCATTTGTTATTAGATCGGCGTGCCAGCCTGATGCCAGGACCTCCACCGTTCTCCGGAATGAAATCAATGCCGGCCGATTTGAGCGCGTGACAAATACGATCGACAGTTGCTTCCTTAAGCGCCTCGCCGCGTTCGAAGCGGACTATAGTTTGGGTTGAGACTCCCGCTTCCCGAGCTAGATCCAATACTCCCCATTCCAGCGCCGCCCGAGCCATTCGACACTGTATCGGCGTCATGCAATCACTATATTATGATGATTTCTGTTGCGCATTTGCTGCTCAAGCTGTACCTTTGTCTGCATTTAAGCGGCTAGGCGCGGCGTTGACGCACCGTGCCCAGCCTGACCACAACCCAAGCTGCTTGGAGCTCGGATCATGGCTGATTCCGACAATACCACGACTTTATCTTTCGTCACCCGCAGGCGAGTGCTTGCGGCTGGGATGATCACGTCCACCGCGTTGGTAGTTGAGAAAAATGCGTTTGCCGAAAGTCCAGCTGCACCGAGTATGCCTCCCGACCCAGCGCTGGCGCTTCGCCGGGAATGGCAGACAGCCCACAAGTTGACCAATCGGCTTTGCCGCAGACAGCAGCGCCTGGAGACCAGGCTTGTCGAATGTGTCGGCTTTCCTTGTGTGGACGTCCGGCTGCCCGAAGGCGAGGAACTGACAGTCTACTCGATCGAGGCGCTCGATCAGGTGCTCGGCAACGGGCCGGATACCGCCGCTCTTCGAGAGAAGGCCGAAACTGAGCTTGCTGCGCATCAGGCACGCTGGGATGCGGCTGCCGAGAAGACCGGTTACATTGCTGCCCTCAGAGCCGAACGCGAAGCTGGCGAGCGGGCGACGGATCTTCTAGAGGCTTTCTCAACCACCCCCGCTACGACTCTCGCCGGTGTGGCGGGCAAGCTCGATGCCTTGTTGCGCGAGGGCGAAGCCGGGGAGGAATGCTCCGAGTTTCCTTGGCCGCAAATCCGCTCAGCGCTCAGCGACCTGGTGCGTATCAGCGAAGGCTTTGGTGCTGACCGGGTGCGGCGCCGAAGGATTCGTCGTGACCAAGCTGAAACTCTCCGCCATCCCGATAACCGTCCGGTCAAGATCACGGTCGAACTGCCCGGCGCCGTTCATCGCGATCTCGTCGCCTATGCTGAATTGCTCGGCCGCGAAACCGGACAGATAGTCGCCGATCCGGCAAAGCTGATAGTGCCGATGCTGACCCGGTTCATGACAACGGACAGAGCCTTTGCTAGAGCCCGACGAACCCTGAAGGCGGGATGACTATTCGGGTCATTGCGGCCGTCAGGACGAATACCGATCGCGCAGGAACGCGATGAAGATCGGCAGGGCAGGATTGGCGTTATCCTGGCGCCAACGGGCAAAGCTGGAGATTTGGATCAGCTTGCCCCCGATCCGCAGCTTGCGGCAGACGGCGCCGTCAGGAACACTGTTGGCGTCTCCATCGTGGATCAGAGCGACTCCGAGGCCGTTTCCGACAAGGCGCAGAAGGATTCCCGCACTGACGTGATGTTCGACAATTGCGGGAACCTGCACGCCGTTTCCAACAGCGTCGGCGAGCAGAAATGCTTCGCCCCTGCGCACGAGCAGCGTCTCCTGGCCTAGCTCCGACCACTCGATCACGGGACGGCTTGCTAGGGGATGACTGGAAGCGAGAACGACGGCTAGGGTATCCTTCCACAATTTCAGTTCGAATGCGCTGCCAGTGGATCGAGAGGAGGAAGTGACGGTGACGTCGACCTCGGTGCCGCCCAGAGCAGCCCTGGGCTCAGGGTGAGATCCCTCTGTTAAGCTGACGGTCACATTTGGATGACATTGCCCGAACTCGATAATCGCATCCAGCGCTCGCTCGGCGAGGATGAGTCCGTTGCAGCCGATGGAAAGCCTTTGTTGTTCATCTTTAATGCCGGTCCTGGCCAGCGTGAGAGTATTGTCCAGTTCGAGCAGCACGGAGCGCAGACGACCCAGGAAACGCTCGCCGGCCGGGGTTGGGCCAACGCCGCCGGCATGGCGATGAAATATTCTCGTTCCCATCGCGTATTCGAGATCGCGTATGCGCCGGCTGAGCGCGGTGTGATCGATCCCAGCGCGCCGCGCCGCTCGCAGAAAGCTGCCCTCCTCGGCGACTATGAGCGCATAATTGAGGGTCACGAGTTGAATGGAGCTCCGCATCTCTGCTCGACGTCTATGTAGCGATAATTGAAGACGTTTTGAGCGCTTTTGACGACCGCGGGCTATCACCAAATCTCGGTATTGACACTGAAGAGACCATCCACGCCGCTTTGCAAAGCATACGAGGGCGTCAGATAGCTCGCAGCAACCTCTCACGATTACCGGAACGACCTCGGAACGTTCATCGGAGAAGACGAACCCGAACCTGTTTGGGTTTGGCCTTGTCCTGAAGACAGCCTTTGGCCTTAAGTGGCTCTCATGTCCAGCGAGGGCGGCTCGCCTTGATGCATGCCGCGATACTCGGGCGATCCGATCAGGCGAGCTCGGATGACAGGTAACTTGCAGCGATGATCCCGGATAACGCTCACAAAGATGCCACTCCGCTTTTTCGTGGCGTCATGCTTCGGGAATCGAGTCTTGAACGAAGACGGAGCGGCGGACCGGCTCGAGTTGAAGGTCCGCCGTTCCGGGTGATTCAGATCACAAGGAACGAACCTGCTGCAAGCGACAGACCTGGAGAAAGCGTGGCGAACTGTATTTGAGATGCGCCTCCGATCCCGTCGCTATCGAAAGAGAGCGCTCCGGTTGAGCTGTTGTAGATGATATGGTCGGAGCTATCATGCGCAGCCGTGCCAGCAAAGAAAGCATCGGATGAAAGGCCACCCAACTTAAGCCCGGCAAAAACGGCGTCGTCGAGCTGGATCTTGTCCTGGAGCTTGTTGAAGTCGGTGACCTTGTCGATATTGCCGGCTCCAAGAGCGCTGTTGAACACGAATGCATCATTGCCTCCGTTACCGGTCAAGATGTCGGCACCTCGTCCGCCATTGATGACATTGGCGCCGGCATTGCCCAGGATCGTCTGAGCGAACTCGTTTCCGGTGAGATTGATCGCCGTAGTGCCGGATGGATTCGCAGTGGCAAGAAACTCAACCTGTGAGCCTGCTGAAAGGGCATAGCTTACCGAGGCGAGCACCCTGTCGATGCCGCCGCCCGCCACCTCAACCACCTTGTCGCCCGCATTGTCGACATTGTACGTGTCATTGCCAAGATAGCCGGCCATTGTGTCGGCCCCGCCGCCGCCGTTGATGACATTGACGCCGGCATTGCCCTGGATGGTCTGGGCGAACTCGTTGCCCGTAAGGTTGATGGCCGCCGTCCCCGACATCCTCGTGGTGGCGAGAATCTCGATCTCGGAGCCTGCTGAAAGCGTATGGCTCACGGCCGTGAATATCTTGTCGGCGCCGCCGCCCACTGCCTCAATGACCTTATCACCGGCATTGTCGACATAGTAGGTATCGTTGCCGGCATAGCCGGCCATCGTGTCGGCGCCCCCGCCGCCGTAGATGATGTTAGCGCCGCCGCCACCAGTGAGGATATTTGTGCCTGCATTGCCAACGATCGTATGAGTAAACCCGTTGCCGGTCAGGTTAATTGCGGTCGTGCCGGCCAGATTGTTGGTTGCGAGGGTCTCGATCTCCGAGCCGGCCGAAAGGGCATAGCTTACCGAGGCGAGCAGCTTGTCGGAGCCGCCGCCCACCGCCTCAATGACTTTGTCACCGGCATTGTCGGCATAATAGGTGTCGTTGCCACCATAGCCGGTCATCGTGTCGGCGCCGCCGCCGCCGTAGATGACATTGGCGCCGGCATTGCCCTGGAGGATCTGGGCGAACTCGTTGCCGTTGAGGTTGATCGCCGTGGTCCCGGACGGGTTGTTGGTGGCGAGAAGCTCGATTTCCGAGCCAGCCGCAAGCGCATGACTTACGGAGGCGAGTGCTTTGTCGGTACCGCCGCCCACAGCCTCGATCTCCTTATCGCGGGCATCATCGACATAATAGGTGTCATTGCCGCCATAGCCGATCATTGTGTGGCCGCCGGCCCCGTGAAACACATCGTCGCCGCTGGTTCCATACAAGGTGTCGCTTGTGGTCCCCGTCGTTGCAAGGTTGTGTTCCCGGAAAACGGCCTGCAGTTCCGAAGAGCTCTCCAACGCCGTGTCGCCTCGCTGCGAACCCCAAGCGTACGCGTAGTCGAAGGCGGGTGACGGAACCAGCTTGGCCCAGTGCTCCATCATGATTTCCATCTGGGCGGCGGTGGGCACCACATATTTGCCGCCCATATCGGTGTTATACTCGCCACCTCCAAACGCCTGGTAGCCCGGAACGATCTGGCTCGTCGGGATGCCCGATGCCTGAGCGGCAGCGACGAATTTATCGATCATGTTGTAGTCGACCGGGCCATCCGTGCGGACGGGATAGACATCTATGCCGTAGTAATCGATACCGGTATTGGCGGGATTGTACGTGCCCCTAAAATCCGGATTCGCCGACGTCCCCAAGCTCATCATTGTGATGTAGGTCTTGGCGCCTGGAAAATGCTCATGGATCCAGTCGGATTCTGCCTTCAGATTCGCGGCGGAGGCGTAAGTGCCCCATTGGCCGGTGGGATCCGGCTCGTCAACCAGGAAGAACCCAAATACGTTCGGATTGCCTAGGAAAGGAGTAACCTTGTCGATAAAGGATTGGGTTACTCCGTTGGCCTCGTCGAGGTAGACCAAGCCTTTCATGCCCTCTGGCAGCTCGTTGACCTGCTCAACATATTGCACGCTAGCCAGATTGAATCCGGCTTTTGCAATGTCCGTGCCGGATCCGCCCGACGTGTAATGGAGAGTCGCCATCCATAATCCCTCATTTTGATTCGATAGCGCCCCGCGGAGGCCTGCCTACTAGAAGGTGTATATTAGCGCCAAATCACATACCTACTCGCTCTGATAGAATGGTTGATCGCTGGCAGGATTGTCGCAATGTCGGGAAAATTGTACTTTGAGTAGTGGGTGAGTGTTCAAATTGCAATCTATTAACGTAGACTTTCCACAGTTAAATATGTAATTATTGGAAATAGTATGTATTGTTTACTAAATTTGCCACCATGTAAAGCTAAACGACAATTCATATATTATGAAATAGTCGATATCCAAGTATCTACTAGTGAGATTGGGGAACGGTGCAGTGAGAATCTTTATAGTAGTACGAATACCATACGCTGTCGCGGGAAAAAATATTATTGGTTGCATCAGAATGTTCCAAGCTATAAAATAGAATGCCGAGCCATGGTGAACAAGCAGGTTCTCTCCACAAGATGCATTTTCGTGCCGGCCAATCGAGCCGACGTTAAGCTAAGGTGTTAGCCGGACCATGTTCTCTGCCGGCGACACCACTTTGTTGTGGACAAACACTGGGCGGGTGCCAGAGCACACTCAGTCATCCGCACCGACCCACTTGAAAGTCGGGCGACGCATGTCGAGCAGCACGATTCGGCCATACATCAGAAAGCGCGTTGTTGGGCCGGGCGTGCATCGTATGGAGGCCGCAATCAGCGGATCGCCTTCCTGACCGAGCTTTTGGTTGATCTCCGTTTCTATCTCGTTGGCGAGAAACACCCGCGACCAGAAACTTACTCCACCGTTACCGATTTCGCCAGATTGCGCGGCTGGTCGACGTCCGTGTCCATGAACACAGCGGTGAAATAGGCAGCCTCTGGATCGGCAACGCGTAGATGATCGGCGAGATGATTTCCGGCACGTCCGGCAAAACGATCGTCTCCATCGTCCTCACCGTGGCGAAGATGCGGTCATGCCGGGGCGATGACGATGACTGGCATGTCCTCGTCGATCAGCGCGATCGGGCCGTGTTTACGGCAAGTCCGTTGCGACGCTGGCAACTATACAACTGCTAGAATAGGCAATTCGGCCGGACGCGTCTAGACCGCTTACGGCGAAGCAGGTAGTTTCCGTGTTAAATCCGGCTAGCAAAGACTAGCTGTCATCAACATCAGCGAGGATATAGCTTGATATTCGTCCTATGGGTCGCTTTGGTGGGCACCATCACCGTATGCCTTACCAATTTCCCTAAAGTGTCGGTACCGTGGATTGGGGTCGCTGGGCTGTTTTCATACACCCTCCCGGCCCTCGTTGGGCTCACCAGTCCAGTTGCCGCCCCTGGTATGACTGGCTACTTCGCGCCCACATCAGATCGGGCCACCATGGTCATGGCGGTTGTGTGGATGGCGTTTGGACTATCAATCATCGCTGCTAACGCTTTTCACGCCATAAATCGGCAAGAAGTTCGAGTTTTGTCGCACCCCCGCTACATCAATCGATTTTTGACCCTAACCTTCGTTCTCAGCATGGGTCTTTTTGCCTCGTTCGTCATTAGGTACGGCGCGGGTTGGTTCCTGCAAACGCGCTCAGATCTAAGTTCACTAGTCGGAGTGGACTGGCTAATCTGGAAATGGAGCAACGCCTTAGGTCTCCTCATCGCAGCGTACTTTTTTACCTGGTCGCGGCTATGCAAAATCTACACTGTCTTTTTCGGGGCGATGATTGTGGTCAACATCGTGGCTGGTGATCGCACAACACCAGTCATCGCCATGGTCGGCGTAATTGTGTCTCTGAGTTGGGGAATGCCAATTGGTCGAGCGGTGTTCGCTTCCAGGGCATGGCTTGGCGCCGGCCTGGTCCTTGCGATCATTTTTTTGGCCAAGCCGTTTTACGTGGCGCTGAAAACCGGAGCTTCGTTCGGCGAGGTTTTTAACAGCATGTCAACTATGTCATTCCAGATGGGCTGGGAAGCTTTCGGCACTCACGAGTTGCTGGAACGAGTCCTCGCGTTGAATGTTTCCTATTCCCCTTGGGCGACCGTTCGGGACTGCTTGGCGCAGTTCTTGGTGATGCCGTCGGCTTTCGGCTTCGGCAGCACTGGGTACAATGATCTGATACAAAGCCAAGTCATCAGCTACGCGACTTACGGGCTCGCGTCGAACTTTTGGGCACACTGGTGGTCGATGTTTGGCATAGTCGGGGTAATCATTGGCGGGATGGTTTACGGCCTGTCTTTAGTTTTCTTGAACAATTTGGTCCAGCGTAGCGGCGGGATGACGTTCTTTTTGTTTATCATTCTGGCTGCGACGCTTGGCGTCTATGCTCACCGAAACAGCCCCGAGAACGTTCTTGCGTTGATGAGGCCTATCCTGCTCGCATACGCCGTTGTGTGGCTGGCAATGTACATCATCCCTTTTAGAACGACGGACGGAGGCACAGTGCGAGTAATGTCACCGACTAGACGTGTGCATCGGAACGCCTAGGCCGCAGCACCTCGCCGCGCCGTGTTTTTATGGTACAGGACCCGCATCATGTAACGGCGCAACGGTTTCGCAGGTTCTGTAACCCATGTCTCCAGAACGGACCCCTGCGAGATGGCTGGGGCGCCAGGATTCGAACCTGGGAATGTCGGTACCAAAAACCGATGCCTTACCACTTGGCGACGCCCCAACAGCCGGAGCCTGCCCGCTGTGCGCGCGGCCTTATAGGACGAGCCGGGAGAAAGCTCAATGCCGACTACGCGCGACCGATCCACCAGTTTTGCCATCGTCACTTTGAACGGACCTATTCACCTCACACCGCCATTTCATTGCCGGCCGGATCGACGAAATGGAACCGCCTGCCGCCGGGGAATGAAAAGATCGGCTTGACGATGGTGCCGCCGGCACTCTCGACGGCGCTCAATGTTTCCTCCAGCCTTTCGGAATAGAGCACGGGCAGCGGCTTGGCCGGCGCATCTTGGCCATCCGCTTGAAAACCGCCGTCCAGCCCTTCGGCAAAGGCTGAATAGGTCGGCCCGTAATCGGTGAACGACCACGAGAAGGCCGCGCTGTAGAAAGCCTTTACCCTGTCCAGCGTTCCGCCTGTCGCCGGCATTTCCAGATAATCGAGCTTTCCGGTCATTCTCATCGTTCAGCCTTTTGTTCACGTTATGTTCTATAACAAAGCGTTCCAAAAAACAAGTCTTTTCGGCGCCGCTTTTCATTAATCGATTGTAGAGGCCGGCCGGCTTGGTCGATGCCTTGCCTTTCGCACTGCAGCATCATATCGCTCGATTTGTCAGTATTTCCAATCTCCTGCAACCGGGGAGCAAGCATGACCAAATGGGTCTACACCTTTGGCGATGGAGCGGCGGAAGGCCGTGCCGGCGACCGCAATCTGCTCGGCGGCAAGGGCGCCAATCTTGCCGAAATGTGCAGCCTGGGCCTGCCGGTGCCACCAGGATTCACCATCACCACCGAGGTCTGCAACGCCTATTACGCCAACGGCCACGCGTATCCGGCCTCGCTGGAAGCGGATGTTGCGGTCGCCCTCGACCATATCGGTCGGCTGACCGGGCGTCGTTTCGGCGATCCGTCGAATCTGCTTTTGGTGTCGGTGCGCTCCGGTGCCCGCGCTTCCATGCCCGGCATGATGGACACCGTGCTCAATCTCGGCCTCAACGACGAGACGGTCGAAGCCTTGGCCGCCGATTCAGGCGATTCGCGCTTTGCCTATGACAGCTATCGCCGTTTCATCCAGATGTATTCCGACGTCGTCATGGGCCTCGACCATGAGGTGTTCGAGGAGATCCTCGAAGACCAGAAGGGTGGGCTCGGCCATGAGCTCGACACCGAGCTGACAGCCATCGAATGGCAAGGCGTAATCGCGCTCTACAAGGCCAAGGTCGAGGAGGAGCTCGGCAAGCCGTTTCCGCAGGATCCGAACGAGCAGCTGTGGGGCGCCATCGGTGCGGTGTTTTCCAGCTGGATGAACAACCGCGCCATCACCTACCGACGCCTGCACGACATTCCCACAAGCTGGGGCACGGCGGTCAATGTCCAGGCCATGGTCTTCGGCAATATGGGCGACACCTCGGCCACCGGCGTCGCCTTCACCCGCAATCCATCGACCGGCGAAAAGCAGCTTTATGGCGAGTTCCTGGTCAACGCCCAGGGCGAGGATGTCGTTGCCGGCATCCGTACGCCGCAGAACATCACCGAGGCGGCGCGCATTGCCGCCGGTTCCGACAAGCCGTCGCTGCAGAAGCTGATGCCGGATGCCTTCCAGGCATTCGTCAGCATCTCCGACCGCCTGGAAAAGCATTACCGCGACATGCAGGATCTCGAATTCACCATCGAGCGCGGCAAATTGTGGATGCTGCAGACCAGGTCAGGCAAACGCACCGCCAAGGCGGCACTGAAGATTGCCGTCGACATGGCCAGGGACGGGCTGATTTCGAAGGAGGAGGCCGTCGCCCGCATCGATCCGGCCTCGCTCGACCAGTTGCTGCATCCGACGATTGATCCGAAGGCGGCGCGCGACATCATCGGCGTCGGCCTGCCGGCATCGCCAGGTGCTGCCACCGGCGAAATCGTGTTTTCCTCGAACGACGCCGAGGAGGCCAAGACACAAGGCCGCAAGGCGATCCTGGTGCGCATCGAGACCAGCCCCGAAGACATCCATGGCATGCATGCGGCAGAAGGCATCCTGACGACGCGCGGCGGCATGACCAGCCACGCAGCTGTTGTGGCGCGCGGCATGGGTAAGCCTTGCGTTTCGGGAGCCGGCTCGCTGCGCGTTGACTACAAGGCCGGCACGCTGATGGCGATGGGCGCGACCTTCCGCAAGGGCGACATCATCACCATCGACGGCGGCAACGGCCAGGTGCTGAAGGGTGCCGTACCGATGCTGCAGCCGGAACTCTCGGGCGATTTCGCCGCTATCATGGAGTGGGCCGACGGCGCGCGCCGCATGAAGGTGCGCACCAATGCCGAGACGCCGCTGGATGCGCGCATGGCGCGGTCCTTCGGCGCCGAAGGCATCGGGCTTTGCCGCACCGAGCACATGTTCTTCGACGGCGATCGCATCATTGCCATGCGCGAGATGATCCTGGCCGATACGGAAAAGGACCGCCGAACGGCGCTGGCCAAGCTGTTGCCGATGCAGCGCTCCGATTTCCTCGAGCTGTTCGAGATCATGGCCGGCCTGCCGGTGACGATCCGCCTGCTCGATCCGCCGCTGCACGAATTCCTGCCGAAGACCGAGGAGGAGGTGGCCGAGGTCGCCGCTGCCATGAACGTATCGCCGGACAAGCTCAGGCGGCGCACCGAAGCGCTGCACGAGTTTAATCCGATGCTCGGCCATCGCGGCTGCCGGCTTGCCGTCTCATATCCCGAAATCGCCGAGATGCAGGCACGAGCCATTTTCGAGGCGGCCGTGGAGGCCGGCAGGAAGGCCGGCGCGCTGGTGGTCCCCGAAATCATGGTGCCGCTGGTCGGGCTGGTGAAGGAGCTCGACTTCGTCAAGGCACGTATCGATGCGGTCGCCAAAAGCGTGATGGAGGAGACCGGTGTCAGGATCGACTATCTGACAGGCACGATGATCGAACTGCCGCGCGCCGCGATCCGCGCTCATGTCATTGCCGAGGCGGCCGAATTCTTCTCTTTCGGCACCAACGATCTGACCCAGACCACCTTCGGCATCTCGCGCGACGATGCCGCCTCGTTCCTCGAGACCTACCGGAAAAAAGGCATCATCGAGCAGGATCCCTTCGTGTCGCTCGACATAGAGGGTGTCGGCGAGCTGGTGCGGATGGCGGCCGAAAAGGGCAGGGCGACGCGGCCCGACATCAAGCTCGGTATTTGCGGCGAGCACGGCGGCGACCCGGCCTCGATCCATTTCTGCGAAAAGGTCGGCCTCGACTACGTCTCGTGCTCGCCATACCGGGTGCCGATCGCCAGGCTGGCCGCCGCGCAAGCGGCGGTGCAGACTGCAAAGAACGGCCGCGGATAGGAGTTGCAGTCCACTGGCATCTGACCTTACCGATTTGTAACCGAATTCACGCGAACGTGCGTCTGTCGGCTCCAAATCCCGACATCGTTTCTGCCCAGTTTCCGGCCCCCGAACCCGCCCCGGTGCCAGAAACAGATGTTGCAGAACCCGCCCACGCACGTCCGCTCGCTTCTCATCCTCCAGACGAAATTCATCGGCGATCTTGTCCTCGCTTCCGCGCTCGCCAGAAACCTGCGCCTCCAATATCCAAAGGCCAGGATCGTGTTCCTTTGCGAGGCGAACTTTGCCAGTTTCCTGATCGCTCATGGCATCGCCTCGGACGTGGTGGCGTTCCGGCGCGTACGGATGCGTGGCACCCCTGTGCAGCGTGGTCGCGAGCTTTACGCGATGGTGCGCGCTCTGCGCCGGTTCCGGTTTGACCTGACCATCGACCTGGCCGATTCCAAAACCTCACGCATCATCGTCAGGCTCGTCAACGCCAAGACCCGCGTCGGATATGATCCTCCCGAAAAACCGTTGCGCTGGCTGGAACGCCAGCCCGCCAACGTTCTAGCCAAGCCGTTTGGCTTTGGTGGCCAGCATTATCTCTACCGCTATCTTTCGGCGCTTGAGGCGCTTGGCGTGGAGTTGCGTGCGCCGGTCCCAACGATTGAGCCGCTGCCGCTGGAGACCGCCAGGGCATTGGCGCTTCTCGACCGGCATCATCTCCGGCGTAACGCCTTCATAGCCGTTCATGCAGGAGCGAGCTTCCGGGGGCGGCAATGGCAGCCGGAACGTTTTGCGCTGGCGATCGACGAGATCTCGCGGCAGACCGGGTTGGACTTCCTGCTTGTCGGCGGCCCCGATGAACGGGCATCTGCCGAGCGCATCGTCGCCAAGGCCGCTTCGCCGGTCGTCAACGTGGTCGGGGCGCTGTCGCTGGCAACGCTGCTGGCGGTCCTCGGCCAGGCACGCCTTTTTCTGGGGAACGAGAGTGGCCCGATGCACATGGCCGCTGCCGCGGGAACGCCGGTTGTCGGCCTCTTCGGTCTGACCGACCCGGCCGTCTGGGGGCCTGTCGGCGTGGCCAGTGTTACGCCGCGGCCCCTCATGCCTTGCGAGTGCATAGCCAGGGACCTGTGCCGCCGTCCCGATCCGAGCAAGGCTTGCTGCGTCTGGCGACTTGAGGTCAAAGCGGTGGTCGACGCCGTGCGCGCGATCCTTTCACGTACGGTTAAGGACGTGGAGCACGCATTGTGACCTCGCGCTTGCCAAAGGTTAGGCCGGCGGTCAAATTGCCGCTGCCGATGCTTTTGCAGGGGCATCGTCCCGATTTCCGCCTTGATGCCGGTCTTGGGGTCGCCGCTTCAACTTTGATCCGGCCGACCTGGAATTGATCGATGCGCCCGTTCCAAAAGTATTTTTGCGCCATTGCGATATCGCTATGGGCTGTCTCTCCTGGCAACGCTCGGTTGCTCGTCGCACCGACGCTGCACATCAAGGCCGAGGTGGGCAGCGGCCGCGTCGCGCTGACGCTCGATGCGTGCGGCGGGAAGACCGACACACGGATTCTCTCGGCGCTGGTGGAAAACAAGATTCCCGCCACCATTTTCGTCACCGGCATCTGGCTGAAGCACAACGCCGCCGCCGTCGAGATCATGCGGGCGCATCCAGAACTGTTTGAATTGGAAAACCATGGCGGCCGCCACGTCCCGGCCGTCGACACACCGCAAAAGATCTACGGCATTCGCAGTGCCGGCAGCCCGGAGGCCGTGCTGGCCGAGGTCGAATCGGGTGCTGCCGCTCTTTCCGTGACTGGCGAACCGGCGCCGAAATGGTTTCGCGGCGCAACCGCCGAATACAGCCCGTCAGCAATCGCGATGATACGCAAGCTTGGCTTCAAGATCGCCGGATTCACTGTCAACGGCGACGGCGGGTCATTGCTCGGCGCAAAAGAGACCGCCCGGCGCATTGCGGCAGCAAAAGACGGCGACGTCATCATTGCTCACATCAACCAGCCGACCCATGCCGCTGGCGAAGGCGTGGTGCAGGGACTTCTGGCGCTGAAGGCCAAGGGCCTCACCTTCGTGCGGCTCGACGATGCCGACTGCGTCGGCAATCAAGGCACCACCGACTGATCAGTCGGGCGTGGCCTCTATGGTCACCTTGTTCGGATAGAACGCGCCGTGGTCGCGGATGTCCGCCATCTCGTCGAAGGGCCGCTCATAGGCCCACATTGCATCCTTGCCTGCATCGCCGGCGGGCAGCGCGCTCCAATAGCTGGCATCGCCCTTGTAGGGGCAATGAGTCGAGTGTTCCGTCTTGCCAAGCTGCTTGAAGTCGATGTCGCCGAACGGAATGTAGAAAACGGGGGGATAGGGCGATTCGGTCAGCACCTTGACCTTGCTGGAGGAGGCAATGACGACATCGCCGGCGCGCACCGTCACGGTACCCTTGTAAGGTTCGACAGTGATCGTCTTGCCGGGATTGCGCTGAAAGCCGGGTGACGGGTTTGCGATCTGGTCCATGTCGGGTCTCCTTGCCTCAACCCCAAGATGTGTCTGGCAAGAGCATTGCGCAAGTGCTGCCTGGCGCCAGGCGGGCGTCGCCCGCGGGGAAACCTCGCGCTTTCCTCCGATACCTCGCCTAAAACTAGGCGGCGGCCTGGAATGCGTCCATCAGCCCGGCATAGGCGGCGGCAATGCCTGCCACCGGATTGGTGCTTTTCGAGGTGGTCTCGACCTTCAGCGCACCACCGCTAGTCGGCAAAGTGAGCAGCAGGAACTGGCGATTGCCGCCATCGCCGACGCAGGCGGCAGCGACGTGCTGGCTTTCGCCCTCGTTCTCGACGCACATCTTGAACAAGAGCGTGCCGCCGACCGCTTCGAGGGCGCCACCGACGACTTCAACGAATTCATCTTCGGAAACGGTTTTGGCGTCGGGCAACGGATCGGCCTGCATGACATCGGCCGCCACCAGATCGGCTAGACCTTCGGCAAGCGTATTTTCGAGGGCTTTTTCGTCGAACTGCGGGTCCATGCGAACCTCTTTCATTCGCCAATCGCGCCCCGCCCGTTAATCAACGTTAACGCCGAGCATGGCCGGATTGTGGCGAATTCCGCCTCATTCGGCTCCATGCACCGCTCCAGCCCGGTTCTGGCTGGACAATCCGCCGGTTCGTCCCACAATGGCGAAAAAAATAACGGGAGGAACAGATGCTCGGGCTGATGCAGGAATGGCCGCTGCTTTGCCACAAGCTGATCGACAACGCCGAGAGGCAGCACGGCAGACGCGAGATCGTGTCGCGCTCGATCGAGGGGCCGATCGTACGCAGCACATATGCCGAAATCCATAATCGTGCCCTGAAGGTCGCCGGGCGGCTCGAGCGTGATGGTTTCGGGCTTGGCGACCGCATCGCGACCCTGGCCTGGAACACTGCGCGCCACATCGAGGCCTGGTACGGCATCATGGGTGTCGGAGCGATCTATCACACGCTCAACCCGCGGCTCTTTCCCGAGCAGATCACCTGGATCATGAACAATGCCGGGGATAAGGCGATCTTCGTCGACCTGACCTTCCTGCCGCTGCTCGAAAAGATCGCCGGCGCGGTCAAGTCGCTGAAGCAGGTTATCGTGCTGACCGACAACGCGCATATGCCGGAGACTGCGCTGCCCAATGTCGTTGCTTACGAAGATTGGCTTGCTGGAGCCGAGGGCAACTTCGCATGGAAAACATTCGACGAAAACACCGCCGCCGGGATGTGCTACACCTCGGGCACGACGGGCGACCCGAAAGGCGTCCTCTACAGCCATCGTTCGAACGTGCTGCACGCCATGATCGCCGCCATGCCCGACGCCATGGGCCTGTCGTCGCGCGACACCATACTGCCGGTCGTGCCGATGTTTCACGCCAATGCCTGGGGCCTTGCCCAGAGCGCGCCGATGGTCGGCGCCAAGCTGGTCATGCCCGGTTGCAAAATGGATGGCGCTTCGCTCTACGAGCTGCTCGACACCGAGCAGGTGACCTTCAGCGCCGCCGTGCCGACGGTGTGGATGATGCTCCTCCAGTATCTGGAAGAGACCGGCAAGAAACTGCCCTATCTGCAGAAAGTCGTCATCGGCGGCTCGTCCTGTCCACGCGCGCTCACGACGAAGTTCCAGGACAGTTACGATGTCCAAGTCGTCCACGCCTGGGGCATGACCGAGATGTCGCCGCTCGGCACGCTGTGCACCCTGAAGCCGGATTACGCCGGGCTGAAGGGCGAGGCCCGCCTCGGCGTCCAGCAGAAACAAGGCTTTACACCGTTCGGCATCGAAATGAAGGTGACGGACGACGCCGGCAACGAACTGCCATGGGACGGCAAGACCTTCGGCCGGCTCAAGGTCCGCGGGCCGGCCATCGCGCGCGCCTATTATGGCGGCATCGGATCCGAACAGTTCGATCAAGACGGCTGGTTCGATACCGGTGACGTCGCGCATATCGATCCCGGCGGCTATATGCAGATCACCGACCGCGCCAAGGACGTGATCAAGTCGGGCGGCGAATGGATCTCGACCATCGAGCTCGAGAACCTCGCGGTCGGCCATCCTGATGTGGCGGAGGCCGCCGCAATCGGCATCCCGCATTCGAAATGGGGCGAGCGGCCTTTGCTCGTGGTCGTGCGCAAGCCGGGCCGGGAGCCGACCAAGACGGATATTCTCGCTTTCATGGACGGCAAGGTGGCGAAGTGGTGGATGCCGGACGACGTCGCTTTTGTCGGCGAAATCCCACACACCGCGGCCGGCAAGATCCAGAAGATTACCTTGCGCCAGCAGTTCCGGGGTTATCACCTGCCGACGGATTGACCGCAGATGCGGCGTCTTTGCGTCTTCAAGCCGCCGCTGAAAGGCACTATGCGTGTGTTCGGGCTGGGGCAGCGCGGAAACCAATGACGGGAATTCCCGAGCGACAAACGTCGAGGGCTGCAGGTTGGTCGCGGCGCGCCGGTGCTTTTTCGGCAGTCCTGCTGCTGACCGCTCTCATCGGCCATCGCTATGACCTCGTCGAGACCCAAGCTTTCCTATGGGTGCTTGGCATTGTCGCGTTGCTGGCCGCGTTTGCGCTTTTGTTTGCCGGGTTTGCCTTCGCGCGATTGTGGAACTTCGGTGATCGTGGCGGCCAAGACCTGACCGCCGGCGCCTTGCTGGCGTTTCTGGTGCTCATCCCTTACGGCGTCGCGGCCTATTGGGCGGCGACCTATCCGCCGCTACGCGACATCTCGACGGATTTGGACGACCCACCGGTGCTCGATATTTCTACCCGGACAAAGGATATGAACGAGCTTTTGCCGCAGACACCCGGCGAGCAGCGCCTGCAAATCGAAGCTTATCCGCTTGTTACCGGACGCAGCTACACCTTGCCTTTCGATCGCGTTCTGGAGGCGGTCAAAACGGTGCTCGATCGGCGCGGCTGGCAGCTCACGGCGCCGTTTCCAGACGCAGCAGGGCAAAGCGACGTGACGGTCGATGCGCTGGCCAAGAGCTTGCTGCTTGGTCTTCCCGCCGATGTCGCCATCCGCGTGACCGACGACGGCGATGCGGTCATCGTCGATATGCGCTCGGCCTCGCGTTACGGCCGCTACGACCTTGGCGACAATGCAGCGCGCATCACCGATTTCCTTTCCGAACTCGACCAGGAAGTCGCCGGCCAGGTGGGCGTGGCGCCGGCGGAATGATATCCGAAGTGTGCTACGTTGCCGGCGAATAGATGCCGTCGATAGCCGGCGCGCCATCGGTGTGGACCAGGCCGCGCGCCACCAGGTCTTCCAGATGGGCAAGCACCGACAGGCCGGCCGCGCCATGCAGGCGCGGGTCGGTGTCTCGATAGATCGCGTCCACCATGTCCTTGATTGTCCGGTCGCCGCTGTTGATCCGCTCCAGAATTGCCCGTTCGCGCATTTTGCGATGCGTTTTCAATCCGCGCATGAAGCTGCGCGACTCGGTCACCGGCCCGCCATGGCCGGGCAGCAGCAGCCGGTCATCGCGTTCGATCAGCCGATCGAGCGATGTCATGTAGTCCGCCATCGCGCCATCCGGCGGTGCGACGATCGTGGTTGCCCACGCCATCACGTGATCGGCCGAGAAAAGGATGCCGGTTCCCTCCAGCGCGAAGGCCGCGTGATTGGCGGTATGGCCGGGCGTCAGCACCGTCCGCATCGCCCAGCCGTCGCCGTCGATCACCATATCGTCCGGCAGCGCGATATCAGGAACAAAGTCGGTGTCGGCGCTGGCATCGAGTGGATTGACCTCGCCGGTGCGCAACGGCCGCGCCGGGCGATGCCGGCCCTCCGCCAGAACCACCGCACCCGTATGCTGCTTTAACCGAGCCGCCAGCGGCGAATGGTCGCGATGCGTGTGGCTGATGAAGATATGGCTGACCGGCCTGGTCCCGATCGCTTCGAGCAGTGCTCGAAGATGTGCCTCGTCATCCGGTCCGGGATCGATCACCGCCAGCGTCTCGCGCCCGACGATATAGCTGTTGGTTCCGTGAAAGGTGAACGGGCTTGGGTTCCTGGCGGTGACGCGTTGAATACCAGGCGCAACGGCTACGCCCTGGCCATAGGCCGGATCGAAGCGTGTATCGAATTTCAGCGCCATGCGAACGTCGCGACCTTTTTTGGGGCGAGGGCAAAACCGATTGCCGCATAGCACGGAAGCCAATATAGGAAAACGCAAGGCCGCGTTCGGCGGCAATCCGGAACGGGGAAGACTATGGCAATTGCAACGACGATGCGTCCGCTCATTTCTCTCGCTTTGCCTGAAAAGGGCGCGGCCCGGCTGGCAGGACAGCTTTTGCTGGCGATCGCCGGAACGTTGCTGCTGATCGTGTCTGCCAAGACCAAGGTCATGCTCGGACCGGTAGACATCTCGATGCAGACGCTCGCCGTCTTCCTGATCGCTGCCTCCTTCGGCATGCGCCTTGGCGTCGCCACGCTGCTTCTCTACATGGCCGAGGGCGCGTTGGGCCTTCCGGTCTTCCAGAGCACGCCCGAAAAGGGCATCGGCATCGCTTACATGCTCGGTTCGACCGGCGGTTATCTAGCCGGCTTCGTCGTCATGGCGGCGATCGTCGGCTGGGCTGCCGACCGTGGCTGGGATCGCCATCCTATCAAGCTCTTCAATGCCATGCTGGTGGCCGAGATCGTCATGATGGCAATGGGCTTTGCCTGGCTGGCGCTGTTGATCGGCCCGGAAAAATCCTGGCAGTTCGGGGTGTTGCCCTTTATCGTCGGTGATCTGATCAAGGTTGCGCTGGCCGCGAGCTTGGTGCCGGCTGTCTGGTCGCTGTTGAAGCGTTCGTGAAGCCGGTCGAGCGGTGATAACCTGTTCTGCGCGACAGTGATTTTTCGCCGTAGTTGGTGTGGCCGTGCAGGGTCTTTGTCGCTGGCGGCAGGCTTGTGCGCAACGCCATCCGTCACATTAGCTTCAAGTCGACGGACTAAGTACCAGAACCAACGGGCGATTCGTCACGACCAGCGTAACCAAGCACCTACGTATGGAAATAAATTGCTCGACATAGCATCTCAGCCAGCTGAAAAAGAAAGCGGCTCGATGATCATTTAGGCACAGCTAAATTTCTGGACAATGTGTAGGAAATTCTTAACCCAACCGCCTTGACTCTAGTGGCTTGGTTGCTTGCTGGTGTCCACACACTGTCGTAACCGTTGACCTGAGATCATGCCGCCAACCGCCGAAGGAAGACACGTGAGTAGCGCGGAAAAAACAACGAGCAAGGCAACAGCCCTGTCGCCTGAGCCGACCGCCGCGCCGGCAACGCGCTGGTATGCGGCCAGCGTCTTTCCCGGGAAGGAGCGTGTCGCAGAGCGGCATCTCCGGATCCAGGGATTCGAGCCCTTTGTGCCTCGCTGCGAGAAAACCGTGCGTCATGCCCGGCGGCTCGAAACACGGTCCGCAGCTTATTTCCCGGGTTATATGTTCATCGCCCTTGACGTCGCGCTGCAACGTTGGCGCTCGATCAACGGAACGTTCGGTGTGCGCTCCCTCGTCATGCAAGGCGACCGGCCTTTGCCTGTCCCCTCCGGTCTGGTAGAGCGCTTCATTGCGTTGACCGGCAGGCACGGCCTGCTCGACTTCAGTGGCGGCCTCGCAGCCGGTGCTTCGGTTCGGATCCTTTCCGGCCCGTTCGCGGAAATGATCGGTCGCCTTGACCGGCTCGATCCAGCCGGAAGGGCTCGGGTTCTGGTTGCGATCATGAATGGCGAGATACATGTCGACCTTGATACCAGGGATCTCGTCGCCATCGCATAGTCGTAAGCATCGAGGTGCGGCGAGGCGATGCAAATTGTTGTAGGATCGGCTCTCGGGTTTTCACCCGGGAGTGCGGTAGCCGTTCTTCGGTGGGACTAGGCGCTGTCTGACGAGATCGTCTCGTCGGCGCTAATGAGAGTACGCGCTATGCGAATAACAATGATTGGTGCCGGCTATGTAGGGCTCGTCTCGGGCGCCTGCTTCGCCGAATTTGGCCATCAGGTCTGCTGCGTCGACCGGGATGCGGAAAAGCTTGCCATGCTCAAACTCGGCAAGATACCGATCTATGAGCCAGGGCTCGACGACCTCGTTACCACGAATACCGCGCAAGGTCGCTTGCGTTTCGACGACAATCTGGCCGATGCCGTTTCTCAATCGGATGTCGTCTTCATAGCCGTCGGCACGCCATCACGGCGTGGCGATGGGCACGCCGATCTGTCCTTCGTTTACGATGCGGCCGCCGAAGTTGGCCGCGCGCTCAAAGGATTTACGGTTGTTGTGACGAAATCGACCGTCCCTGTCGGTACCGGCGATGAGGTGGAACGAATCATTCGCGAGCAAAATACGGCCGCCGATTTTGCGGTGGTCTCCAATCCGGAATTTCTTCGCGAAGGATCTGCGATCGAGGACTTCAAGCGGCCGGACCGCATCATAGTCGGGACCGATGCCGACAGCGCCAAAGCCGTCATGGGCGAGATCTACCGGCCGCTCTCGCTAAATGCCGCGCCGATATTCTACACGAGCCGGCGTACGGCTGAGCTTACCAAATATGCCGGCAACGCGTTTCTGGCCATGAAGATCACTTTCATCAACGAAATTGCGGATCTCTGCGAGCGGTTGGGAGCCGATGTGCAGGACGTCGCGCGCGGCATCGGCATGGACAATCGCATCGGCGCAAAGTTTCTTCATGCGGGGCCGGGCTACGGTGGCTCCTGTTTCCCGAAAGATACGCTGGCGCTGGTCAAGACCGCGCAGGACGCGGCAAGCCCCGTGCGGCTTATTGAAACGACGGTGTCGATAAATGACCAGCGCAAACGGGCGATGGCGCGCAAGGTGGTCGAGGCCTGCGGCGGATCGGTTCGCGGCAAGACCATCGGTATCCTCGGCCTTACGTTCAAGCCGAACACCGACGATATGCGCGATGCCCCCTCATTGGCCATCATTCAGGCACTCAAGGATGCGGGCGCTTCGATCAAGGCCTATGATCCGGTCGGTATGGAGCAGGCACGCAAGATGATCGACGGCATTGAATTCGGGGAAAGCGCCTACGCGGTAGCTGACGGCTCGCATGCGATTGTCATCGTCACCGAGTGGAATGCCTTTCGGTCATTGGATCTGAAGCGGCTTCGTGCACTCCTGGCGACGCCGGTGATGGTTGACCTTCGAAACGTCTACCGCGGCGAGGATGTGGTGAAGGAAGGCATAGCCTATTCGAGCGTCGGCCGAGAGCGGCACCTTGTCAAGTGAACGTCCAGGTTTTCATGGGGCCCGTCTCACGGGATTCAATTTGAATAACACCACGAGCCATTTGTCCAATCCAAGGCATTTCCTGCTTCGGATGCGCTTCCAGCTGCTTGGCGGATTGACATTCGCCATTCTGCTACCCGCCCTGATCCGGATGTCGGTCGATCCCCGCGTCATCTGGTCACCCAACATGCAAGTCACCATTTTTGCGGCATTCGTCGCTCACACGTCCGGCTACATGCTCTATAAGCGAATTGGCAATTTCCCGGGGGTCGCAGCGGCTGGCTACATCTTGCCCACCTTCGCCCTGACTTACGGCCTCGTGTTCGTGACCATCTTCTTCTTTAGATTCGATTATAGCCGGTTCCAGGCGGCGGCGAGCTTCATTCAATCGACTCTTTGGTATTTCGGCCTGAGCTTGGCCACTCGACGGCTCGACTCATACCGGCTGGCGATAATTCCTGGAGGGGATGTCGACAGGTTAGAGAGCATCCCAGGTGTGAGCTGGCACAGAGTTAATTCGCCCAACACAATTGTCGAGTATGCCAGCGGCGTGGTTGCTGATCTGCGGGCCGACCTTTCCGATGAGTGGGAGCGATACATCGCCGACCGCGCACTATCGGGAACGCCAGTATATCATGTTAAACAAATAAGCGAGTCGCTCACAGGCCGCGTCGAAATCGAGCATTTGTCTGAAAATACGTTAGGGTCGTTGAATCCAAATCAGGCTTACTTAAAAATAAAACAGGCGATAGACTGGACGTCTTCGTTGTTTGTGCTTGTTGTTTTCTCACCATTGCTGCTGTTCGTGGTGATTGCCGTAAAGATCGATTCACCTGGACCTGCGCTATTTAGACAGAAGCGAATGGGCTACGGGGGGAATCCGTACGAGGTCTACAAATTCAGAACGATGAAGCTTGGCACCGCTTCCGATGACGAGAAGGAAGAGGCTATTACGAAGGCTGGGGACGCGCGCATCACTCGTGTCGGGCGATTTTTGAGAAAATCCAGGATCGACGAGTTGCCGCAGGCTATCAATATTTTGCGCGGCGAAATGAGCTGGATCGGGCCACGCCCGGAAGCACTCGTACTTTCAAAGTGGTATGAGGCGGAGCTTCCGTTCTATCGATACCGGCATATCGTCCGGCCTGGCATCACTGGATGGGCGCAAGTCAATCAGGGTCATGTCGCGGCGGTAAGCGACGTTCTAGAAAAGCTTCACTATGACTTTTACTACATCAAAAACTTCTCCCCGTGGCTCGACGTGCTGATTGTATTTCGTACCATCCGAACCATGCTGACGGGATTTGGTGCGCGTTGAGCGAGGATGTTCTAACCTTCTTAACGCCGTGTGGAATAGATATCCCAAAGAAAGAGTGTTTCCGTTGAATCTAAATTCGAAGAAAATAGCTATTATAGGACTGGGCTACGTCGGGTTGCCACTTGCCGTAGCATTCGGGAGGACCCGTGAGGTGGTCGGCTTTGACATCAACGAAGCTAGAGTTGTTTCGTTGAAGAGAGGCGAGGACGTGACATTGGAGACAGAGAAGGAGGAAATGAGACTTGCCTCCGGTTTGACCTTCACCACTTCCGTGGCCGATCTTAAGGCCTGTGGCATATTCATTGTCACTGTGCCTACGCCGATTGATAAGGCCAACAGGCCCGACTTGAAGCCGCTGATTTTGGCTTCAAGGACCGTTGGAGAGTCGCTCTCGCCTGGAGCAGTTGTCATTTTTGAATCGACGGTCTATCCGGGCTGCACCGAAGAGGTTTGCGCCCCATTGATCGAACAGGCATCAGGTCTCCGATTCAACCGGGACTTCTTCATAGGATACAGCCCTGAACGAATTAATCCAGGTGACCGAGAGCACCGGCTGCAAACCATTGTCAAGGTGACTAGTGGGTCCACTCCTGAAGCAGCAAAGGCCATTGATGAGTTGTACGCCTCAATTGTGCCAGCAGGAACGCATCTTGCGAGTAGCATTGCGGTGGCTGAAGCTGCCAAAGTGATCGAGAACACGCAGCGCGACTTGAACATTGCGTTGATGAATGAGCTTTCTTTGATTTTCGGCAAGCTCGGAATTGATACATTGGAGGTGTTGGATGCCGCAGCCACCAAGTGGAATTTCTTACGGTTCACCCCGGGCCTAGTTGGCGGTCACTGCATCGGCGTAGATCCCTACTATCTCACCCACAAGGCGCAAGAACTCGGTTACCATCCAGAAGTCATACTCGCAGGCCGTCGAATCAACGACGGCATGGGAAAACACGCAGCGGACCAGACAGCCCGCCTGATGATGCGCAAAGGAATACCCGTCGTCGGCAGCCGAGTTCTTGTGATGGGCGCAGCCTTCAAGGAAAATTGCCCGGATTTGCGAAATTCCAAGGTCGCCGACCTAGTCGCACAATTGAAGGAATATAATGCCCAGGTTGACCTCTGGGACCCCTGGGTCGATCCGCAGGAATGTGCTCGAGAACTCGGCGTGCTTAGTGTTAAGGACAGTCCCGCGGGGTCTTATGACGGCGTGATTGTGGCGGTGGGGCACAGGCAATTTCGCGCGCTGGGGGCTGCCGGTCTACAAGCGCTTCGCAAGACCCCAAGTGTCATTTACGACATCAAGGGCCTGTTTCCCAAGGAAATTACGGATGGACGCTTCTGATGAAAATTTTGGTGACCGGCACAGCTGGGTTTATCGGCTATCACGTATCGAAGCGTTTGCTGGAGCGCGGTGATGAGGTGGTTGGAATAGACAGCGTCAACAGCTACTATGACCCCGAAATCAAGGAAGCGAGATTGCGGTTGCTGGACGAAGCGAACCGCAGAACTAATTCTGGCTTTCATTTCATCCGCGGCAATCTGGCTGAAAAGGGCGTGGTGGACGCCTGCTTTGCTGATCATGCATTTGATCGCGTGATCCATCTCGCCGCCCAGGCTGGGGTTCGCTACAGCCTCGAGAATCCACACGCCTACGTGGAAAGCAACATCATCGCGTACACCAACATACTTGAGGCGTGCCGCGCCAGTCGTGTGGCCCATCTGACATATGCAAGTACCTCAAGTGTCTATGGGGCGAATACCAATATGCCTTTTTCCGAGCATCACCCGGCCGACCATCCGCTGCAGTTCTATGCGGCGACGAAGCGTGCGAACGAGTTGATGGCGCACAGCTATAGCCACCTGTTCGGCTTGCCCACCACCGCGCTGCGCTTCTTCACCGTCTATGGTCCTTGGGGCCGCCCGGACATGGCGCTTTTCCTGTTCACTAAAAGTATCCTTGCCGGGGAGCCGATCAAATTATTCAACAACGGCAACCATACACGCGACTTCACTTACGTCGAGGACATTGCTGAGGGCGTTATTCGTGCAAGCGACCAGCCTGCAGCTCCGAATCCCGACTGGAACTCAGCTGATCCGGACCCGGCAACCAGCAGCGCACCCTGGCGGATTCTTAATATCGGAAACAGCACACCCGTGCCGCTGTATGAGTATGTTCGCGCGTTGGAAGATGCCTTGAAAATTAGGGCGATTACAGAACTCCATCCGTTGCAGCCTGGTGACGTTCCGGACACGTTCGCCGATGTCTCAGAGATATCTAGTACGCTTGGCTACAAACCAACGACTAGCGTAAAGGATGGCGTAGCAAGGTTCGTCGCGTGGTATAGAGAATACTACTCCATATAATAAACGCGTCCCTTGACACGTAATACATCATGAAGAGGGAGACGAATGGGAATTGCAAGGCGGTTCATAAATTTCAACGTCAAGGTCTGCCGATGGATAGACGGAGTCTTGCCTATCGCGTTGCGGCGGGACGGAAACGAGTATTTCCTTTCCCAGATGTTGCCGGGAGCATTTTCACACGGTTCACTTATCTATGATCTTGGAGGCGGCTCTGAACCGTGCGTCAGTTTGGAAGATAAGATGCGGATGAATTTGAAAGTTGTGGGTATCGACATAAGTGCTGAGGAACTAGCCGCGGCTCCAAGCGGAATATACGATGAAACGATAGCCGCCGACTTATGCCAATACTCTGGGAGAGGAGATGCCGACTCTGTTGTTTGTCAGGCCACACTCGAACATGTGTACGACACGGCGAAAGCCATTAGAGGTATTGCAAGTGTCGTCAAGCCAGGAGGCAGAGTGTTTATCTTTGCACCGTGTCGGAACGCGCTCTTTGCCCGTATTAATTTGATTCTTCCGGAGTCGATAAAGAAGAAGGTACTCTTTGCAATTTTCCCCAAAAAAGGCGAAGGGCACGATGGGTTCAGGGCCTACTATGATAAATGCGTCCCGAGCCTTATAGAGAAATTAGCATTGCAGAATGGTCTGAGTGTCGAGAAGCGTAAGGTCTTTTGGATTAGTTCGTATTTCACCTTTTTCGTGCCATTTTACATATTGTGGAGGGCATGGCAGCTGGTTGCATTTGCGCTGCTCGGCAAGGATGCCGGTGAGACGTTTGCTTATATTCTAAGGCGAAATGTGGGCGGCGGGGCTGGTGCGCGCCAGGAGTCGGTTTAGGATATTTGGATCTGGTGCCAGAGAGAATTGTGTGATGCGTAGGGCCTTGTTCGTCGTCCCGATCGATCGAGCGGGCGGCGCCGAGAGGGTTGTTTCGCTGCTGGCAAAAGAACTGTCCTTAATGGATGATTGGGACGTCGAGATTGCGGTTTTGGCCGGACCAACGCCGTCATTCTTCGGAGGGCACGTTGGCACAGCGCGGGTGAGCTATGGTGTAGGGGGAGGTCATCTTGGGAGTGAGTGGGGCCTGCTCGCGAGGCTTCGCAGATCCCGCTACGACTTGGTGTTTTCGTCACACATACGGATGAATGCGTTTCTGGCCGCCTGCCACCGAGTTGGTTGGCTTCGCTGTAAACGGTTTGTCACGCGAGAATCCACAATCTTCGCCAAGAGATATGGAGGTCTTAGATTGGCGGCATATCGAGCTCTCTACTCTGTCTACGGCAGTCAAGCTTTAATCATTGCCCAGACCGGGGAAATGAAGGCGGCGCTAGAGAACGTGACGCCTCGCAGAGCATTTGATCGTGTTACGGTGCTTGGCAATCCGATTGACGCTATAGAAGTTACTTCGATGGCCGAGCAGTCGATCGCCACGGATTTTGAAGAAAGAACTACTAACACGCCCTACATAGTATGGTGTGGAAGGATGATCGAGGTAAAGAGGCCGCTCTTAGCAATAGATACGCTGCACGAAATCGTGAGAACGACCGGGAAAAAAGTAGTGCTCGTAATGATTGGATCGGGTCCTCTCCGGGCCGAGGCTGAAGGGTACGCCGCCTCACTAGGACTCTCGGATCAGGTGGTGTTTGCTGGGCAGCTTCAGAACCCGTTTCCTATAATGAAGGGCGCCCATTACGGCCTGTTGACCTCTTCGCACGAGGGGTTTCCCAACGTCTTGATCGAGATGATGGCATGTGGGGTGAAACGAATTGTAACCACCCCTTGTTCTGGAGATCTTGACACTTTGGCCGGAGTCGTGGTCGCGGACTCTTCCAAGGAATCTCTTGCAAAAGCTCTCCTTGAGGACCACGACGCGCTGAAAACATTGGAAGCCTATCACGCGGCGATATCGAGGCGCTCCGTGAAACAGTATCTCTCATATGTAGTCCAAGGGGAAAGTCCATTCCAAGCTAAATACCCTGACCAAGCAGGTATAGCCTAGGTAAGAAATTTCACTTCTTTCATGGAATTGGAGAACTACGTGTGGAAAACGATGCTTCGACTTGTCGAGGCGATTGTTATAAGATCAGCTCCCGGCGTACTTAACCTGATCACGCTCTTGCTGATAGGTAAATGGATGCCGGCCACGGACTATGGCGCTTATAGTACCGTAGTCGCCACGTCGGGCCTGGTATCCAGCGTGGCGTTCGGTCCGTTCGCGTTCGCCATAGTCTCGCAGCATGCCAAGATCGCCGCCGAAGGCAAGATCAAGGAATACGAGTCGTCGCTTGTTTCACTAAGTGCGCTTGTATCTCTAGTACTAGCTGTACTTGTATCTGTGCCGGCATATTTTGGATTGGTGCCGTGGACATTTATAGCGCCATTCGTAGCGTTTGGGTTCTATACAACCGTTCAGGAAATATTGCACGCGCGCCTCTCTCTTTGGCTTTACGGTACGGCATCTCTCGCCCAGTCTATAGCTTACATCCTATTGGCTTGGGTGATCGTCAGACCAAATCCAACGCCATCGATGGCTCTTATCGCCTTTTCAGCAAGTTACGCAGTGGCAGCGGGAATTTCTCTTTTGCTCTCCCGGCCGGCGATCTCATTACTGCCGAGATTCTCTGTCGTCATGGAGACGCTGAGAGTTGGGGGAACTTATACGTTGAGCACTATAGCAGAGCAATGTCTCTATCTAGGCATGCGCTATCTTCTATTGTGGTTTGGTACTGCGCAGCACCTTGGAATATTTTCGTTTTCGGTCGATTTGGCACAGAGGGTCGTGGGCTTTATAATAAATGCGTCATCCTTTATAACGGTCCCGAACGCGTTTAAGCACGCTTCGAAAGGGGATACTTCAGAGTTTCGACGAACGTTAATGGGAGGAGCAGCGATGGCCGCATTGTGCTCTTTTGTCGCTCTTACTGGAATTATGGCTTTTTATGAGACCGGATATTTTACCGCCCTTTCTAGTGATCTTTTTAGCCCGCTCTCCTTCGTTATAGTGTCAATTGCAATCATGCTAAACCGGACCAAGAAAATGGCAGTCGACCCAATTGCCATCAACAACCGACGTCCCCTCTCTATAGCCCTCGGATATGTGCTTGGGATCCCCGTCATGATTGTGTCTTTCGCGGGCTTGACAGGCTTTGGAATTTCGCTGGGTTTTGAATTGTCATACTTTTTCGCATACTGCGCATCAACTCTAATGACATTGCTACTGGTTAGACACCAGAGCTGGGCAACAGGAAGGATCTGTGAATGAAGCTCGCGCCGTACATACAAGAGGCTGTGCTCGGAATTCGTGCTAGAGTGAACAGAGCGGTTGACGCACGGTGGAACAACGCCCCTTTCGGAACCGCGCCACATGCCACTAGGGAGCAATACCTTGGCTGGTACCAGCAAGCACAAAAGCAGGAGTACCATGAGATTGATCGGCTCGAGAAGGACTTGGGTTACGCGATTGATCGGCAATGGCTTGATGAGCTTGCGCTTCATACGCAAATCGTAAAAAAGAAATCCGACCTAGCCTACCCTCATGGGAGGCTGCTGTACGCTTTGATGCGCGATATGCTCAGCAATTCGGGTCTAGATTTCACAACCGTGCTCGAGACAGGTACAGCTCGCGGATTTTCGGCACTTTGCATGAGCAAGGCGATGGCTGACCACGGGGTTGCTGGCCGGATCGTTACGCTGGACGTCTTGCCTCACCTGAAACGGCAGATCTGGAATTGCATCGACGACCATGACGGACCGAAATCTCGTGCCGAGATCCTGCAGCCGTGGGCTGACCTGGCTCGAAACGTTTTGTTTTTACAGGGGGACACCTTGGACCTCTTGCCCAAAGTGGGCTTGGATCGCATCAATTTTGCGTTCCTTGATGCCCAGCATATCGAAAGCAGCGTTATGCAAGAATTTGAGCTGGTTTCGGCGCGGCAGGAGAAAGGCGACATGATCGTTTTTGACGATGTGACCAGCAAGCTATTTCCTGGCGTCGTTAAGGCAGTTGATAGAATTGAGAACTCTGGATTGTACAATGTCAAACGCCTAGTAATTTCTGACAGCCGTGCTTATGCATGGGCGCAACGAATTTGAGCTCGGTGCTTCTGAAGGGCCGCGTTGCGCCCCTTGCGTTTAAGAGAGACCTATCAGCGTTGAGATTTGAGAACGGGTGGGCCGAATGAAAGGTCAAAACCTGATCATTAGTGTGAATTTGGCTTGGAATATCGTCAATTTCCGTGCGGGGTTAGTTCGTGCGCTGATCGCGGCGGGATATAGGGTTACGGTCGTCGCTGTTGCCGATGGTTATGAGAATCGGGTCGTCGAACTTGGTTGTGATTTTATACCCGTGAAAATGGCGGAACATGGAACATCGCCGTTAGAAGACATCAAGCTGATGTTCCAGTACTACAAGATATTTAAAGTTTTGCGGCCGGATGCAATATTAAGTTTTACCATAAAGCCGAACATATTTGGTAGTTTGGCTGCTAACTGGTTGTCTATCCCGGTCATAAACAACGTACCAGGACTGGGCTCTGCCTTCTCTGGTAACGGGTTAGTCAAGCTTGTAGTGGAGCGGCTTTATCGAATTTCCTTCCGCAGAGCAGTTAAGGTCATATTCCAGAACGAGCAGGACCGTGAGCTCTTTTCCGACAGGCGGTTAGTCGAGCCAAAGAAGGCGCTGGTTGTCCCAGGCTCTGGCATCGATCTTTCGCATTTCCAAAACTCGAGGAGATCGACAAATGACAATTCAGCTGAGGGATTGACATTCATTTTCGTAGGGAGGCTTCTCCGAGAGAAGGGTGTTGTAGAATTTGTCGAAGCTGCGCGGCTTGTAAAGCGTTTGCGGCCGACTTTGCGGTTTCAGATACTAGGATTTGTTGCAGAAGGGAGCAAGGCGGTAACACACGCGGAGCTGGTAGCTTGGCAAGAAGCTGGAATCATTGAATATCTCGGATCCTCGGATGACGTCAGGCCGTTTGTTCAAAATGCTGACTGCGTTGTACTGCCGTCATTCTACAGAGAAGGAACACCCAGGAGCCTGCTTGAGGCTGCGGCCCTCAGCAGACCCATAATCACTACTGATTGGGTTGGTTGTCGGGACGTGGTGGATGATGGTGTCAATGGCTATCTCTGCAGAGTAAAGGATCATACCCATCTTGCTGAACAAATAATGAAATTTATTGCTCTCAGTCCAGCGCAGAGAATAATTATGGGAGTTGCAGGTCGTGCGAAAGTAGAGCGGCAGTTTGATGAGAAAATTGTGGTGCGGCGGTACATTGATATTCTTCGGACGTGCCATAACGATGTTGGCGGCTCTTTCGATGGCGAGCCGCAAGAGCCATAAAGATGACAGCGCGTGTGCCGCTGAACTTCTATACATGAGGATTCGTCTGCTTGGTTTCCTGAAACTGCTGCATTAGCTGCAGGTGGCTGGGGCGCCGCAGTCTTTAGGTCCTGAAACTGCCGCACCCGGTGCGCCGAATGAGGGATGAAGTTGGAGCCGCAACTTTTCTGCTGGGGTCGCCTGCACTGTGAACTGGGTTGGAGCGGAGGAGCGGAGCGTGGTAAGGCCTGTTCAAACGAACGACGCGGGTGGGAATGCGTGCATCAAGCGCAGGCCCCGACCCGCAAAGCTGTCGGTGCGATAATGTCCTGAAGGTTCTGCAAAAAGTTATGGAGAGAGAACGGTGCCACGTTCTGTAGGTCAAGACGGGCCTTACAGAATTGCTGGCCGAGTAGATTGCTTGGCCGCGGGCAGTCGGGCCTTAAGCCGTATCATAGCTGCGATACTTAGATCGACGCCCCACATGATCCATGGCATACGATCTCACGAGATCCGCGTTCAGGAGCAGCTTCCTACTATGGTTCCAGATACAAGCCCCATTCTAAGTTTCTGCATCGCGACGTTTAATCGCCGCGAAATGGCAAGCGCGTTGGTGCGCGATATTTTGGCAAGTGACCAGCCTGTCGAAGTTTGCATCCATGTGGATGGCTCAACCGACGGAACTTTGGAAGAACTGCTTTCGATTGAAGACTCTCGTTTGACTGTTACTTCAGGAACGAATTCCGGAAGTGCGGGGTCGAGGCGAGTGGCCATTTCCAAGGCTAAGGGCAAATTTATCGCAATTTACGATGACGACGATCAGATCATCGGCCAAAATATCCCGAACATAATTAACCATTTGATTGCCTGCACGGATAAAAGTCTATGCGGAATTGTTGTACACTACAAGGAGGCGGACGGGCGCCTCCACGGAAGTCCGTTCGTACGAAGACGAACAAACTTTCTTCAGATGCGGTTCGACGACCATGTAAAAGGAGACAAGCGTGAAATTGTGCGCTCGGAAATTCTAAAACCAGTGGTGGAGAAATACTATAAGGGAGCTCGGCGGGTACCCACTTCTCTCCTCTGGTATAAAGTGGCCCTTGATTATGACGTTATGTGTGTCGATCAGACAATTGGGGTCAAGTGTTACTTGCCGGGAGGGCTTACCTCGGCCATTGACAGCGTGAAAAAGGGCAGCCCGTGGCCGATGTTAAGGCACAAAATGACGATCGTCGCAGGTTTTCTTTTTCGGCGGCACAGGTCGCTCAGGGCTGCGGGAAGGTCTCTACTGTCTAGCGTGTTCTATTGCGCTTTTGCATTCCGGCAGGTCATGACTAACGGAAAGTAGACCGAGATATTTCTCAGCCGCCCAAATGTTATCCCACTGACCCCCACTGAACTTTCATCCAGCGGCGACTAGAGCCGGCAAGACCGACACCGGCCGCATTTGGACCTATGTCAGGGATGACCGGCCGTTCGGCGGGCAATCGCCGCCGGCGGCACTCTACTATGCCTCGCGCGATCGGCGGCAGGAACGTAAGCGCGTAGCTGATGCCGTTTAGCGCTGGTAGTTCCAAGGCATGAGCGCCTCGATATCGCTGTTTGGCCAGCCATTGGCGATGCGCTCGAGGGTCTGGGTGAGCCAGGCGTGCGGATCGACCTGGTTCATCTTGGCGGTGGTCAGCAGCGTGGCGATGGTGGCCCATGTCCGTCCGCCGCCGTCGCTGCCAGCGAAGAGGCTGTTCTTTCGGGTAATTGTCTGTGGCCGGATGGCGCGCTCGACGGTGTTGGAGTCGATTTCGATGCGGCCGTCGGTGAGGAAGCGCTCCAGCGCGGCACGCCGGCCGAGCGCATAGCGGATCGCCTCGGCGGGCGTCGATTTTCCCGACAGCTTCGGCAGCTCCTTTTCCCACAGCGCAAAGAGAGCGGCAACGAGGGCGGCGGATTTCTCCTGACGCGCAGCTATCCGAAGTACCGGATCCTGGCCGCGCACGGCCTCCTCGGCGGCCCACAGCGGGGCCATCTGCGCCACCGTCTGCGAGGCAATAACGGAGGAGCCTGCGGCATGCAGTTCGTAGAACTTGCGCCGCACGTGCGACCAGCACGCCGCCAGCATCACACCGTCATTGCCCCGATCGGATCGGGCCAGCCGGTTATAGGCGGCGTATCCGTCGACCTGCAGGATGCCGCGATAGCCGTCCAGATGGCGGGCGACACATTCGCCGGCACGGCTGTCTTCGAAGCGGTAGGCGACGATGGGCGGTCCGCTGCCGCCGAACGGCCGATCATCGCGCAGATAGGTCCACAGGTAGGCCGTCTTGGCCTTGCCCGATCCTGAGGCCAGCGTTGGCAGGGTGGTCTCATCGGCAAAGACCCGCTCACCTGCTTGATGCGGGTCAGTGCGTAATCGGCGAGCGGCTCGAGCTCGAAGCCGACCTTGCCCATCCACTGCGCCATCTGTGACCGGTCGATCTCGACCTGATCGCGGGCATAGATCGCTTCCTGGCGGTAGAGCGGCAGGCCATCGGCGTATCTCGACACTGCGATCTGCGCCAGCAGCGCTTCGGTCGGAATGCCACTTTCGATGATGCGGGCGGGTGCGGCTGCCTGGATGACGCCGTCCCAACCCTTGTAGGCATATTTGGGGCGACGCGTGACGATCACCCGGAACTTCGCCGGGGTGACATCGAGCCGCTCGGAGACGTCCTCGCCAATCAGGATCTTTGCCAGCCTTTCGCAGCCAGCAGGCGTTTCGGGCTCGATAACCACCTCGACCCGTTCGAGATGGGCCGCAAAGCCTTTGCGAGGACGCGGAGCGCGCTTCGCTTTCGAGCCGCCCGCAGACTTCTCCATCTGCGCTTCGATGGCCGCCACGCCGGTTTCGATCTCGTCGAAGACCAGCGCATACTGCTCCTCGCTCAGCGCGCCGGTCCGCAACCTTTCGGAGCGGCTGCCGAAGCGCGCCCGCTCCAGCATCTTCACGACCGCCGTCAGCCGTGCGATCCGCTCATCGGCGCTCTTGTTGACCAGCTCGAGATGGAGATTGCGCTCCTCCAGAAGGGCGGCCTTTTCAGCCATGGCAATAACCATCGCCTTGGGCGTGTCAACGTCGTCCGGGAGCGCGAGTTCGGGTGCCGACATGGCCAAAATCAGAGCATATTCGCGGGCAATTTTCCCGTGTTTTCAGCTCCCTGATTCATCATGCCGCAGGGTTTTACCCAACCGATTGCGGCCGCCTGACGGTCTCCGTTCGAACCCGTTTCCAGTCCATTCCGTCAACCAGAGCCATGAGCTGAGCATGATTGAGCTGGACCCGGTGGTGGCCGATCCGCGGCCAGCAGAACTTCGCGTCGTCCAGTCGCTTGGCATAAAGACACACGCCGCTGCCGTCCCACCAGACGATCTTGATCCTGTCCGCTCGTTTGGCGCGGAAGACATAAAGCGCGCCGTTGAACGGATCCGAACCGGCATCGCGCACCAGTGCCAGAAGGCCGTCAGGACCTTTTCTAAAATCGACGGGATGACTGGCGACCAATACCTTCACGCCGGCCGGGATCATGCCTGGCGGACCGCCCGGATAATCTTGGTCAAATGATCCTGGCCGACGTCGGCGCCGGCCCGAATGACCACTTCGCCCAAACAGATCTCCACTGTCGAAGACGCCGCTTGGGTGACCTCGACAAAGCCAAGCCGATCCGCATCTCGCTGCGGCGTGACCGCACCGCTCTTGATCGCCTTGCTCCGCCAGCCGAACAGCTGGGCTGGCGCCATCCCCGCTTGTCTGGCGATGGCCGACACATTCGCGCCCGGCTTCAGTGTCGCCTCGATTAGCCGCGACTTCGCCTCCGCCGACCAGCGTCGCCGCGGACGTTGCGGGCTTGCCTCCAGCCGGTTCGGGACCGCCTCAAGGACATGGAAACTTCTATCATCAGGCATAGGCGCAGACATAGAAATTGACACTGCAAGCTCCTCGGCTCCTTGCTTCAGTGTCACTATCTCTCGCTCATCACCTCAAGCCGCGCCAGATGGGGTCAGCTTGGCGCTTACGGTCAGCTTGGCGCTTACGCAGGAACATCCCGAGCGCCATCTCAAATCGTTCACCGGCATTCTGCAGGCGGACGCGTATAGCGGCTACAATCCGCTCTTCAAGGCAGATCGTGGCTCTGGTCCGCTGACCCAAGCGCTGTGGTGGGTGCATGCGCGCCGCAAGTTCTTCGTGCTCGCCGGCATCGCCACCACTGCCAAGCGCGGCAAGGATGCCGCGCCGATCTCCCCGATCGCGTTCGAGGCTGTCAAACGAATGGACCTGCTGTTTGATATCGAGCGCGACATCAACGGTCTTGCCGCCGACGAACGCCTGCAACGACGCAGTAGGAAAGCCGGCCGATCGCAGAGGCGCTTGAGGAATGGATCCGGAGCGAGCGGGCAAAATTGTCCCGAAGCTCTCCGGTTGCTGAGCCAATCGACTATGTGCTGAAGCGCTGGGACGGCCCTTCCTAAGCGACAGCCGGATTTGTCTGACCAACAACGCCGCCGAACGTGCGCAGCGCGGCTTTGCCCTCGGCAGGAAAGCTTGGCTGTTCGCAGGCTCCGATCGCGGTGCCGATAGGGCCGCCTTCATGGCGACGCTGATCAACACCACCAAGCTCAACGACGTCGATCCGCAGGCCTGGCTGGCCGATGTCCTCGCCCGCGTCGCCGACACGCCGATCACACCGCTCAAGGGCTTGCTTCCCTGGAATTGGAGCCCATTGACGATCGCAGCAGCTAAAGCTGCCTGAGCTGGCCCATTGGGCTCAACATGCAAACCAGATCGTTGAGGCCGCCAGATGGGATATCGCAATTCCGCTCTTTACACTCTCAAACATGTGGCCGAGATGCTCGAAGAGGACGAAGGCTTTTTGCGCGATTGCTCGATTGTGATGTTCTCGGAAGACGGTTGCCTACGCGCCTACGACGGCTATCCCGCAATCGAATTAAACAAAACTATCGTCGTCTTCACCGAAGACGGCATCGACAACCTTCGGCAAATCGTCGACGAGCGCAGGGCTAAGGCCTCCGCCCAAACCTGCCGCGGGAAATCTCCTGAGACCGTAGCCACCGCGGCCCTCGCCGTGTGGATGCACTGCAACGGCGACGGTCGAGCGCCCACCCGTCGCTTTCGCTCACCGAACGAAAGCGCTCTTTGAAGCCTCGTGGGCGGCGCCGAACACTGGACCGTGATGTTTCTCGCCGAAACTTAGCCATTAATCAAAGTTCAAAACTCGACGTAATCCAGGCTCACTGTCAGCCCTTCCAGCATCAAGCCCGAGCCCTTGTGGTCTGAATTCATAGCGACTATGTCGCCTGGATCCAAATAGCTGCCCGCTTGGCTTGCCCTGATACCGGCATCTCGACTTACGAACGCCGCCAAGCCCTTTGATGCCGTGTCAATCGTGACGATGTTGGTTGATGGTCCATTCCGGTATCGATTTAGTGAAAGAGTGCGATAGTTCCTCTCATCGGCTTCCGCCTCCTCTGCAACCAAATAGCGCGCACGGGTTATCAACGTCCTGCGTCGCGCCACGAAGACGCTCTTGTTAACGGCACCTCTCGCTGCCAAATCGCCGACCTTCGCGTCTACGCATTCGCCGTGAATGTATTTTTGGGCGTCCCCCTCCAGGATAATGGTTCCTCCGACGCGATTTTTTCTACCCCACAGGACTGAGTAAGGGCAGTCGAGATGATGCCAGAGCAGAGGCCCGTTAATCGGTCGCCAGACGACGGTCCCGTCTAGAATTCTTTCGTCGGTTCCGGTCGGCCCCCTGGAAAATCCCGAAACGCCAGCTGTCATGCAGACGTAATAACGGTCTTGATTCCTGCAGAGGTCGTCAACCAAGTATTTGCTACCGCCTGTCCACGCAGAGATCGATTCGCTGCCATCATCAGGAATGGCAGTGCCGATCCCAGACGGACCGCCAGACCGTCCCGACATACCGTCGACGGCGGAACGATAGAATCGGCCGTTATTGATGACAAGAGAGTTCCTTTTGTAGAAGGTCTGCCCTTTCCAAGTTGCAGTGCCCCTACTGTCACCCGCGATCAATACGTCCCCTTCGATGTCGCAATTGTCTATGACGCAGCGGGCTGCACGTGTGTGCAGCGACGTGAGAACCAGATCGGGATCTTTCCCGCCCAACGTGTTGTTGCCACGAGTGATGAGGCCGTTCACAACAGCACGCGACGGAGCAGATACCCTTAAGGCTCCCCGTTGGGCATTTTCGATCCTCATTTTGTCGATTTGGACATCGAGGTCTGAAAAGCCAACCTGATCTGTATTGGCCCCGGCTGAGCGCATATCGACGGCAGAAAATCCAGGCGCAGATATCACTGATCGTAGAGTGATGTTCTTGAAAACGAGACCTGAACCTTCACGAACAAAGACAAATCCAGTATCTTCCAAGCATATATTCTCAATTGTGATGTCTCTGACCGGTCCAGACCCCGCGTGGTTTCCGGCGGCCCAATCCCATCCGATGAATATAGCGGGATTGTTCACTCCATCGCCAATTTGGCTTCCCGTGACGTTGCTTACAACTATACGCTTTCCAACCTGAAAATTCCGTACCGGCGAATTGAGGAGATATTCACTGTATGTATCTGGTGTCGTTGTTTTATAGTTTATGGTAATGATGTTGCCGACGTTGTTGACCGAAAAATCACCAATCGATGCGTCGACCTGATCGTTCACGTCTATACACTGTTGCTTGCGCTTTGTTCCTTGGAAGACGCCATTGCGAATGACCGCCCGTTTTGAAGTCCCATCCAAGTCAATAGCTTCGGAGAAATCGCTAAATACGAAGTCTGTGATGACGATGTTTTCGCAATACCGAAGGTTGAACCCCCCCGTCACTCTATCATGGCGATGACCAGTTACCTGGATGTTCCGACTGTTCTGAATATGGGCGAAATACCCGTTTCGATTCCCGCTAGAATGTCCGATCGTGTGCAAAAACCGCAAACCGTCGATGCCAACGCCATATAGGAAGCGTTGGTTTGAATTAGCTGGGGAGGCGACGTTTGCGGGGTCGAACGCGATGTCTTTGAATGTCACATCCTTGATTGTTCCAACTGTCAAGTTCTTGTCCGTGGCGAAAATTGGCTGAACATCCGTGACTGCTACTCCGGGCCTGTTGACGCCGTGGAAAACGACTCCGTGGCCGGAAACCGTAAAATTGCTCTGGGTTAACGCGACCGCTCTGTAGACTTTGTTTCGAAGATTGCTGAGCGTAAACGGCGATTCGGATCCGGGGACCATTTGGTAAACCCCAGCTGGCAAGGAAACGCCTCCAAGCGCCATGTCGAGCTCTAGCTGAATCGCGGATGCGTCATTTGCCATGTTGAATTCCCGGGACCGCTTTCGTACCGGGCCAAATCAGAGCAAAAATGGACTTTTGTTGGACGGCTGCCTGAGATGCCCGGAAGCGATGCAGCCGTCGTCAACCGTGCTCCAAGCTTAATTCTATCCCGAGAAAAATCACTGGTTCCAGGTAAACCCAAGAAAATCACTGGTTTCCAGCTAAATTGCAGCGCTCCTGTAAACGGGTGAATGGTCCCACAGGGCGTCCGCCGTCGGCCGAATCTGTGATCGATCTGAGGCGCAAAGCTAACGGCGCTCGTGCTGATAATGCACAAGCGGCAAGTTGACAGCCGCCCTTAAGTGTTCCCACTAAAAGCGACAGCGCGGGATCGAGTGGGGTAAAATCAAAAGTGGTCGGAGGAGGCTATGTCGATCAAAAAGGTAGGGCTGCTTGGTCTGATCACGCTGGTGTTCGCTGCCGGCTTTCTTGGTCTCGTGACGGTTCAGAGAGATAGTTCGAGAGCGCCGCCTAAGGCTTCAATAACACCTGAGCGGCTTGAAGGGACGTTTTCCATCCAGACAATCGATGACCTCCGTATCGGCGGCCATAAGATATTGCTGTGCGGCGTTGCATTCAGCAGGCCCCAATTCATGCGGGCAATGCTAACGGATGCAGCGCGCCGGGACTATCAGGGGCTTGCCTTGACCTGTAAGCCTGTCGGCACAGGAACCCCCTGCGATGGCAATACCGCGCCAAGGCTGGGCGATGCCACAGTTGTACAATGTTTTACGCCAGATGGCTCGGACCTAGCCGCGAAACTAGTGGAGGGCGGTGTGCTGTGTGGGCAGCCAGCCCAAGCGGGTTCAACCTACAAACCCTGTTCTCCGGCATTGTAGTGCCTTAGGTCGCGTCGTGACCTATGGCCCAGAGTTGCCCCTATGCTGTGTCGATCATTTTGAGAGCGTCGACAGCTGTTTCGAAATCGCCAGTCGCGGTCGGTGCGGAAAAGGGTACATTCCAACCTGCTTATGGTGTGTTCAATCAACCACACCGAAACCAAAAATTATCTCGCATATGCGAAACGGGTTGGAATTGGCGCAGAAAGCTGTTACGCGCTTTTGAGTACCTTAGCGGTTGGGTGGGCCTCAGGTAACGTGGGACAGAAGGATTGATGCGGATGAACCTAGTTTTGAAAAGTGCGTTGGCCGGAGTTGTTGTGTTGGCCGGCTTCGCCCCGGTGTCCTCTTTTGCGCAGGATGGGTCGTGCACCTGTGCAACCGCCTATAACGGCGTAAATCCGATTGGATCGCTCGGCAGCGTCAATGGCGACGTGATGATCTCGCAGGTGGCTGGCTATGGCCCGGCGCAAGCGGGCGGCGCGCTTGATTTCGGCAGCCGTGTCGTGGTTGGCTCCAAGGGCTCGGCTTCGGTTCAGGTCGGTGGCTGTAATCTGAGCGTCCCGGCGAATTCGACCCTCGATATTTCGCGTGTCGAGAACAAGATCTGCCTCAATGTCCTTGGTTCTGAGAAGACCGCCCAGACGGGCAATACCAACAGCACCAACTACACGCCGGCCCTTATTTTTGGCGGCATGGCTCTTGGGGCTGGTGTTCTGGCTGCAACGGCGGACAAAGATCACGGCCACGCCGTTAGCGACTAAGTTGACCGCGTAGTAAATAAGGCAACGGCAGCAGAGGCGTATGGCGCGTCTGCTGTGTCTCTGTTGTTGGCGGTGGAGCGCACTTGGCGTGTATGCTGGTGTCGCGTCGGTCGGGTCGCCTAAGCCAAGGCGGCATGCGGATGTCTGAGGCTGGCGAACATGCCGGGATGAGGGGCGAAGTGCCGGTCTATCCAGGCAAGATGGTCGAATCGCAATCTGTTGCTGCTGCGTGTTGGTGCAAGTTTCGGATACGGCAAACGCGACGATCAAGGTCAATCCTGCGGAAGGGCGGCATGTGTGTAGCGCTCGAAACATCAGGCGCAGCTTTTGCCGCCGGTGCGGCGCTGATCATCGGCCTGCATAATGACGACGACTCTGTCCGCCAGTAGCCGGGACCTAGCATCCATCGTATCGCATGAACTTGACAAATGCGTCATTCGCTGTCTTGCGGATGACGCATTTATACTTTTTGGGGATGACGTCGCCACGTTGCTTCGATGCAGTCACAAACGCCCATGATCGATCTACATTCCCATATCTTGCCCGGCCTCGACGACGGCTCGCCCAGTCTTGCCGAATCACTGGAAATGGCTCGACTGGCGGTGGCCGACGGAACGACCCACATGGCGTGCACGCCGCACGTGACGCCCGGCGTATACGAAAACGGAACATCGAACATCGTTCGGGCGGTTCAAGAGTTGCACCAGGCGTTGCGCGGCGCCGCAATACCACTTGCTCTTTACGTCGGTGCAGACGTTCACATAGCGCCGGATCTTCCGGACCAATTGGCGGCGGGCAGCGTGCCAACCCTAAATGGGTCGCGCTATTTTCTGTTCGAACCGCCGCATCATGTTCTACCTCCACGGATGGAGGATCTTGCTCTACGCCTAATAAACGCCGGTTTCATCCCAATTCTTACTCATCCTGAGCGTTTGACCTGGATCAAAACGAATTACGACGTTATCGAGAGGTTGAATGCGGTGGGTTGTCTTATCCAGCTTACCGCAGACTCGATTGTTGGTGCTTTTGGACGCACGGCGCTTTATTATTCGGAAAAGCTGATTGACGAGGGCAGGGTGGACATCATCGCATCGGACACTCATAGCGCTACGCGCCGACGTCCTGGGCTTTCACAGGCGGTTGCTGCTGCCGCAAAGCGATGTGGCGAAGACGAGGCCCGCAATATGGTTTTGAAACGCCCAGGCGAAATATTGGCGAACCGACCCCTCGAGCCGGTCGGAAAAGTAAGCGCAAAAAAGCCAAGCACCGGCAATGGCAGCCGCTTTGGAGGGTTCGGCCGCTTGTTCAGAGGCGGGACAGTGTGATGGCCGTTTTTGGTTTAGGAAAAAAACCCGTAGGCGCGATATTCGTGATGCTTATGTCGCTCGCTGCGTCGGCATGCACGAGCACCTCGTCTGGGACGACGTCTTCGTCGAGCTCGGTCGATGCGCTGCAATTGGCATCATCATCGTCATCGACCCCGCTTTCGAGCGGCGGGGCTCTAAAGGTGGTAAAGGACCTCCCTGCGCCGCAAAACACCCAGAATGGCAGTGAGCAACCTTTGTCAGCGAACGATGTGCTCGAGGTAAATGTGTTTCAGGTCGACAATTTGAACAGAACGGTTCAAGTCGACTCCAGTGGTCAGATTTCTCTTCCGCTTATCGGCACTGTTACCGCAGCGGGGAAAACCGTCCGTCAGTTGGAGCAGGAAATAGAGACCGCTTACGGCGCCAAATACCTGCAGTCCCCTGACGTTTCGATTTTCGTCAAGGAATCCATCGGACAGCGAATAACCGTCGATGGCGAAGTCAATAAGGCTGGTATTTATCCGGTATCCAGCAATTCTTCTCTCATCGATGCGATTGCCCTAGCGGGAGGGTTCAATAACGTTGGGGATGCAAAAAAGGTATTCGTCTACCGTAATATCGGCCCAAACACGTTGGTTGCCAACTACAACGTCGAGGAAATCCGTGGTGGCAAAACCCGCAACCCGCGCATCTATGGTGGCGACAAGATTGTGGTCTTCGCCTCAAAATCGAAAATTGCGATGAACAATCTCAAGGACGCCCTCGGTGTCGCCTCAAGTGCAGCCCGAATTGGCGTGCTGGTTCCATAGATGCTTTCCCTTCAGCCAATACACAAGCAACCTAGGATAATCTAGCGCTATGCTCGATCGTAACAGGCAGCACCAAATTGCGGGACCCGGGCATAGCCAGGCGTTGTCCGCGGACCTCTATTATGACGGTGCGCAAAACTATAGCCCGTACGGCCGTGATACCTTGGAGTCGGATCATCGTTTCAGTCCGCTAAAGCTGCTCTTTTACGCTGTCCAGTATCGCTGGCTGATCGTCATCATGGCGGTCGCTGGGCTTGTCGCCGGCGTCATTATTACCATGATGCAGACTCCAAAGTATCAGGCAACAACGCAGTTGGAGGTGCTAGTTCCATCGGCCAAGGTGTTCCAGGACATCGAGGTGGTTTCCGAAAACAGCGACGTGCGCGCCTTTCTTACGGCCCGAGAAAAGCTGAGAAGCCGTGCACTGGCCCAGCGCGTTGTGTTTCAATTGGGGCTTAGTGAAAAACCAGACTTCTTGTTTCCGGTACCCGATTTCTCACCCATCAACATCTTCTATCGCGCCTTCGGAATTTCCAAGGCGCCTTCCATGGACGGGAAGACACCAGAGCAACGTGAGGCGATTGCGATTGATCGCGTGCTTAATGGCCTTACAGTCAACCTGGTTCCTAACACCAGTCTATTGTCCATTACCTTTATCGATCAGAAACCGAAGTACGCAAGCGATGTAGCCAATCAGGTTGCTCAAAGCTTCATCGATCAGCGTCTCGATCAGACCGGTGAAACCTCTGACCTGGCCCGGCAGTTCATCCAGGAACAGGTCTTGCAAGTGAAGCAAAAACTTCAGAAATCGGAAGAGGAGCTGGTCGCCTATGCTAAGGATGCTGGCATTACGGTAACCGGCGACGACAAGTCATTGATAGGCTCGAATATCGAGGCCCTGAACACTGCTCTCGCAACTGCGATTCAGGACCGTCTCGATGCCGGCCGAATCGTGGACCAGATCGATAAAGGTCGCGGATCAAGCCTCGCTCCCGTCCTGGAAAGCGAGGGTCTGCAGAAGCTCAGCGAGAAGTTGGCGGATCTGACCAGCCAATACCAGCAGAAGTTGGGCATTCTGAAGCCTGGTTTCCCCGAAATGCAGCAGCTTCAGTCGCAGATCAAGGAATTGCAAAGGCTCTACAACAATGGTGTCCTCGCGATAACCGATTCGCTGCGCCTAAAATATCAAGAGGCACAAAGCAAGGAGGCGGACCTTAAGAGCAAGCTTGCGGAGATGGAGAAGCAGCAAGCTATCTTCAACGACAAGAATATTAAATATACTATTCTAAAGCGTGAAGTCGATTCCAACCGATCACAATACGACAGTCTTATAGCTAAGCTGAACGAAGTTGGAGTGAGTTCTGAGCTTAAGACACAGAGCGCTGCCATCGTTGATTTCGCAGCCCTTCCTGAGTTGCCTTATTCACCGCGTCTCAGTCTAAATCTTGCTATTGCCTTGGCTCTGTTTATGACGTTATGCGCGTCGGTTATCTATGTGATCGAGTTGTTGAACAACACCTTCACCAGTCCCGAGCAGATTGAGAGAGAATTGGGGTTGGCAATGCTCGGTATCTTGCCGTACGTGGACGACCGGGAACTCACAGCCAGTATTGCCGATCAGAAGTCCGGACTGTCGGAGGCCTATCGGTCGCTTCGAACATCGCTGCAGTTTTCCGGGGCGGAAGGCGCGCCACGATCGCTGGTCGTCACGAGTTCGGAGCCTTCGGAAGGCAAGTCGACCACGTCGTTCAAACTCGGCCAGGATTTTGCTGCACTCGGCGCAAGGGTTCTCATTGTCGACGGGGATCTCCGCAAACCGAACCTTCATCGACTGTTTGGTCTCGACAATACGATCGGGCTGAGCAATCTGCTGACAAACACCGTTCGCAAGGAGGATCTCGCCAGCATCTTCAGGGCGACGAAATACCCCAATGTGACCGCTCTAACTTCTGGAACGATCCCTCCAAATCCTGCGGATCTGCTCTCTTCACCGAAGATGGCTCTGATCATAACCAATCTCGGCAAGCGCTTCGATCTTGTTATTATCGACGCGCCGCCGATCGTGGGCCTTTCGGATGCTCCCATTCTCAGCCGGCTCGCTGAGGGTACATTGATGGTCATCTCTACAAATCAGGTGACACGCAAGTCGGCCAAGACCGCGCTGAAGCGCCTGCGAGCCGCTGGCGCTAACGTGGTCGGAGCCGCGATGTCAAAGTTTGCGGTGAACAAGTTCGACTATAATTACGCCTACAAATATATGAACTATCAGTATTACAACTACGGAACAGACTCGAGTACTCCGAGGATTGAGGGCAAAGTCGATGATGGAGCAAGCCAGCCCGCTTATGCGAAGTCTCCGACATTCAGTCGTTTGGTTCGTCGCATCCGTTCTCGTATTGGTGGCTTCCTCGATCGGGCTAAGTCGATTTCTTGAAGCAGAAACACCAGCTGTTTCTCTTGCCCTGGATCCGCTCAATATCGACGCATTGATAGCTGAAATCAGCAGTGACCTGAACGACACGACTAAGGCTGCCGATCTTGATGCCTTGCTTGCCAAGGCCAAGCGCGCGCTAACGTTCGATTTGGCTGACGCACGTCTCTACAGCCTGATCGGCGAGATCAAATACCGGCAAGGCGAAAAAGACGAGGCCTACCAGCTTTTCGACCAAGCCCGAAAATTGTCCAAGACAGAGATCCATGCGCTGCAGAGGTCCATTGGCCGCAAGATAGAAACTGGTGATTTGTCGAAGGCCGTTGCTGAGATGGACATATTGCTGCGGCGATGGCCGGACCAATTTTCGGCGATTGCTGATGGCATACCAGCGATCCTCTCAAATCCCGAGGGCTACCAAGCCGTGCTGGCGTCCATCGGAGCAGAGGCGCCTTGGAGAGGCAGTCTATTTCTCTCTCTTAACAAAACCCCCGAAGGACTCGATTTAGCAAATCGGCTGCTTCTAGATTTGACTGGATCAAGCGCACCGCCGACGTCGAGCGAATTGGCTGCTGTGATGGCCGGCTATATCCGTCAGAAAGAATACGAGCCGGCATACCGGCTGTTTCTTTTCAGCCTTACTGACGAGGAACGAAAGTTAGGTGGATACATTTTCAACAGCACCTTCGAACCTACGTCCGGTGGCAAGCCCTTCGATTGGCAGCTACAGGATCAATCAGGCTTGGAAGTCACTTTCGCAACATCCCAGGACGCGGTGGAGGGCGAGGGCGGAGCGACTGTCCGGTTCTTGAACACACCGGTCAAGAACACTGCCCTTCAGCAATATGTTGCGCTCCCTCCAGGCTCGTACAAAATTTCCCTGGTTGCATCTGCACGAAACTTGAAGCTTCCAAAGGATTTGTTCTGGTCGATCAGATGCGTTGATCCGGCGGGAGAAATAGCACGATTCAATATCCCGGAAGGCACCTATAATCGTCAGAATCTTAGCGAGGAATTTTCAGTTGGGCCGACGGCATGTCCTCTGCAGTTGCTAAGGCTACAGACTGCCGCCATTGCCGAGAGCTGGCGGTTTCGATATGTCGGTACGTTGGTAATGCACAAATTGACCATTGAGAGACTTCCATCTTGAACGATCGGCCGTCGGAATGGGATAAATATGTTCTCGGCTCGGTCCTGTTTGTGTCGCTGCTGATCGGTGGCGGCACCGCAAGCGGCCTTTATACGGACACCTTGATCGAGGTCGCGGCGATTGTCTCGGCAGCGGCCGTTTTCACGCAGACCGCTGGGCAAAGAATCTCCCAGTCCGCTTTGTGGCTGCTGATCTTCGCGGTGGCTTTGATCGTTTTGCAAATCGTCCCACTGCCGGCGGCCATGTTCAACGGGTTGCGGCCGGAACTGCTGCTCGGAGATCCCTGGGTTGGAGAAAGCCGATTTCGCTTCATCAGCGTTGGGGTCGGCCGCACGGTCGAATGTTTGCTTTATCTTTTGGCCGCAGCCGCGTTTTTTTTAGCCGTATTGCGTTTGCGTGCCGAACAGGTCAGCGCGCTTCTTCCCTTTTTCTTCATGGGCGTTATCTGCAACGGCTTGGCCGGAACGATTCAATATTCGCTTTCCAACGACATCGCCATTGTCGGGCTCTTGCCTTTTACGATTAACGCAGGGCTTTTTGCCAACGCGAATCACTTTTCTGCTTTGCTTTTCGTTTCGATTCCCTTCATCGTCCACTACGGCCTGTTCCGCGGGCATCTTTTGTCCGGATCCTTCGGCTTAATCGCGCTTTTGCTGCTGCTTTTGGCAGCCGGTTCCCGAGCCGGTGCTCTGATTGGGTTGGCCATCACGGTGTTGTCCGTCATCTTCCTTTCAGCCCGCTCAAGGGCGAGTGGATTTAGCGTGCTCCTGGCTTTTGTTGGACTCTCGATTTACACGATAGGCGCCTGGACTAAGATAGATACACAGGTGCTCGATCCGGCCTTCGGGCGAGGAGAATTCACCCGAACCACCATCGAGGGGATCAAGGACAATTGGGCGACGGGTGTCGGATTCGGGAATTTTCAAAACGCCTACCAGATATACGAACGGGAGAGCATGATTTTCAAACAATACGTGAACCATGCCCACAATGACTACCTTGAAATGGCGTTCGAAGGCGGAATTCCCGCTATTTCACTTATGGTAGGCTATTTTGCACTGCTTTTTGCTGCATTGGCCAGGGTTCGCCGCGACCCGCTTCAGAAGGCCGCATTCCTCTCGGTATCGTTTCTTCTCATTCATTCTCTGGTCGACTATCCGCTGCGAACCGAGGCGTTGGCGATGACCTTTGCTTATATGAACGCCATCATCTTTCACAAAGGATTTGCGGAACGCTTGGGCCGCAAGAGCGAGATGATCGAGATCGATCACAACGGTGACAAGCTACTTGTTCCCATCGGAACTTCGTCTTAGCCATGCTCGTCGCCGCTGCTGGCCGTTGGCTGAATGAGGAGGACGACTGTCAGGCGAGCCGGCTCCTGGCTCTCAGCTTCCCAGCCCAGGGCAATATTTTCCTACCCCTTCCAAGCGCAATCGGTCGCTGAGCAGAAATTTCCCGATTTTCCCGGCTGTATGGAAAATTCATTCCCGAACCATTCAGCCGCAGGCTTGTCTTGCATTGTTCTGGACCGGAACGATCTGCTAGAACGCCCGCACGAGAATAGATTGTCCGGAAGTGCAGTTTGAATCGGGCGGCTGAAGGTCGCCTCCGATGCAGGCCCTTCCGTGGATCGGTACGAAAGAACGCTCGCAGTCCATGAACATCGCACTTACGCACCTTCAGCGGCTTGAGGCCGAATCCATCCATATTTTTCGCGAGGTGGCCGCGGCCTTCGCCAAGCCGGTGATGCTCTATTCGGTCGGCAAGGATTCGTCCGTGCTCATGCACCTGGCCATGAAGGCATTCTATCCGGCCAAGCCGCCCTTTCCCTTTCTCCATGTCGACACGACCTGGAAATTCCGCGAGATGATCGCCTTTCGCGACCAGATGCAGCAAAAGCTCGGTTTCGACCTCCTGGTCCATGTCAATGAAGACGGCGTGCGTGACAACATCAATCCGTTCGAGCATGGCTCCAACACCCATACACATGTGATGAAGACGGTGGCGCTGCGGCAGGCGCTCGACAAATACGGGTTTGACGCAGCCTTCGGCGGCGCCCGTCGCGACGAGGAGAAGTCGCGCGCCAAGGAGCGCATCTTCTCGTTCCGCAACGCCCAGCATGTCTGGGATCCGAAGAACCAGCGGCCGGAGATGTGGAAGATTTTCAACACCCGCATCGCTGCCGGTGAATCGATCAGGGTGTTCCCGTTGTCGAACTGGACCGAGCTCGACATCTGGCAGTACATTCTCCAGGAAGACATCCCGATCGTGCCGCTGTATCTGGCCAAGGAGCGGCCGGTCGTCGAGCGCGATGGCATGCTTATCCTGAGGGATGATGAGCGCATGCAGCTGCGGCCCGGCGAAACAGTGGAGAACCGGATGGTGCGGTTCCGCACGCTCGGCTGCTATCCGCTGACCGGCGCGATCGACTCGGAAGCCGACACTCTGGAGGCGATAGTCGGCGAAATGCTCACGGCGCGCACGTCCGAGCGGCAAGGTCGCCTGATCGACCGTGATGAAGCCGGCTCGATGGAAAAGAAGAAGCGCGAGGGGTATTTCTGAGCATGCGCCACATCATGGCCAAGAGCCTCGCCCCGACCGACGGTGTCCGCGACTATCTGGCGGCGCAGGAACGAAAGTCGCTGCTGCGCTTCCTGACCTGCGGCTCGGTCGACGACGGCAAGTCGACGCTGATCGGGCGCCTGCTTTCCGACACCAAGCAGATTTTCGAGGACCAACTGGCCACGCTCGAGCGCGATTCGCGCAAGCACGGCACCACCGGCGACGATATCGATTTCGCGCTGCTGGTCGACGGCCTCGAGGCCGAGCGCGAGCAAGGCATCACCATCGATGTCGCCTATCGCTTCTTCGCCACGCCAAAGCGCAAGTTCATCGTCGCCGACACGCCCGGCCACGAACAGTATACGCGTAACATGGCGACGGGTGCTTCGACCGCCGATCTCGCAATCGTACTGATCGATGCCCGCCAGGGCGTGCTGCGTCAGACCAGGCGGCATTCGATCATTGCCTCGCTGCTTGGCATCCGCCACATTGTGCTCGCCGTCAACAAGATCGATCTTGTCGGCTTCGACCAGGCGGTTTTTGAACGGATCGTCGCGGATTACGGGCAATTCTCACGTGAGCTCGGCTTCCAGACGATCGTGCCCATCCCTATGTCGGCCCGCTACGGCGACAACGTTACCGGCCGTTCCGACAGGACGGACTGGTATTCCGGCCCGACGCTGATCGAACATCTCGAAACCGTCTCGGTCGACGAGGCCGCGGTCGAATTGCCGTTCCGGTTTCCGGTCCAATATGTGAACCGTCCCAACCTCGATTTTCGCGGTTTCGCCGGCACCATCGCCTCCGGCTCGGTTGCGCCGGGCGACGAGGTGGTCGTCGCCAAATCCGGCAAATCCTCGCACGTCAGGCGTATCGTCTCGCATGGCGGCGATCTTCAGCAGGCTATCGCCGGCCAGGCCATCACCCTTGTCCTCGACGACGAGGTGGAAGTCTCGCGCGGCAATATGCTGGTGTCGCCGGCAGCGCGGCCGCAGGTCGCCGACCAGTTCGCCGCCAATATCGTCTGGTTCGACGAACACGCGCTGCTGCCTGGCCGCTCCTACATCCTGCGCACCGAGACCGACCAGACCAGCGCCACCGTCACCGACCTGAAATACCGCGTCAACGTCAACGACTTTGCCCATGAGGCGGCCAAGTCGCTTGAGATGAACGAAGTCGGCATATGCAACATCTCGACGCGGTCGCCGATCGCCTTCGATCCGTTTGCCGAAAACCGCACCACCGGCGCCTTCATCCTGATCGACCGCATCACCAACGCCACGGTCGGCGCCGGCATGATCCTGCATTCGCTGCGCCGCGCCGAAAACATCCACTGGCAGTCGCTCGATGTCGGCAAGCGCGCCCGCGCCGATATGAAGAACCAGCGGCCGGCCGTGTTCTGGTTCACCGGGCTTTCGGGCTCGGGCAAGTCGACCATCGCCAATCTGTTTGAAAAAAAGCTCTTCGCCACGGGGCGCCATACCTACATTCTGGATGGCGACAACGTCCGTCACGGCCTCAACCGGGATCTCGGGTTCACCGACGCCGATCGTGTCGAAAACATTCGCCGCGTCGCCGAAGTGGCGCGCCTGATGGCCGACGCCGGGCTGATCGTCATCGTATCGTTCATTTCGCCGTTCAGCGCCGAGCGGCGCATGGCACGCGAATTGATGGCCGACGGCGAATTCGTCGAGGTGTTTGTCGACACACCCTTCGAGGAATGCGCCAGGCGCGATCCGAAGGGCCTTTATGCCCGGGCGTTGAATGGCGAGATCAAGAATTTCACCGGCGTCGATTCACCGTATGAGGTGCCGGAAAAGCCCGAAATCCATCTCAAGACCCTCGGCAAATCCGCCGAGGAGATGGTGGACGCCCTGGAACACTGGCTGATAGAGCGCGACATTGCCGAAGACCAATATGATAGCGGCGGCGGTATCTGACGACGAAGCGATGCTCGCCGTCTTCGAGCACCTTGCCTTGGCGGCAGGGCGCGAGGTGATGCGTGTCTTTCGTGTCGGCTGTGCGGTCGACAGCAAGTCGGACAGTTCGCCAGTGACGGAGGCGGATCGCGAGAGCGAAAAGATCATCCTTGCCGGGCTACGCGCCGCATTTCCAGAGATTCCATGCGTGGCAGAGGAGGAAGCCTCTGCCGGCATCATGGCGCCGGATCTCGGCGACGCCTTTTTCCTGATCGATCCGCTCGACGGCACCAAGGAATTCGTCAACCGCCGCACCGATTTCACTGTCAACATCGCGCTGGTTCGCCATGGCGTGCCCGAGATCGGCGTCGTCTTCGCGCCTTGCACCGGCCGCTTCTTTTCCGGCCGGCCGGGCAAAGCGGAAACGATCGAGATCAATGACGACTACGAGATCGTCGATCGCCAGCCGATTTCGGCAAGGGCCGGTATGGTGCCGCTGACCGTCGTTGCCAGCCGCTCCCACAACACGCCGGAAACCGACGCCTATATCCGCGCGCTTGGCGCCGCCGAGATCGTCTCGGTCGGCTCGTCGCTGAAATTCTGTCTCGTCGCCGGCGCCGAGGCGGACGTGTATCCACGCTTCGGCCGCACCATGGAGTGGGATACGGCCGCGGGCGATGCGGTGCTACGCGCTGCCGGCGGCATGACGCGCACGCTGGATGGCGAGCCGCTCGCTTACGGCAAGCGCAACCAGAGCGATGACGAGGATTTCGCCAATCCGCATTTTATCGCCAGCGGCAAGGCTGCTCAATCCCCATAGACCTTGGTTGCGCAAATCAAAGGACCGCGTCAGACCTGACCGGCGTTCTTCGGATGCACGACCTATCGCCTCCGGTAAGCGCAGTTCCAGACCGGTGTGAAAGCGCAGGTGTGACGGTGTGACACTAACTGCTGGCCGCGATCAGAGCTTCTCGGATCGATGATCGAATAGGGAAATTGGCTGTCGGAATGTGCAGCGTGACGCGATCCGCGATGCGCTTGCCCACAGTAGCGATGATCGCCACCAAGGATGGCGTCGGGAACTTCGCGCTCTCAATCCGAATTGTGTTGCTCCGGCCGTTCGGCGATAAAGAGAGTATCGGGGAGAAGCCCAAGACGCTCGCGATCGGCGGCAGGTATACGGTCTGAATGTATTCGAGCGACCGTAAAACCCACGTCCTCGATACGCTCCTTGATATCGGGTCCGTAGGCTCGCGCGTGATCTGATCCGCCGAAGCGCTCGTCGCGCTCGCTCCGTGACATGGATGGCGTCGCTTCGAGCGTTTGACGATAGATAAGCGGTACTTGGATCCAGACCTGTCCTCGAGGCTTAAGGGATGACCAAACTTGCCGAAAAACATGCCGATCGTCAGGGACGTGCTCCATGACATGACACAAGACGACAATATCGAGATCGCTGGTGCCGTTCATGTTCATTAGGTCAACCTGCACGGTATCGGGGCCGTACCGTCCGGGCTCGATATCGCCTTTAATGAGGTTGCCCGCCTGAGATAGTCTCTTTGAAAGCCCCTTCTCGCTCGGCGCAATCTGGAGAATTCTAAGCGGTCCCGCCGGAAGCCCGAGAAGCTTACGGTCTAGAGCACAAATCAAAAACCGCTCACGATCCAGGGCATGACAAAGCGGGCAAATAAGCGTGTATCGCCCGAAACGGTAAAAAGCCGCCACACCGCGATCGCAAGCATTGCAGTGATGAGCCTTCCTCGTCGGGAGGAGTGTCAGGGTGAGGGCTCTCAGCCAATCTCCGTACGAATCAAGTTTGCGTGTGACCCGCCGCGTTGTGATACGATCAGCATAGCTGCGAAAAAGAGATAGAAGTCGGCTTCCTCGAGCGTTGTTCCACGATGGTTTCAGCATGTCGGCCTTCTAAGGTTTTTGACCCGAGGACCGATAATTAGCGCCCCCTGATATAACGTCGAGTCAGCGGAGCAGCAGGAGATTCGCCCCGTCATGGCATCGACCGTGATATCGAGCAGACCGGCGATCTCAGCCAGCGGCTCGTCAAGCACCGGTCAAGTCCAGACCCAAGCCGATCTCCAATCCCAATACAGGATCGGCAACCTCACAGATCGCGGCCACTCCCGAAAGGTATCCGGAAACGATCGCTTACCGATCAGATATGCTCGGGGTCTGTAAACAACAGGGTTACGGTCCCCATCCAGCCTGCGGCAAGCGAGGCGCAGCCGCCAACTCGGTCGGTTGGCGTGGCCGATTCCGTTGGTGACCCTTCCGGTCGACGCTCCCCGGACCTTCACACGGTGTGCTATATACCGATGCACTTGAACGGCTATACGAGCGAGTCATGGCGTTCCACATCAAAAATCCCGAGACCGACGCACTGGCCCGCCGGGTCGCCGCACTTAAAAGGACTGGTCTGACAGAGGCCGTCCATGCCGCGCTCAAGCATGAGCTTGAGCGCGAACAGGCTAGACCGTCCCTGGTGGAGATCGGCGTCAGGTTCTGCCGTGATCTGCGAGCCCGGGGCAAGCCTGATCACGGCAGGCCCGCCGACAAGGCGTTTCGCGACAGCCTGTACGAGAATGACTGATGTTCATCGACGCCTCGGCCCTGACGGCGCTGATGACCAACGAGGATGATGCGCGCGAACTCCTGGCCGGGACCCGGCGCGGCTGAACGGTGTTGAACCGGACTTTACTTGGCTGGCCACGGTCCAGATTGGATCACGTTCAAGAGCCTAAAATGCGGCGGGCTTGCTTCGGATGGTTAAGGCCAGGAGCGCCTCCGAAAGTCGTTTCTTCGCCCGCTCCACCCCGTTCTCGTCGATTGCCTCAACATCGAGGAACAAGTCGAGACCAGTCGCATGCTCGCTGATGACCTGAGGGCGCTGGGCGAGTTCACCCAGGAGGCCCTCGACTTCGTAGGGGACAACCTCCCGGCTGATCCCCTTCATGGCAATCGGTGCTAATGGACGCGCCCGGACAAGGTCGCGCACGAGCGCGTAAGTCTCATAGCTGAGGCAGATGCCGCCGGGCTCGGCAATCGACTGCAGCCGGGCCGCCAAGTTCGCCTCGGCTCCAATGATCGTGTAGTCCATCCGATCGTCGGAACCGAAGTTCCCAACATTGCAATAGCCCGTGTTGATGCCCATGCGAGCTCGGAAGGGCCGTTCAACTCCGCGGTCATGCCACACCCTGTTCAACTGCTCCAGCCGACGCTGCATGTCGACAGCCATGCGCAAGCAGGCTCTCGCGTCTTCCTCGACGCCTTGCGTCTCGGGGTCTCCGAAGAACACAAGAAGCGCGTCGCCGATGAACTTGTCGACGGTGCCGCCGTGTTTGAGCGCGATCGTCGACATCTCGGTGAAGTACTCGTTGAGGAGAAGCGTCAGGTCCTCAGGCTGGAGCCGTTCCACGATCGCGGTGAAATCCTTGACGTCGGAGAAAAAGATCGTGAGCTTCTTGCGCTCGGTCGCGATGGTGACGTCCTTCTGGCCGCTGAAGATGCTTTTGTAAATTTGAGGCGAAAGGTATTTGGCGATCTTCAATGAAATCGCGGCCAGGAAGTCGTTTGCCTCGGAAAGCTCCTTGTTGATGCCCTGAATCAACGCGGACTGCCGACGCTGCAGGAGAATGAACGTCAGGCCCGCCGCCGCCGCGAAACCGAAATATAGGAGCAGATACTTGAAGGTCAGCACATTCGCGGCGATAGGCTGATTGACTGATATCTCCTGGATCCCTCGGACATCCCCTACCTTCCAGTCCGTCTTGGGGCTGTCCGGGTGTGAGTTATGGCAGGTCACGCACACTTGTCCCATTATGACAGGGGCCGCGGCGCGGACCTGCCGGTCAAACAGTGAACCCGAGACCTCGATGATCGGCTCCTTCGGGTTGGCGCGCAAAGCCAAGATTGCATTCCGCTCGAACGCATCGAGCTGGTGGGGCGCGCGACCTTTGAAAGGCAGATCCGAGACGAACCGATATTTGACCGACCCGTCATGAGCGCTGATGCGCTTGCCGAGTTCGATCGAGAGGGTTGCTGGAATAGGGATCGCGCCTGGCACGTCCCGGTAGTTGTGCGTCGCAGTCACGGCGCCGTTAGCTTGCAGCACGCGTCCCACGACGTCGCTGCCGTAGAATCCGCGCATTTCGTCGATGATGCGGCTGATTTCGCTGGCTTGCCTGCGCAGCATCCGTTCCGACAGGTCTCGGAGGTCGAGCCAGGCTGCGACGGGCAGACCGATAAGGCCGATGACCACTGCCGCCACCAGGAGCGGTCCCATGGTGCGCTGCTGACGCGCAATCTGTTCTCCCAGTCCAGCCATTGTGCAGGCGCCCGGCCGTCTTATTATCTGAACTATAGCTCATTCCCGGCACGGTACCAGAGTCAGTCTTGGCTCGATGAAAACACATCAGCCCTGCAACGTCGGACCGACCTTGAGCGGTTGTTGCGAAGCCCCGACCCTCACAGCGGATTTCGCATTCTGGCGCCTGACGGACAGTGAATCAGTGAAGGGATGTCGCAACGTCGGTTATGGCCCGGAATGCGCTCCGCGATAACCGCTCAGGGGTCAAAAATTCACCTCTGGCAAGGTTGAGACTTCTGCGGTCGTAGAGCGGGTCGGAAAAGAAAGCGTCCCGCAAAACGTATCCGCGCTTCGGCCGCACTATGGAAAGGGACCCTGCGGCGGGTGACGCGGTACTGCGCGATGCCGGCAGCATGACGCGCACCTGAATGGTGCGCCGCTCGCCTGCGGTAAGCGCAACCAGAGCGACGACGAGGATTTCGCCAATTCGCATTTCATTGCCAGCAGCAAGGGCTGCCACGGCCGCTTAGGCACCATGATGAACTCGGATCCCATCCCGGCTCGTCCCCCCAAATGACGCCGTCGCGCATGCGACGCCTAGGTGAAGCATTTATTTTCAGGCGAACCGTTGCGCGAGGAATAACCCTACGGTGTGGATCGTGGCAGCGGCGCTTTCGCGTGTTAAACTGCTTGCATGGAGATCGACACCGACAAGATCGACGATGCCGTTATGGGCCTGCTTTGGCTGACGCTGCATGAAGAGAGGCGCGCCTGGAAGGGGTTGGATTGGAATGCTCTGGATCGCTTGCATGAGAAGGGGTTGATCGCGAATCCGGCAAACAAGGCGAAGTCAGTGGTTCTGACAGATGAAGGACTGCGGCGTGCGGAGGAGCAATTCCGAGCCCTGTTCACCCGCCCGGCGCCATGAGCCATGAGCGCTGGGCGTGCCTAAGAAATGATGGCGCACGTGGTTGAATTTCGATACCGGCGGCGCTGACGGCAGGCGGGACGGGCAGTGCCCTTGCCGTGGCGGCCAAACTCGTCTTCGTCACCTAGGCCAACGGGGGCATCCTGTCTGTTAAGGCAGTGGCAGAGAACACCGCAGTCGCGACGCTAAATCTCAACGGCATTGGCGCGAGGTCCATCCGCAAGATGCTTTCTGCCGGCGAATCGGCGCTTCCCGGGCCGAGTTGCAGGCAGGCAGCGGGTCTGCGCCCGCTGCTGGTACATGGGATGTTGAAGAGGCAGATTACCACAAGCAATGTGTCATCATGGCTGCGGATTTCCGAAGGCAGGTTTCTCAAGCACGAGCACATGACTACCAAGAGGCGATGTGTGAGTGCTCTTGACCTGGAACCCCTCGTCAGAGAGCGTTTCAATGAATTCGCCATCCGTTCCAGGCGGAACGCGGGCAACGACGTTTGATGTGCGCCTCACAATATTGGAAAGCACCCTTCGCGCCTTGCCTGGGCCGATGTTGCGCTGCATGTGCTGATAGACGGCCAGCAGCAGGACGATATCGTATTTCGGCAGAAGGATGTTGCCGAGGCGTCGGCTGCCGAGGTTTAGGCGATCGAACCGGGCATGCACCGGGGAGCCACTCAACAACATCTTTGCAGTCTCGATATGCGGCTTGGCAATGTCGATCCCGTGGATCGAACTGGGTTTCAGCTTGGATATCTCATAGGCGACAACACCCATATTGCAGCCAACATCGAGAATGGATTTTCCGGCGTAGTCGACCTTTGCGGAGAATAGCCCGTCAAGTCTGTCGTCCCACGTTCCTGCAAAACCCCTTTTGAATCTTGACCACCACAAATCATCAGCTCCTTTGGGAAGAGCCCCCTTGAGCGCCTCCTACCACGAGAGAATTAATGGTCGATACCCATTCAACTGGAATTGATCACATTGACGAACCAAGGCAGGGACGTGTGCGGCGGCATCACAACCCCATCACCCTGAGTGCCGCGGGAACCGGATAGCGGTTGCCGTCATAGCGCAGCCGGTAGGTCCGCTTCACAGACTTGGCGGGATGGGACTGGCATTCGCCATCTTTGTCGGGGGAGGGATTGTCGGTATCCGTCCGCTCGACCGCAATGATGTCACGATAGCCGTGATGGCGCGCCGGGCTCATCGCCAGGCTGACCTGGCTGGAATGAAACGATCCAGCGCAACTGGCATCGCCTTCGCCGCCATGGCCGGCCACCACGAGGCCGTCGAGTACCAAGCGCAGCGCATCGCTGGCGACGGCATAGAGCCGCAGGTCGGTTTCAGTGAAGGGAGTAGCCTGCGAATGGTTTGCCATTTCGATGCGCAGGCCGAAGGCGGTGACCTCAGGGGCCAGTGCATAGCGGCCGGTGTCGAATTCGACCATGCGGATGGGGATGGCATCATCGGTCATCAGTCCAGGCTGGAGCAGGCGCTGGCGCACCCGCAGGCTCTTTCTATCGACGACCAGTAGCTCGATGTCGCCGACATGCAGGTGGTCGCTGTTAGCGCTGTCGATCAGCGGTACCGCGACCAAAAGCAGGTCGTCATGTGCCGGCCAGATCTTGCAGATCAGGCCGAATGGCGCATCGCTCTCCGGGAGCGTTGAGGCGATGCTCGTGTGGGGTGCAAGCGTGAATGAGGCGCCGTCGGCGCTCTTTCGGGCCTCGGGATAGGCCTGCTGCACCAGCGCGGCGGCATCGCCGCAATCGCCGGCCGCTGCCCGGGCGGGCGACGGGCTGGCGAGGGCGGCGCCGAGCAACAGAATAGGCAACACTATTCGCATGGAGTTCTCGCGTCGCGGGGCCGGGTTCGGCCAGGGCCCTTCTACGCGAGATTGGTGGCGGCGCACAGGGAGTAGGGAAGTGACGGCTAGCTCCACCCGCTGCGTCAGGACCATAGGTATCCTGGAAAGTCGTAAAGTCCGAGCTCGCTTAGGGACGGTGATCGTGAGAACGCCGCCCGAGCGGCCAATTTTGCCAATGCTGTTCGAGCTACCTGAAAAACTGATACTGACAATGTGATCTCGATTGCCTTGTCGCGCTCCGATTAGATAAAGAAGCGCTCCGACAAGAAACCTCTACAAAACCGGACCTCGCCGATCCGTCAAGCGCACCTTCTAGGGTGTACATTCCAAAATTAACTCGGCATGACCTCCGTTTCTGACCGCCTGAGCCGGGCGCGTTCGCTGTCGGCGCGGTATTGAAGCAGAACCAGTGCCGCGCCTGCTTCGGCTTTCCGAAACCCCAGCTTGTCTTTCCTTGAGACTTGGCAGCACGGCGCGTTCAATCGGAACCGTGCTGCCTTCAATGTACAGCCAGTCCAATCAGCCGGCGAGCTTTGTCAACGCCAGCAGCCTTTTTGGCAGCTGCGAGCACCGCATTCATGTCGAGTTCTTCGAGGACAACGAGGTCGTTCACCCAGCCGCTTGCCCGCACCGCCAATGCTAGGTCCATGCCATCGGCCTGGTCCGGAACCTCAGCATTGATGACAATATCATAGGCGCCGCGAGTAAACATCATACCGGACACCTTGCCACCAACGCTTTCCAAAACCGCCTTGATTGCAGCTTCCCGGTCTGAGCCTTGTATCAATCCCTTGTAGGCATGAGGCGGACAGTTTCCCAGGATTGTCACTTTCATGGGTATTCCTCCCGATCTTGTACTAGTTTCGTTATTGATCGTTCCAACACGGAGCTAAGGCGGACAGTTGGGTCAGCCGTAACCCTGCATCGCAACGCTCTTGCTCGTATCCAAAGCTGGCAGCGGGAAAGGTTCGACCTGCCCTGCGGTCTTGTCCAGATACTGCATCAAGGCCGTCACGAGGTGGTAGAAAATGCTCGCGGGAACCTCCGTTGCCAGTGACCTTCCGCGCTCGTCAATCCTGTCGATCCACAAGCCAAGCGGTGCGGGATCGATATGCCATTTGAAGAGGCGGGCGACACGAGCTTCGATCTCGGGTTTCAGATCAGGCCCGCCGATGCCGTCCAGGGCGACGGCCGCCTTGACGGCTTCGCATTGTGGCCAGCTGCGGGAGAGCCGGTCGAAGGGAATTCCCTGCCGCGACACGGCTGCATAAGCCAGGCCCGTGGCCCGGTTCAATCCGCTGGCGATCGCCGACGAATAGAGCTTCCTGGCGTAGGCCGCCAAGTCTTTCTGCCCGCTTGCCCGCGCGAACTCGACGAGGAGCGAGGCCCATTCGAAATGGTGCCCTGGTTCGGTCCACTGTCCCTCCTCTCCCGGCAACGGTAGCCAATCGACGTCGAAATGTTCCCCAAGCGTCCAGCTCTCCTGATCGAAGAAATGGCACCGGAAGAGATCGATGACGCGTGCCGCCCGACGGAGATATGCACGCTCGCCGGTGACGCGATGCCAGGCAAGGAAGGATTCCAGCATGTGCATGTGCGGGTTCGAGAACCGCACCCCCTTCCAGCCGGGGGTCTCGAGGAAGCCGTTCAGGCTGACGTCCTCGAGATGGGTGTCGATGAAATGGAACGTCTCTTGTGCCAGCTGCAGGGCATCCTGATGGCCGCATCGGTGAGCATGGGCAAGCGCCAGGAGCACGCAGGAATGGTCGTAGGCGTCCTCCGTCGGGTCAGCCACGCTGCCGTCGGAATTGAGGGTGCGCACCCAGCCACCGCGTTCGGTGCGGCCGTGTTTGGCGATGAACTCGATGCCGTGGTCGATGAGCTTGTCGGCCGGTCCAACCCAGCCGCGTTCTTTGGCCACCGCGAACGCGTAAATCTGGCGAGCCATCGTGCGCATGCGCTTGGGTTTGCCCAAGGGCCTTGCATCGAAACCGAGAGCCTCGTGGAAGCCGCCATACGCATCGTCGACACCTGCAGTGGACCACAGCGGCAGGGTTTCGTTGAAGAGCCAGTGCTCGACCCGCTTGCGCCATGACCCGCTGATGATGACCCGGTCGTCCGACCCCGTGAACTTCGTTTCAAGGCGTCCGCTCTTCTCGAGTTGTTCGACCACTTTCTTCACGTTCTGGCTGCAGCTGACAGGAGCGACGAAAACCGCGTCCGGTGTCGTCACCACCGCCACATTTTTCATTCCGATGACTGTCAGCAGTCTGCCCTGGCTTCTGAGGTAGGAGTTGCCGCAATCCATGGCGACAACGTCGCCCATTACGACATTGCCGTCGGGGTCCGTCGGGCTGGCTTCCAGCAGCGATTGCCACGATCCAAGGTCGTTCCAGCGGAAGGAAGCCGTAACCATCGCAATACCGCGTGCATGCTCCATGACTGCGTAGTCAATCGACGTCGACGGGACAGCCGAATAGAAGCCCTGGGGCAGGTAGATGCCCAAGCCGTCAGTCCGTGCAGCCTTATAGGCCCGTTCCGCGGTGTCCCAGATGTCTGGCCGGAAGTCGAGAAATGCCTTCCGCATCGTGTCGGCACGAAACAGGAAGATGCCGGCGTTCCAGTAGAATCTTCCCGAAGACACATAGCTGCGGGCCGTCTCGGCATTGGGCTTTTCGACAAAGTGCGAAACGGCGGCCACTCCGTCACCAGTTGCCGCAATCTCGATGTAACCGTACCCGGTTTCGGGGTGCGTCGGCTTGATGCCGAACACGACAATGCTGCCTGAATCGGCGGCAGGCATGCCCGCCTCGACGGTTTCCCAGAATTGCGTTTCGGTCGATATCTGATGGTCGGAGGGGACCACGAGCACCAGCGCGTCCCCGCCATATTCGGAGATCGTGTGCAAGGTGGCTATGGCCACCGCAGCGGCGGTATTGCGGCCGACGGGTTCGAAAATCGGGCTGCCGCCGTTCAGGCCGAGCGGACCGATGTCCGAGATAACGCGGTCGGCATGCCGTTCGGAGGCTATCAGATAGATCGGCGTCTCGCCGTCCGACCGCGCCTTGAGGCGTCGGACAGTCTTAGCGAGCATGGAGCCGTCGCCCGAAAGGTCGTGGAATTGCTTGGGATTGTCTTCGCGCGAGAGCGGCCACAGCCGTGACCCGACGCCCCCGCTCATGACAAAACTTACGATCCGCTCCGGCATGGCCCAGTCCTCTCAAAATGTCTGGTTGTAGGCTCCGACCTCTGGATTGCGGCGCAGCACGGCATCGACAGCCTCGAACATCTCGCGACGTCGTTCCGGCGAGACTTTCCACGACGACAACAATTTCCGCCTTGTTCGACGAGGCCCTGACCAGACCCCACGTGCCGTCTTGGGCAACGACACGCACTCCATTCATGTGACGAGCTTGGCCAGCGGCTGGCCAGCGAACTCGATCCCGTCCGCCTTCATTGTCGTGAATTCCGCGTCTCTGCACCCATTCGGCGGGTCAAGGTGCCAAGCACAATGCCGATCTCTTACACGCCCATCAGGTTGAGTTCGGGCACTTCTCCGTGTCTGGATGGCCGAACCACCAGCGCGCCTCGCATTCCCGAAAGCCAGTGGCTTTGATGAGAGCACTGTTTCCGAAAAGGAATGTGTTCGGCTGGCCTGGTCGACTATACTCAGAGTCCCGGTTCTTCGATCCGCTATTCGCAACAGTTCTAGCACGCTGCCCGACGCAGGCCCCTTCAGCAATTGGAGTAGTCCTAACACGCTGGGTCGCGCCGCCTCGTCCAATAGGAGTATGCCCGCCGATGGCCGAAAGGAGGGCTCGTCCAAGCATGGCCGTCCCGAGAATGTCGAAGAAAGGTGTTTCGGACGCTTGGCTCGACTTCTCAAAGGCATTCTGGTGGAAATCGAGAGCTATCAGCCGGCCTCCGAAAAAGGATGATGGACTGTGCCGCGTTCGCCTTGTAGGCGATGGGAACTCGGCCAAACCCCGACCGCATGTACACGACGATCGATACCCTCACACGGAACGGTCAACCGCGAACGGCAGGTCTCTCTGCAACGGCAGATGTCATCCGTCGACAGGAAGAGAGAACGTTTTCGGGCCGATATCGACGACCATGATCTCCGGCGACACGCCGAAGCGCACCGGCAGCCACGATACGCCCAAACCCCCGGATACGATCATGTGCCGCCCACCCTCGACGATATGCCCATAGGCGAAGCGCTGTCCGTAGGCTGAATTGATGATGGGGGGCCGATGAATGGCAAGCGCACCTGTCCGCCATGTGTACGGCCGCATAACGTCAGGCTGACACGGTCAGGGACAGTAATGAAGATGTCCGGTTCATGCGCAAGGAGCAATATCGGATTGCCGTCGTCGGGTATTCCAGCCATTGTTCCAGGCAGATCGTCGACGCCCTGGTACACGCCGCGAGAAAACTTCTTGGCCCACTGGTCGCCAAGACCCGCGAGCCAGAACGCTGGGCCATCCTGCGGCCGAATAAGCGTGGCGGTGTTCTCGAGGACCGGAATGCCATTGTCGACGAGGGCTGCGCGGACGCTATCGACACCGTGCCACCAGTCGTGGTTGCCGAGAATGGCGTGGCAGCCGAGTGGCGCGGAAAGTTTCGAAAGTGAATTGCCCCAAACAGTGTCGGGCACGATCCCGGTGGCATAGCGAGGCAGCACGCCCATCACATAGTCGCCAAGGAGAAGGATGATGTCGGGCTGCAGGCTATTGGAAACAGCGACGATCTCATCGATCCTGGAAACCGGCATCCAAGGCTCGCAGGCGTGGATGTCAGCGACCACGACGATGCGCAAGGGCCTGGCAGTCGTCGGCCAGCGCGGCGGAAGGAGCTTGTAGTGAGTGACACGCAGTCGAAACCGAGGCTCAATCGCGAGGGCATAACTCGCCAGACCGAATGTCGCGAGCGACACGGCGCCAAAGAGCTTCAGGAATGAGCGCCGCGACGTCAGCACTTGTATTTCCCAGCAGAACGAGGTCGGTTTTAGGGAGCGCCACGAATTCAGCTGCGGCAGCCCGATCTCATATGCGCGGCGCCGGATGCGTTCGTGTTTGTCCTCTGACATGGTCGTTCCTCCTGTCGGTTTACCCAACGCGAAGGAGCGTCGGAACGATCCGATCCTACACGCCGATTTCGGACAAAAGAGGAACAAACCCCGGCAGCCTGGCTTCCGGAGGACCTGCGCAGCGGCCGGCCAATGATCCCGAGTATTTCGTTCTGTGGACCTGCTTCTTGCGCAATCCGACTTTCCCCCATACGAAAGCGGAATAGCAATAGGAGTTTGATGAATGACCGAAGAGAACAATCGCCAGAATGCAGAATTGATGGAATTGACCGCGGATATTGTTGCGGCGTTTGTCCAAAATAACGCAGTGCCAGTAGCAGACCTGCCCGATCTTATTTCTTCGGTGAACTCCGCTCTCGTTAGCTTAGTCAAGCCATCTGTGGTTGAGCAGCCAAAACAGACCCCGGCGGTCAATCCCAAAAAATCTGTGTTTCCCGACCACATCATTTCTTTAGAAGACGGGCGCAAGTTCAAGTCGATGAAACGGCACTTGGGCTTGCTTGGGATGACGCCTGACGAGTATCGAGCCAAGTGGGGGTTGGCGCGGGACTATCCTATGGTAGCACCAAGCTACGCAGCACAGCGATCGGAGCTAGCAAAAGCTAGTGGGTTGGGTCGTAAGGTGAGTGCAAAAATGCCCACCAACAAGAAGGCGCCAACCAAGAAGGCACCAGCCAAGCGGGTGAGTGCCTAAGAACACCCTGCCTCAGGCAAGCGGACTAATGCGATGACACGCCAATCCATTGCCGAAGAGCTTGAAAGCGCTGCTGGTCGCATCGCAGACATTTCGCGTGCGGATTTGCAGATCATTCTGCGTCGCGCCGCATTGATGCTATAGGAACGTCGCCGGCGTTGCCGCTGGAGCCAGCAACCGAGGACGCTCTCAACTCCATTGCTGCCGAAATGAAAATCGGCCGGGCGGACCTCATTCAGATCGTGCTGCGGGAATGGCTGCAAACGAACGCCTATTTGCCCGTGCGCGAAATCGATGAGGAGAGTGAAACGGACGGGAGCGCGTAAATGCAAACTTCCGCGATCACGCTGTGCACGGCGAAGCTGCGACTCAACTATCGCTAAGGCGCGGCGGACCTGATGGCTCGTCCGGGCTGGCGCCTTTCAGGCAACCTCCCACTGAAAGGCGCCGGCCTGTCGTATTCGTCGACGGCCATGGTACGAGCGATAGGAACCATTGGCAGTTCCAGCTTCTTGGCCGTCTGTCGCACTTTGAGGTCGACGATCTCGTCATCCCGCCTGGCGATGCGGCTTTCGAGATTGGCGATGCGCTCCGTCAAAAAGTAGCGCCCGACCAGGAAGCCTCCGCCTCCAAAAAGGACCGCGAACGAAGCAAAGGGGCCTGGGTTGGCTAGCACCAGGGCCGAGTTGGTTTGTAGAAATCGATCAAGTCCTGCATCTTTCCAGCTTCCTCGGCAGCCTGTGAATCTCCAGCCGAACCGGCCCGCCCCTGTCGCAACTCGTACAGAGCAGCGCCCTCTCGACCGTGCCGAACAGCGCGCCTTTGCCATACCTGCGGATGAGTGCGGCCGACTTTACCTCGGCATGATGCGAGCAATTTCTGCACCATGCCCGCAGCGTATGCCACTCCCGCTGTCGCTTGGCAGTTGAACGTAAGAATGCGCCGGTTTTGCTAAGGGTTGGCATTTAAACGTAAGAATCTTGGGCGGTGGATTCTCAAATTAAGTGCATCCGGCTGCTTCAGCGCCTTCGCCAGCGGCATGCGGAATACCCTCCCACGGAACCACCGCATTCAGCGTTTCCAGCGGCGAACCTTCTCCGTAAGTAGTAGACGTATACGCAATTCGGCTGCGAACGAATCAATTGACAAGCAGACAATGTTAACCAACAATAACCATGAAATGTAATACGTTTTTTACGTTCGCGAAATTAAGATGTTATTTTTTTTAATAGCTTGACGCCATGTGAGTCAGTTTGTTTGGCCGTACGTACAAAAGACCTTGTTTATTCCAAGATCGACCAAAGAAATCTTTAAGAAGCGGATATCCGCTCGCGCAGGCACGGGCTTATCATTGGAATTGCGTCGGATGACAGAGATTATCCAAACCATTCCCAAGAAGTCGGTAGTTTATGGGCGTGCCGCATTTCATTTTCCGCAAGCCCTTCTAGTGGGGGTCTGCATGGTCGCTGATTTCGTTATTGTTGGGCTGAGTGTGCATGCGGTCATTCTTTTTTATCAGCCGCATATCCTTTACGATTTGCGCGACCCCCAGGTCCTGATGGTGACCTCCCTTGCTGCAACGTTCTTTGTGGTTTTCGAGAGCCTTTCTGGCGCATACACAACCGGGTTATATCTTGAGCCGATGGCCAGCGCTCGAAACGCGCTATTGAGCTGGCTCATGGTGGCCTTCGTGTTTGCCTGGATCGGCCTCCTGGTCGAAACGATAGGTGAGCTGTCGCACGAGCTGCTAATCACTTCGTTTGCAGTCGGTGCGGCAGCGATTGTGCTTGTCCGGGTGGGGACGGTGAAGGCCTTGCGCGTCTGGCTTGGACGCGGTGCCATTGCGATTCGGAGAGCCCACCTCATCTGCTTTGGAGACCAAGCATCAGCCGGAGTGCTCAGCGAAGCGCAGAACCGCGGCATACAGATTGTTGGCGTGTCGATCCTTCCGGCGGACAAGGTGACCGGTCGGGCGTTCGCTAGAATGTGTGAGGACCTAGTGCGGGAGCTCCGTGACGCCCTCCAAAGGGTACCGTTTGACGAGATTTACCTGTTTTTCCCTTGGGACAAGCGCAGGCAGCTCCGCAACCTAGCGACCGCACTGGGACGCCTTCCGCTGCCCGTGTTTCTGTTTGCGGATGCAGCAATGGAACGGCTGCTGCAGACATCGGCGCTACGTTTCGGCCCCTTCAAGGGCTTCGAGCTCCAGCGGGCCCCGCTGTCGTGGGCCGAACGCGCAATGAAGCGATCCCTCGACGTGAGCATCGCGCTCGCGGGACTCGTCTTGCTGGCGCCTTTGCTGATCGCCGTCAGCATCGCCATCCGCGCTACGTCCGGCAGCCCGGTTATCTTTCGCCAGGAGCGCCAGGGCCTCTGTGGCAGGCGTTTCCAGATCTACAAATTCCGTACGATGCGGGTATGCGAAGACGGCCCGACGATCGCGCAGGCCACGGCTGACGATCCGCGCGTTACGCCCTTCGGGTCGCTGCTAAGGCGCACGAGCATAGACGAGTTACCGCAACTGTTGAACGTGTTAAGGGGCGAGATGTCGATTGTAGGACCTCGTCCGCATGCAGTCGCGCATGACGAATACTACTCCGCACTTATTGCTTTTTACGCGCGTCGTCAGAATGTAAAGCCAGGGCTCACGGGATGGGCGCAGATAAATGGTTTTCGTGGCGAAACACGAGAATTGAACGCGATGGCCGCACGCGTTAATCATGATTTATGGTACATTAATAACTGGAGCATTTGGCTTGATATCTATCTTATATGCCGAACTGCAGTGAAAATACTTACTGACAGAAAGGCTCATTGAACTATGGTGGGGCACGTGTCGGAATCATCTGTTCCTTTGACGTCCCGGCTGGGCATGGACGCGGCCCGACATAATCCGATGCGGGCCGGTTGCAGCCAGGCACCAGAAGGCACTACTGCGGCCGCCGAGTCGAGAACGGCACGCTGGTTCGCCGTCTTCTGCCTTCCCAATCAAGAGGCAAGGGCGGAATGCGAACTTGGGAATCAGTCGTTCTCCACGTTCCTGCCAAGGTTGCAAAGAACCATACGACACGCCCGCCAGATGAAAGTCGTAATGGGGCCGCTGTTCCCGTGCTACCTGTTCGTGAGACTCGATCTGCGCCGGGACCGCTGGCTCAGCATCGATGGAACATATGGCGTGGCCCACCTTGTTCGGTTCGGAGAAATGCCAGCGCAGGTTCCTGAAGGTGTTGTTGAAGCACTCATCGAGGCGACTGACAGGCACGGCGTAATACATCTCGACAATCTGCTTCGGCCTGGTCAGGTCGTGCGTCTAGTGTCGGGGCCATTTGCAGAACAACTTGGCAGGTTAGATCGGCTGGACGGTACCCAGTCTGTTCGCATCCTGCTCGAGATCATGGGTCGATGCGTCGAGGTGAAGACGCATCGGAGGAGCGTGCTGCCGGCCTAGGCGTCGCAGCACCGTCGAGCCGGTTCACTGGGTTTGATTTCACCCAGACTGCGGTAGCGTGGGCGAATTCCTGCTCCATGCGATTGCACCGCAGTCGCACAAGCATGGGAACAAACATGACACGACAAAAAACCGCTCTGATAACCGGGGTGACCGGACAGGATGGCGCGTACCTTGCTAAGTTTTTGATCGGCCAAGGATATCTGGTCCACGGCATAAAGCGGCGCTCATCGTCTTTCAATACCGGCCGCATTGAGCATCTGTACCAGGATCCCCACGAGGACAACCCCAGACTCATCCTGCACTATGGCGACGTGAGCGACTCTACCAACCTCATCCGCGTCGTTTCGGAGGTTCAACCCGACGAGATATACAATCTCGCTGCGCAAAGCCACGTGCAGGTAAGTTTCGAGACACCGGAATACACCGCCAATACGGATGGCTTGGGGACGCTCCGCTTGCTGGAGGCGATCCGACTGCTGGGGCTTACTGAAAAGACGCGCTTCTACCAAGCATCCACGTCCGAACTTTACGGCCTAGTACAAGAAGTCCCGCAGCGCGAGACCACCCCGTTTTATCCCAGGAGCCCATACGCGGCCGCGAAGCTGTATGCATACTGGATCACCGTAAACTACCGCCAAGCGTATGGCATTCATGCTTCAAACGGCATCCTTTTCAATCACGAGAGCCCCATCCGCGGCGAGACGTTCGTGACTCGCAAGGTGACCCGAGCTGTTGCGGCTATTCATCATGGGCTGCAGGACAGGCTCTACCTAGGTAACCTCGATGCAGGGCGTGATTGGGGCCACGCGCGCGACTACGTCCGAGGCATGTGGATGATCGTCCAGCACCCGGAACCGGACGATTTCGTGCTTGCCACGGGCGAGGTTCGGACGGTGCGCGAGTTCGTTGAGAAGGCATTTTCCTGCGTGGAGATGCAAATCGAGTGGCATGGAAAGGGGTTGGAAGAGAAGGGTCGGGATGCGCGTTCGGGTCGAATCCTGGTAGAGATTGACAACCGGTATTTCCGGCCGACCGAGGTCGAACTCTTGGTCGGCGACCCGAGCAAGGCTCGGGTGCGCCTGGGGTGGCAGCATGAGACGAGCTTCGATTCTCTGGTTGAGGAAATGGTGCTTGGGGATCTGAAGGCGATCCCGATGGAGCCGCATTGGCAGAACGCTCGCGCGGCGATCTGGTAGCGGCGAACGGCACAGACGGACATGGCGGTTATCACGACAAGGTGGTCTCAGGCGGCAGCACAAGGCCCGGTCGGTCTTGCGCAGAGCGCCCGAGGCAGTGCCCTAGCCATGCCGAGCAAGATGTCATCATCTCAAGAGGCGGCATCTTGGAAAGCTACCAGTTCGATCTGACGGACCGGGGAATTGACGCATGCCCCAGACGATACGGCGCACGTTGTACCATCCGGTCCGGCTACCGCTTGAACCGATCGAGGTTCAGGCCACGAGCTGTCGCCCGGAAGCGATACGACCAAGCACATACAACCGCTCAACCGCTTGATAGGGCACCCTTACCGGAGGGACATTCATGGGACGGGAAATCTTTTCTCTCGACGGCAAGCGGGTTTGGGTCGCCGGTCATCGAGGTATGGTGGGCCAAGCACTGACGCAATGCCTTAGGCAGGAGGGCTGTCACCTCGTATCGACCGGCACCCAGAGGGTGGACCTGCGTCGCCAGCAGGATGTAGAGCAATGCTTGGAGCAGATGCGCCCGCACGTTATCTTCCTCGCGGCGGCCCGCGTGGGCGGGATTCTTGCCAACGCTTCCTTTCCGGCGACCTTCCTCTATGACAATCTGATTATCGCGGCGAACGTCATGGAGGCGGCCCGCGTTCAGGGTGTTGAGAAGCTCCTGTTTCTCGGTTCAAGCTGCATCTATCCCAGGATGGCACCACAGCCCATCCCGGAGGAGGCACTTCTGTCGGGCCCGCTCGAGCCGACGAACGAATGGTACGCACTCGCCAAGATTGCCGGAATCAAGATGGCACAGGCCTTCCGCCGACAGTACCGCGCGGATTTCATCTCCGTTCAGCCCGCCAACCTCTACGGTCCCGGAGATAATTTCCATCCCCTGCACTCGCATGTTCCGGCCGCGCTTGTTCGGCGTTTCCATGAGGCAAAGGTGGAAGGAAGGACCTCGGTGACGGTGTGGGGGACCGGCGCGGCGAAGCGCGAGTTCCTCTACCTCGACGACTTGGCGGATGCATGTGTTTTCCTGATGAAGAGGTACTCGGACGACCTGCCGATCAACGTTGGCACCGGTGAGGACATAACAATCGCGGATTTTGCCGAAGCGGTGGCACAGACCGTCGGGTTCAAGGGCCGCATCTGCTTCGACTCTTCAAAACCGGACGGGGCGCCGCGCAAGCTCGTCGATGTCGGCAGGATGGCAGCCCTGGGCTGGCGGGCCCGCACCGGGCTGCGTCAGGGGCTGAAGCGCTTCTACGAGGCCCACCTTGCCGCAGAGGGAGGCTCGGGTGCGCGCTCGGCGCCCGTCGGCGTGGAGATCGCCACGACGGCTGAGTGACTTCTGGTTCCGACCGTCGCACAGATGTATTCGGCAGGGCTGACGCTTAATGTCTTCGACGACGAATGAACGCGACTGGCACGGAAGATGGCTGACGGGACCAACTGCTCTTCTCCATCCGCGGCGGCAGCGTCCCGCAGCCGGGAGCTGGGCGTTCACCATATTGCTTCTCGCCATCTGCCTGCTGGGCGGTGCGGGACTGAAGGCGCTCGGTGCACCTCTTCTTGCCTTCATCCTTCTACTTTCGCTTGCCTACGCCGGACGGACTCTCCTATCGCCGCAGAACATTCCCGCTCTGCTTCTTACATGCTGGGGGCTACTTTACGTCGGCCTGTCCTATCTGGAGCTTCTTCCCGATGGCTGGACCCGATATCACCAAGCCGGCATCATCGTCCAGCAGTCCTCCTTTGTGTTCCTTCTGCTTCCCGTCATAGCCGCATCGCAAAAGTGGTGGGAAGACAAGGGCATCGATCGGCACCGTGACGCGATCCTCGTCGGCACCGTCATTCTGGTGTTCATTGTCAGCATTCCCGCGCGCTTGTACGTCTTTGGCGACATAGAGACGCCTCTGGACCCGCCGAAGGCCTTTGTCACCTTGCAGAACGATGTGATGATCGCTCTGGTGGGAATAACCTACCTCGCCATGGTTCGAATGAATCCAATCGTGGGCGGCTTTCTTTTGATGCTCGTATTTATCCTATCCGCTACGATAGAGTTCAGACTTCAGAACGTCCTGGCCTATTTCGTGGCCATGGCTGCTTCTTTTCTTTGCATGATCGGTTTGCATTTGGAACGAACGCTGGCCAACATCCTTATGCTAGGTTTGGTGGGTTTGGCGATCTTCGGAATACTCGACCCGATCAGCTTGTTTGTTTTAGATCCTAACACCGGATGGCGCGTCACATTCTGGCGGGATGCCTTGGAGGCGCTGGCAGAGACCTGGGGGATCGGCGTCGGCTTCGGCACCGAGGCGCTGCGGAATGAATATACCATGGTCATTGGCCGCCTCTTCTTCTTGCCGGAGGAGGACACATCCTTCCTGCTGATCGGCACCCACAATGCTTTTTTCGACATCATCCTTCGTTTGGGAATGGTCGGGCTCGTGCTTTGGAGCGCCGTTATCATTGGCTGTTATCCGAGCTCCAAAATGCCCGTACGCGTGCGGGCGCATGCGGCGGTGGCGTTCTTCACCCTCTTCATCTGCGTCTTCTCGAACGTGGCGCTGCAGAGTCCGCTCTATGTGATCGGCGTCGCCTTCACGATTGGTTATCTGCAGTCGCTACGGGGCGCTGCGAATCTCGTCTACCTCCGGAAGTCAGGGCCCGCCAGCCGCCATGCGACTGCCTTGGGCGAAATAGCCGCTGCAGAATGAACCGGAGCGACCAGGACGCGTCAGCAAAACGTTGCCGGAAGGAGCAGGAGATCATGCCGAAACATGCCGTCCTAATGATGGTGCAGCTACCACCGCCAGCACATGGCGCGGCCATTACCAACCAGCGGCTTGCCTCCTCCCGGCGAATCCGCGACGAGTTCGACCTGAACGTACTGCCTGTTCAACTTGCGCGGTCCATCGACGATACAAACAGGTTCGCACTAAGCAAGATCATTCGACTTTCCGGTCATGTTGTACGCCTGCTGTTTGCTCTCGTCTTCCGCCCCCCCGGCGTCGTCCTCTACACGTTGCCGTCGACGGGGTACGCGTATCTGGGAGGCATCGTGCTGCTCGGCGTGGTCAAGGGGCTCGGCTTTCCGCATATTCTGCAGATGCGCTGCCGCGGCATCCGCCGCACTGCCGAGCGAAGCGCCCTCCACCGGGCCCTGTGCCGTTGGGCCTTCTCCAAGGCCTGGGTGATACTGCTGTCCCCCCGCGTCTTCGACGACGTATCGGAGTTCGTGCGGGACGAGCAGGTCTACTATCTTCCGGATGCGCTCCCCGACCCTTGTCGGGAAATCCGGCTACCTGACCGCCCGGCTCGCCGAATCCCACACATACTGTTCCTGTCTCACCTGTTTGAGACCAAAGGTCCGCTGGTGTTGCTGAGTGCGCTCGAAATACTGAAACGCCGGGGTGTGCCTTTCCGGGCCACCTTCGTCGGAGAACCGGGCGACATCGCCTTGCAAGTGTTTCGGGAGCGGATCGACGCTCTCGGCCTGTCGGAGGAAGTGCGCTACGCCGGCCCCGCTTACGGAGCTCGAAAAGCAGAGTTCATGCTGGATGCCGATATCTTCGCGTTCCCGACCTTTTATCCTCAGGAAGTCTTTCCCGGTGTCCTCCTCGAAGCGATGGCATACAGCCTGCCGCTCGTGACGACCGGCGAAGCGGCGATTCCGGAGATCGTGGATGAGGGCTCGAGCGGGTACATGGTCGCGGCCCGCGATGCCGGTGCGTTGGCCGACGCGCTGGAGAAGCTCGCGCGCAACCCGGATTTGCGCCAACGGCTCGGGCGGGCGGCCCGTGCGCGTTTCCTGGCGAGGTTCCAGTTCGATCGGTGCGAAAGCTGCCTGGCGGAAATTCTCCGCGACGTGCTGCTACGCGCCGCGACCGCCCCTGTCGAGCGAACAACGCTGAATCAGGCCGGCGGCATCTCCATCACGCGGCACAAGGCCGATACATGAGCATCGCCCACACACTTCGAGACATCACCGGGCTACTGGAGCCATCAGAACGCATCCGAGCAGCGCGGCTGGTCGGTCTGTTGGCCGTTCTGGCAGCCGTGGAGGTGGCTGGCGTCGCTTCCATCGCTCCCCTGCTGCTGATATTGGGCGATCCCCAAATAATTACGACAAACAAAATCATTAATAAACTGTTTGTCGATCTAGGATTCAGTTCTTATAATTCCTTTATCATATTCTTTGCCATAGGGACGCTTGTTTTTATATGCTTGATTGCCGTATTCAGAGCTGTCCTACACTATGTAAAGTTTCTATATGCAAATGAGCACCGCCACCGAATCGCGACACGACTTCTGAACGCCAGCCTGGATCGCGACTACCGGTATTTTCTAGACAAGAATGTGGCCGAACTGACAAAAACAATACTGGTCGAGGTCGATGAGCTTGTTGAGAATGCCGTCGTACCTGCCTTAGTATTGGTCGCGCAGGGCCTGATGGCCCTGGCGGTTGTATTGTTTCTGTTGGCCATAGACCCGCTTCTGGCGCTGCTGCTCACGGCGAGCGCGGGCGGTATGTTCGCGCTGATTTATGTCTTCACGCGCGAGGTGCTGGGACGCATCGGTCGTGAGCGGCTGAAAGCCAATGGAGAGCGTTTCAAGGCTTCGACGGACGTGTTGGGCGGGATCAAGGAACTGAAGGTGCTAGGACGGGAGGGGACGTTCCTGGCGGCTTACTCTCGCCCATCGAAGCGGTATTGTGCTTATCGGACCCTGAGCGGCGTGTTGGCGGAAACGCCAAAATACGTGATCGAGGCTGTTGGGTTCGCCTCAATTCTCCTGATTTCCATCTACTTGGTGGTGCAGCAGGAGCACCTTGCGAGCGCACTGCCTGTGATAGGGCTATATGCCTTTGCGGGGTTCCGGCTGCTGCCGGCGTTCCACAAGGTCTATTCCTCGGTGGCGCTGCTGCGCTTTGCCGCGCCTGCGGTGGGCGCGATCGCAGAGGAACTGCGGCAGGCCCCTGGAGGCGGGGGACGGCACGGGATCGGTACGCGTGGCGAGGAGCGCCTGTGCCTGCGCCGGTCGATCGAGCTTGAACATGTCAGCTTCCGTTATGATGGCGCCAGGCCCGCGGCCATATGCGATCTCAGTCTGACCATCGCCGCCGGCAGCGTGACCGGCATCGTCGGTCCGAGTGGGGTCGGCAAGAGCACCCTGGTCGATCTGCTGCTGGGCCTGCTGCGCCCCGACGAGGGGCGCATCCTGATCGACGGGACGCCCCTCACGGAGGCCAATGTCCGGGCCTGGCAGAACAATATCGGCTACGTGCCGCAACACATTTTCCTCGCCGACGACACGGTGGCGCGCAACATCGCCTTCGGCATCGAGGCCGAGGCAATCGACCGGCAGGCGGTGGAGCGGGCGGCAAGGCTGGCGCAGATCCACGACTTCATCGTGCAGCTGCCGGACGGCTACGCCACCTGCGTCGGCGAGCGTGGGGTGCGCCTGTCGGGCGGCCAGCGCCAGCGCCTCGGCATCGCCCGCGCGCTCTATCATGAACCCGACATCGTGATCTTCGACGAGGCCACCAACGCGCTCGACCATGAAACCGAAGCCAACCTCCTCGCCGCCGTCGAAGGCCTGGCCGGGCAGAAGACAATCATCATGATCACCCACCGCCTGGCCACTCTCCACAAGCGAGCTCGCATCGTCGAGCTCTACCGCGGACGGCTGCGCAAAGCGGATACCGTCCCGGTTGAGCATGCGGAGGCGGTGCTGGCAGTGCGCGAGGCTCCTCAAGCTGCCGCGGTGGGCGCTGTGCACTCTGTCGCCCCTGGCCGCTAGGACTTTCGACGGCTAACCAGGCTCGTGCTGGTCCGCAACCTAATCACTTGATCCCGGCAAGCTGCTTACACAGCGGGGACTCGCATCATCCGCATACACAGCCACGCACCACATGTAACGGCGCTAGGCAGCGGGTGTCGAACTCGCCAAGCTTCGAGGTTCATGAGGGTGCTTCTGTTTCGTACGGGCGGCTTCTCCAAGAATGCTCCGGACTAGCTCGCCCGTCCAGTCGGACCGCCAAGCGTACTGTTGAACACGCGAAAGCACAGGATATGCTCAACAAGACTCTCCGCGCGCTGATCGCAATCCTCACTCCGTCTGACCTCGTCCGCGGAGGCCTGCTGATCATCTTGCTGGCGGCCACGGCCGCTGTCGAGGCGGCGGGAGTAGCTTCGGTGGCGCCGTTTCTGGCCGTGCTCGCTAACCCCGACGTCGTCCATAGCAATGCCTACCTCAGGGCCGCATACGACGAGCTCGGGTTTGTCGACAGTTGGAGCTTCCTGCTTGCGCTCGCCATCTTCACGCTCGTCATCGTCCTCTTGGTCTCCGCCCTGCGAGCGGTGGTGCTCTATGTAGAGCTCAAGTTCATAAACACACGGCGACATCAGATTGGCGTCGAACTGGTGTCGCATTACCTGTCGCAGCCTTATCGGTTCTTCCTCGACCGGAATACATCGGAAATGTCCAAGACGGTGGTGTCAGAGGTCGACGAGGTCATACGGTGCGGCGTCGCTCCAGCTTTGGCCTTGGCGGCGAGCCTCAGTCTGGTGGCAGCCATATTCGCTCTGTTGCTGGCGATAGATCCCATTGTTACCTTGAGCGTACTTTCTGCGGTGGCTGCACTCTATTCCGTCGTCTACGTCAGCGTGAGCGGGTTCCTTGGACGCAGCGGCGAAGGTCGCCTTCAGGCAAATCGCGAAAGATATCAGGCGATGTCCGAGGTTCTCGGCGGGATCAAGGAACTGAAGGTGCTCGGGAAGTCGAGCGCCTATCTTGCCGCCTTCGAGAGCCCGTCCAGACGATTCTCTCTTCACAGCGCAGCCGGCGAGGTCGTCTCGCAGCTGCCGAAGTTCCTGGCCGAAGCGGTAGGTTTCGCGGCCGTCTGCCTGATCTCGGTCTACATCCTGATGAGAAGCGGCAGCATCGGCAGCGCACTGCCTGTGATAGGGCTATATGCCTTTGCGGGGTTCCGGCTGCTGCCGGCGTTCCACAAGGTCTATTCCTCGGTGGCGCTGCTGCGCTTTGCCGCGCCTGCGGTGGGCGCGATCGCAGAGGAACTGCGGCAGGCCCCTGGAGGCGGGGGACGGCACGGGATCGGTACGCGTGGCGAGGAGCGCCTGTGCCTGCGCCGGTCGATCGAGCTTGAACATGTCAGCTTCCGTTATGATGGCGCCAGGCCCGCGGCCATATGCGATCTCAGTCTGACCATCGCCGCCGGCAGCGTGACCGGCATCGTCGGTCCGAGTGGGGTCGGCAAGAGCACCCTGGTCGATCTGCTGCTGGGCCTGCTGCGCCCCGACGAGGGGCGCATCCTGATCGACGGGACGCCCCTCACGGAGGCCAATGTCCGGGCCTGGCAGAACAATATCGGCTACGTGCCGCAACACATTTTCCTCGCCGACGACACGGTGGCGCGCAACATCGCCTTCGGCATCGAGGCCGAGGCAATCGACCGGCAGGCGGTGGAGCGGGCGGCAAGGCTGGCGCAGATCCACGACTTCATCGTGCAGCTGCCGGACGGCTACGCCACCTGCGTCGGCGAGCGTGGGGTGCGCCTGTCGGGCGGCCAGCGCCAGCGCCTCGGCATCGCCCGCGCGCTCTATCATGAACCCGACATCGTGATCTTCGACGAGGCCACCAACGCGCTCGACCATGAAACCGAAGCCAACCTCCTCGCCGCCGTCGAAGGCCTGGCCGGGCAGAAGACAATCATCATGATCACCCACCGCCTGGCCACTCTCCACAAGCGAGCTCGCATCGTCGAGCTCTACCGCGGACGGCTGCGCAAAGCGGATACCGTCCCGGTTGAGCATGCGGAGGCGGTGCTGGCAGTGCGCGAGGCTCCTCAAGCTGCCGCGGTGGGCGCTGTGCACTCTGTCGCCCCTGGCCGCTAGGACTTTCGACGGCTAACCAGGCTCGTGCTGGTCCGCAACCTAATCACTTGATCCCGGCAAGCTGCTTACACAGCGGGGACTCGCATCATCCGCATACACAGCCACGCACCACATGTAACGGCGCTAGGCAGCGGGTGGATCACGCACCCTGTCTTGAGCCGATACGTCAATCATGCACCAAAGGAGAAGGCGCCGTGAATATATCAGTTGAAGTCATTGATAAGTCATTTCCGCCTCAAGAGGCCACCGACGAGCTTACCGTCGGAGTGATCATAACGACTTTCAATCATGCTCATTTCCTCGATGACGCCATCGGCAGCGTTCTGGCACAGATTCGCCTGGCGGACGAAGTGATCGTCGTCGATGACGGTTCGACCGACGATCCCTCGCAAGTCGTCCAGCGCTACCCGTCCGTGCGGCTTATCCGGCAGGACAACAAGGGGCTCGCAGCAGCCCGCAACTTCGGGTGGAAGAACTGCAGGACGACACATGTGGTCTTCCTTGATGCGGACGACCTTCTCCTGCCACACGCCCTAGAATGCGGCGTGAATTTCTGGAAGAGGCAGCCACACTGCGCTCTGGTCTACGGAGGGCATCAATACGTAACGGAAAGCTTGGCACCAATGGGCGGTGACATCTTCATCAACATAGGCGAAGACGCCCATCATGACTTCATCCTCAGCAACTGCATCGGGATGCACGCTACCGTTCTCTATCAGCGCAAGTGCCTGGAGGAGATCGGTGGCTTCGATGAGGCGCTTCAGCGCTGTGAGGATTACGACCTCTACCTACGTGTCGCAAGCAGGTTCCCTGTTGCCGGATATCCCGTCACAGTCGCCCAATACCGCCGGCATGCAAACAGCATGACAGCAGACCGGGACCGGATGCTTCGGGCCGTGCTTTCAGTGCTGGATCGGCACGAGGAGCGCCTCGGAAACGATCCGTCCAGGCGCGCCGCCATGAGGGAGAGCAGAGCGAAATGGCGCGCGCTATATGCAAAGGAAATGCTCGTCGCCGCGCGCGCGGACTGGCAGTCCGGCAAGCGTTTCGCTCCGGTTGTGGGTCAAGTCGCGCGGGCAGTCGCATGGTCGCCTGGAGGCACGACGAGAGCCGTGACGCGCGAGTTCGGGCGGCATCTGCGGGAGGGGATGGTTTGGATGCGAAGGGAGAATAAGTAGAGCGCGCCTCGGTCCACCCGCGGCGGGTGGGGGTTTGATCGCGGAACGCCGATTGATCGCCACTACATTGAAGGCTTCCTCGCCAGGAATTCCGGAGACATCGGCGGCCGTGTACTGGAAGTCGGAGACAACCACTACACGTTACGCTTCGGCGGACCCGCCGTGGAGAAAAGCGACATCCTCTTCGTCGACGACAGCAACCCCAATGCCACGATAATCGGTGATCTGGCCGATCCTGAAACCCTCCGGGAACTGCAGTTCGACTGCATTGTCCTGACACAGACACTGCACCTGCTGTTCGACATGCGAGCCGCCCTTGCAACCCTGCACCGGGCACTGAAGCCCGGCGGTATCCTGTTACTTACCGTACCCGGGATCAGTCCAGTGGGTCGGGAAAGCGACTGGGGCCATACTTGGTGCTGGTCGCTTACGGCTGTGTCCGTCCGGCGCCTTGTCCAAGAGCAGTTCGAGCCGGGCAGTATCCATGTGGAAGCACATGGCAATCTCGAAGCCGCCATTGCATTTCTTCAGCAACGCGTGCTCGACGACGTCACTCGAGATGCGCTCGACCAGCATGACCCCTCCTATCCCGTCATCGTCGCCGCGCGGGCGAAAAAGTCTGCGGTTAAATGACTGCGGAATGATCTACCAACGGGGTCTAAGACTCATGGACGATACTGCCTCTTCGCTGCTGAAGAAATCCGCGCGCAGCCCGCAGCAGGCGCCTGCGCCTGCGCCCGGCCCAACCCTGCGTGCGTCCGGAGAGATCTCTCCCTCGAAGGAGGAACTGAGGGTCGTTATCTTCTCTCCATTATTTCCGGAGTATGCGGCGCGTCTGGCTGCGTCCCTCGCCAATCATGGCTCCGTCCGACTGATTACGGATAGGACGGGTTACGAGAAGGAATGCGGACTGCATCTTGGCAGCCCAGAGCCTTCCAAACTGCAGACCCGCTTGTACCAGCTCTTTCTGCGAAGGTCCGGGATGTTCGCCTATATCCGCGACCTTCTGCGCGCGTTGATCGACATGTGGGCATTCAAGCCGCACATCGTGCATTTCCAGGAGTGCCCGAACTTCGCCCACTATATTATGGTCCTTCTGATGAAAGGCTCCGCAAGGATAGTCGTCACTGTGCACGACCCACTGCCGCATTCAGGAAGCGATTCCAAGGTCGATCGTCCCAGGATCCGCAGCCGGATAAGAGCCGCAGCAAACCTTCTCCTTGGTCATGGTCACCACTGCTGCACGGAGCTTGCCCGACTCACCCGCGCGAATGGAACCGAAGTCCGCGAGACGACGCATGGCGTGCTGTTGTGCCCACCTGCAGCACTGCAGCGTGAGCCCATACCAGGACGTGTGCTTCTGTTCGGACGAATGGAACAATACAAGGGGCTGGCCGTCCTGCTCGATGCAGTGGAGCTCCTGGGTCGACGCGGCCTCCCGTTGTCGCTGCATCTGGCTGGGCGGGGCTCTGAACTGGATCGCCTGGCCGGACGCTGCCGGGGTGCTACCAATATTACGGTCAGGGACAGCTTTCTCACGTCGCTGGAAGCCGTTCAGGAGTTTCAGGAGGCGTGCATCGTCGCCTTGCCCTATCTGGACGCCTCGCAAAGCGGGGTGGCTTCTGCGGCGTTCGCAAACGGGCGGCCGGTCGTGGCCAGTCGGGTCGGCGGACTGACGGACGTGGTGATCGATGGCGTGAACGGGCTGTTATGCGAGCCGGGGCAACCGGAGTCTCTGGCCGACGCACTGGGGATGGCATTGAGCTCGCCGCGCCTTGTGAGGCGCCTGCGGCAAGGCGCCATGAACACTGCCGCCACCAGTATGGATTGGGGCACAATCGCTTCGCGAACGGCCCAATACTACGGAGAACTACTCAAGAGACCGCGCGTCAGCTTGCCTAAAGCTTAGCTCGAACAACAGGAGAGCCTGGGCCGCGCCGGCGCAGGCACCCGCACGCCGGCCGAAAGTCTCCTTTGCCGGACGAGGTCCGGTGGACGGTGTCCCGAAATCTTCAAGCCCGTGATCCACGAACCAGGACGCTTGCAACATGCTCTCATTACCCATCGTGCCTACTCGGGCTTGAGAACTCGGGATCGGGGCGGCACTCGCACTTACCGCTACCAAATGGAATCACGTGGGCGGAGGGGCGACACAGGCAGCCTCGGTCTCGGGGATTGTCATGATGTTCTATGCCGTCTTCACGTTCGACGAGACAGTGCCCTTTCCCAGCTTTTGGGCTCTCGTTCCAGTGCTTGGGACCGCCCTTGTGATTGCGTTCGCGAGACCCGAAAACTTGGTCGGAAGGCTCCTCAGCGCTCGGCGACAGCCACGCTATGTCGCTTAGCCATGCCCTCGCTGGCGCTCTCTCGTGTGTCGGTCATGGCCTGAGAGAACTAAGCGTCGGCCGCTGCCCGCCATTTGTGGGTTCTTACCGTTCTGACCGTGAGGACGAGTGCGCGACCTACAACAAACTGGTGCAGGAGTATCTTGTGGCCAGCGCGGAACTCAAGACGGTCGTCGTGGTTGCCCGCTGGACTTTCTACTTTGACGGGAACCGTTTCAACAAAGGAGGGCGGTTTGGAACACGGCAAGCCCGTTCTCTATCTTCCCATTGGACAGGCACGGGAGTCCAATGAGCATCCCTCCCGGATCGACAAGCTTGGCGCCCTTAATCGCGCTTCGATCCAGCATCTGCTGGACAGCGGAAAGCAGGTCCTCCTCGTCTATATGATCCCCGATGTCGGCTGGGACGTGCCGCGGCATTTGCAAAGGAGTGGCACTTCGGGATCCAACGGGAAGAGTGGCTGCCGACGAGCTACAGCGTCTTCGAAGAGAGGGTTGAAGGCATACACCGCCAACTGGACGCGATCCCCGACCATCCGAACTTGGTGCGAATCAGGCCGGAAAGGATTTTCTGCAGCTCCTTCACCCCGGCCCGCTGCGTAGCCCTGCTTGGGCAGGATCCGCTCTATTTCGATGACAATCACCTCAACAGTATCGGTGCAGCCATGCTGGCGGAAGCGATCGTCAACGCAATGGCTGTGCAAGGCCGCTGATCTGCTCCCCGACGCACATCGTCTGCCGGTTTGACTCTTTTGGGCGCGGGGAGTCCGCGATCGCACAAGCGCTAAGTGGAGTGTGAATGATATGTCGAAGAGCTTGGGAGTTTTTCTGACGAGGTGCCTGAAGCCAACAGTAGCTGGGCTGGTCCTTCTGATCTGCTTCGGCAACACGGCAGTGGCAGAGGAGTACCTGTTGGCAAAGGGTGACGTGCTTGAGTTTCAGGTGCTTGGAATTCCCGATCTGCGCCAGCGGTCGCCTATTGGCATGGACGGGACGGTTCTTTTACCGCTCGTCGGCGCGGTGCAGGCTGCCGGACGAACTGTCAGCGCGGTTCGGGACGCGGTCGTGGCCCAGGCGCCGCAGAAGGGTTACCCGGTCCAAGGCGTCGGGGGAGACGTCTGGCAGTTCGTGCATCCCGAGGCGGTGGTGCTGCAGGTGGTGGAGTATCGTCCCATCTACCTGACCGGCGATGTTGCAAATCCTGGCGAACAGCCCTTCCGCAGCGGAATGACGGTACGCCAGGCAATCGCCGTCGCGGGCGGCTACGATTTGGTCAGGCTACGGATCGACAATCCCATCTTGGAGCTGACGGACCTCAAAACTCAGTACAACACGACCTGGCCTCGTTTGGCGGCGGCGCAGATCCGCGTGGCAAGGCTCAGAGCCGAACTCGAGGGCCGCGATGAAACCAGCCTGGCCGTTTCCGCTGACGGGGGCCTTTCGGCGGGCCTGCTGCCGGAAATCGAGCAGGTCCAGGGCGAGCTCCTCGCCAACAGGGTCGATGACCACAGCAAGGAGAAGCAGGCCGTCCGCGTTTCTCTCCAGCACATCGAGCGACGGCTTGATCTATTGAGCCGGCGTCAAGAGAACGAGCAGACCGCCAAGGAAGAAGACACCATTGAGCTTGAGCGGGTCAGACGACTCCATGAGAAAGGACTGGCCTCGGTAGCCCTTCTGAACGACGCGCGCAGGGCCGTGCTTCTGTGGTCAACGCGGGCATTGGAATCATTCGCGGAGGCTTCCCGGATGGAGCGAGAGCGCAATGATCTGCAACGCAATCTCGTCAGGATTGAAGATTCCCGTCGCATCGAGCTTCTTGGCGAGCTGACGGCTGCGATGTTGGACGTGGCTGACCTGAAGGCGCAGCTGCAAGGCAATGCGGAGAAGCTCGTCTATGTCGGAGGACTGCGCTCGGAACTCGCACGCGGCGGCCGGCAGTCGCCGCCGGAGATCACCGTCGTCAGAAAATCTGCCGACGCCGTCGACCGGATCAGCGCCAATGAAGAAACCGACTTGTGGCCCGGAGATGTCGTGGAGATCACCCTCAACGTCGACTGGATACTCGCTCCCTCTCTCCGCCCCTCGATTGCTGCGGAAAAGAGCCGCTGAACGAAACCTCAACGACGGCTTTGCAGCCGCATCACCTGCGGAGATCCATATGCTGCAGCGCAATTCCCAATCTCCCGCTACATATACGGACGAACGGTGGCCTACTTCGATCGAAGACAGCACGCTTGACCTGGACAAGTTGCTGGCGGCCGCGGGCAGACAGTTCCGCGTAATCATTGCCGTCGGGGCCGCTGCACTGGCCTTGGGCACGGCGTTCGCGCTGACGGAAACCCCGCAGTACACGGCCTCGGCTGAACTGCTCATCGAATATCGTCAAATCAGCTTTCTGGGGGACAGTTATCTTCCCAATCCTCTTGCGGCTTTCGACGGAATCGTCAGCAGCGAAATGGAGGTATTGAGGTCGGAATCGGTTGCCCGTCATGTGATCGACGCACTGCAGCTGATGGATGATCCGCGCTTTCTTTCTGAGGCGACGTCACCAACTTGGAAGCTGGTGTCGTTCGTTCGTGAGCAACTTGCCCGTCCTCCGGCTCCGCAGGAGACGGAGGACGGAAGGATCAAGGCGGGCATTGCGAAGTTGAAGTCCATGGTGCGGGTATTGCGGGTCGGCCCAGCCTTCATTCTCCGCATCGAATCCACCGCGCCCGATCCCTCCCTTGCTGCAGACATCGCCAATGCGTTTGCAGAAGGCTACCTGCATGACCAACGGGAAAGAACGCACGAGTCGATGCGCCAGGCGGGCGAATGGCTCCGGGTTCAGGTTGTCGACCTGAGGCAGAAGCTGGCCGACGCGGAACTCGCTGTCATCAGGTCCAGAAGGACTGCGGCGGATGCGTCGGCCCTGGTCGCGCTGAATGCTCTGGAACGAGAAGCCGAGACCTACCGGAACCTGCACGCCTCCTCCCTGCAACGTTATCAAGAGGCGCTCCATCAGCAGACCACGCCATCTGCCGACGCCCGCATCATCAACCGGGCGGATACCCCGTCCTGGACGAGCTATCCTCCCAAGACCATAATCTTGGTGTTGTCGCTCTTGGCTGGCGGCGTTCTGGGGGTCGGTCTAGGGGCGCTGTTCGAGTTCAGAGACCAAGGTTTCCGAAGAGGTGCTCAGGTTCGAGATTTGCTTCATCTGGATTTCCTCGGCATGCTTCCGAAGGTTCGGCGCAGCAGCTGGTCTCCGCGGCCGTGGCCGAGACAAGTTGCTAAGGCGGAGGGAAACACCTTGCCGGGGCCGCTGGCCAAGGGGGCGGATGACCTCCTACGTGACGTGATCGATAAGCCGACCTCGAGGTTCGCCGAATGTCTGCGCAGCGCGACGGTCGCAGCCGACCTCAAACTTCCGGACCAGAAGATGAGGGTTATCGGGGTTACTTCGGTGCTGAACGGAGAGGGGAGATCAACTGCAGCGAAGAACTTGGCCTCCCTTCTTGCCGCGCGCGGATCGAAGACCCTGCTGATTGACGCCGATCTCACCAATCCGGGCTTGAGCGAAGCCCTGGCTCCTGCCGCCGAAGTGACACTTGCCGACGTTGTGATGAATGGCCGCAGCCTTCGAGACGCGCTTTTCTTCTTTGAAGGGGAGACGGGACTGGCATTTCTTCCAGCATCCAAGCGTGGCTCTCTTCCGCAAACCAGCGATATGGTGGCATCGCCTGGCTTCACCACCTTGCTTCGGGAAGCGGAGGTTACGTTCAAATACGTCATCGTCGACTTGCCGCCTATGGCGGAAGGCATAGAGGCCCGTGCGGCGGCCATCCGCATCGACGCCTTCATCTGCGTAATCGAGTGGGCGCGTACCTCCCGCAAACTGGTGCAGAAGGCCATGTCCTTGGATCACGGCATTAGGGAGAAATGCCTAGGTGTCATCTACAGCAAGGTCAACCTTAGGCGGTTGCGCAAGTATGAACGCTACAGTTCCAAGCGTCACTTCGGGCAGCGGCAGAAGACCGGTTTCCGCGTCTAATGGCAGCGACTACCGTCTCGGTGAATGGTGGCCGTTGCCGAAATCAGAACACAGGGCCCCGGAGTGGGGCATCGCGATCCGGTCCCAGTCAAACCATGTTTGCAGGACGTGCGCTGCCATACGTCCAATCACCTTCAGGCGCGGTTGCATGAGCAGTGATGTCAATGCCGGGCCGCCGCAGTGCCTCTGCTTCGTCGATTAAGCCGCGGCATAAACTGTCCATGATGACATATGGCTGGGTCAATGCGTCACGAAAGCGGAAGCGGTGGCTTCCGGGCTGTCCGCGCCTGACCAACAGGCGCCCACGCTCGTCAGAGGCAAGGTCGGCCAGATGGCGCTGGAAGCTTGCTGGTTTCATCTGGCGGCGAAGCATGCGCGACAGGGGCGCCGCCACCGATTTCGCGCTGAAATAGCCATCGTCGTCCGCGTCCGCCAGCGCGCTTGCAAGGACGACCTCGGGAAAGATGCTGCCGCGGCTTCCAGCCAACATATTCGTGACGCCGTCACAGAAGGTTTGCCGCAGTTCGTCAATGACCTGTTCGATCGCCGCATTCACCTGCGCCACGCCAATGCGTCGGGACGCGCTGCGCGCAGCAGCGAGGCAACCAAGCTTGGCGATCGTGTGAACGTAGAAGGGCAGTCCCCGAGACAAGCGCAGTATCTTGAGCTTTGCTGGTCCCTCAATCTCCAGAGAGGCGCGGTCAAGCCGAGACTCAATGAGTTCCGAGAACTCGTCATCGCGCATCCGTTGCAAGGGTATGCAGGTAAGTAAACGGCGCAGCGATTCGTGGTTCCTGACCAGGTCGCCCAGAGATTCGGCAACGCCGACAATGATCACTGTGCAGTTTATGTTGTAGTCGGAAAGGTACTTGATGGTATCGGCAGGTGAGCTCGGCATCGCGAGTGCTCTGCAGCCGGTCGAACTCGTCAATTATCAAAGCCGTATTTCTGACGCAGCAACGCTGCAGATGCCGCCTGACAGAATCTGGTTTAAGCGGTCGGTCAGTAGGGAGCGGCGTTGCCGCAAAAGCGTGACCCGAGGCTGGGTCGATGCTGCTAAGCTCACTCAGCGCCTTGCGCCATAGAGAGGAATAGTCGTCAGAGGGATCCGCCTGCACCCGAGCGACGACCGTGAACTGAGGAAGCCCCCGTCGCCTCTGCCACAAGAACATATTGACGAGTGAAGTCTTGCCGACGCCCCGCTCACCATAAACTATGGCATGCTTGGATGGCTCCGCGTCTCAACAAGGCGGTCGACCTGTTGTCGCCGCCCGGCGAACAGCGACTCCTCCTGAACGGGGCCGGACGGCGTGAAAAGCTGCGCAACGTCCATTTCGGTTGCATTGGCTGGTGCCACAGGATCAACGTTCGTCTGCGGCTTTGGGGACGTTCCTTTTCCCGCACTTTCGCTACGACTGCGAGACGATAGCAGGATCCAGCAGAGCGCGCGAATTATCAAGCCGGGGACTGGCCTATCGCTGAACTTCCCAAATGGCGCGTTGGAATCGGACACATGCGCTCACTTCAATGCTTCAGGCGAAATGGGACTGCTATTTCGTTTCCCAACAGGGGCTTTGGCCAAGCACCGCGGAACGCGCTTTCCTGCAACCCGGAGACGACCATGCTGAAACCGATCACTCTGCTGGCAACTGTTTTACTGTTCGGCATAGGCGGGGCAGTGTCGCCCCCTGTGCCGCGCCTTCCGTTGTTGCTTGGCAACAAGGCCACCAGCCCCGTCCCCATGCAGGCAAACCTCGATCATGCGGGGAGCTTGATCATTACCGCTGGAGGCACCTACAGCGGCCGCTGGCATTCGGACGATCCGGACGTCCCGGCGGTCACTATTCGAACGACCGAGCCGGTTACAATTGAGAACTGTGTCGTCAGCGGGGTCGGAACCCTGATCAGCACCCGCTACGGCGAGGCCGAGCACCGAAGCGACGGGGTAAACCCCAGGAACACCCATTATGCCGACGTGACAGTTCGGAATTGCAGGGCGATTGGGCAACAGCCTGAGCTGCGCGATAGAGCCCCGCCACGGTTCATTGTGGCTCTGAATCCTCGGCGCATCGATGTACAGCACAACTCGGTCGAGGGAAGCCGCGGAATCTGGGTCTATGCGGATCCCGCGAGAATGCCGGCACGTGAGATCACAGTTCGGTTCAACCACGCATTGAACATTGCCGGGCTTTGTCGCGACCAATGCTCTACGGAGAATGTGGGCGCCTGGGTTGGCAGGACGGGGATTGCCGTTGCCAATTTCGTGCAGCTTGCAGACATCCGTGAAGCGGGCACTGTCGACATCTCCTGGAATTATGTGCGCAACGAGCCCGGCAAGAGCGCCGTCGAGGACGTGATCAGCCTGTTCCGCGTCAGGGGTAGGAAGGATCGACCGGTGACGATAGCCAACAACCTGTTGATCGGAGCTTTTCCGGGCCGCCAGCCGTTCACAGGGCGCTACTCGGGGTCCGGCATCATGATCGACGGAGTTAACACGGATGCGTCGACCGGCTCAGCTTGGATAAAAATCTTTGCCAACCGTATCCTCTACGCCTCCAATGCTGGGATTGGGCTAGCGGCAGGAAATAACAACGAAGTATTCGAGAACTTTGTCGTGCGGCCCGCCCGGTATATCGACGGCAACGAGATAACAACGAAGACAGTCGGGATTTACGTCTGGAAATGCTGCGGCGAAGGCGGGATCGACGAATCCTACTTCGCCAATGTCGCTCATTCGAATTCAATATTCGTCGAGTCGTATCGGAAGGGCGTATTTGAGGCCAACAATCTTTGGATACCTGATTGCGCCGTCGATGCAGCCGGGGCGACGCTGTGCACCGGAAACGAGAGCTTGGCACCGTTACCAGTGGATCAGTTCGAGCAGCAGCTTCTCTCTGATTGGTCCCGCACCTATCAGGCGAGCTTCGATAGAACGTCTCCGGTTCAATATCCGAACGAGGGTCCGGACCCATAAAGGGGTTCCCCTGACGGCGGGATTGTGATTCAGGGATCTCTGAGGGGGACCACTCATGAATCGCGAATATTTCTGGCTCAGTGATGAGCAGTTTGGGCTGCTTGAACCGCATCTGCCGACCGACACCCGAGGCAAGCCGCGCGTTGATGATCGCCGTGATCAGCGGCATCATCCATGTGGTGAAGAGCGGCGGACGCTGGTCGACGCTAGAGCACGTCCTGTTTAATCTGGGTCATATCCGGCCGCTTTGAAGTAGTTTGCGCATTCGGCTGGGGTGAAGAGGTCGAGGACCGAACCGACCGTGTTCCACAGTGCGGTGATGGTTCTTTCGGCCTTTGCTCGCAGCAGCGCCTTGAGCTTGGCGAAGGCGTTCTCGATCGGATTGAAGTCGGGACTGTAGGGCGGCAGGTAGAGCAGGCTCGCGCCTGCGGCCTCAATCGCGTCGCGCACGCCGGCGGCCTTGTGGGCGGGCAGGTTGTCCATGACGACTACGTCGCCCTCCGACAATGTAGGGACCAGCACCTGCTCGACATAGGCCAGGAACACGTTGCCGTTCATGGCGCCATCGTAGACGAAGGGCGCTGTCATGCCCGTCAGCCGCAAGGCGCCGGTGAAGGTCGTGGTTTTCCAATGGCCATGCGGCACGCCGGCCCGGCAGCGCTCGCCGCGTGGCGCTCTTCCACGCAGGCGCGCCATCTTCGTCGACAATCCCGTCTCGTCGATGAACACGAGCTTCGCAGGGTCGAGATCGAGCTGGCCTTCGAACCAGGCCCGCCGCCGCTTCAGGATGTCGGGGCGATCCTGCTCCAGTGCATGTGCGGACTTTTTTGAAAGTCCAGCCTCGGCCGCGAAGCCAGGCACTCAAGGCGCTGCGGCTGATCCGCACCGACTGTTCGGCCAAGAGCCGCTCCACCATCTCGTTCAGCGTGATGTCCTTGCGCTCCTCGATCAGCCCGCCGATGAAGGCTTCATGCGCATCGAGGCTGGAGGCGCGGCGACGGCCCTGCGGGCGGGGCGCCAACTCGCCGATCTTCGCCCGCGCAATCCAGCGGATCGCGCTGGATACTCCCACGCCGAACCGCGCCGCCGCCTGCCGTGCCGACATGCCTTCCGCCGAAGCCTTCAAGACCCGCAACCGAAGATCCCCGCTCAGTGCTCTTCCCATAATCCACCTCCATCGAGGTGGATGTTGAATCACTTCCGAACGCCATCGTCACATCACAATCGATTCATCCATCATGGGACGTGCTCTAGTCGGTCTATGGACCGCGCAAGACCCTCTACAACCGTTTCCAGCGCTGGTCGGCCAAGGGCGTTTGGAGCGCCATTTTCCATGCTCTCGCCATCGCAGGCGGGCCTCCGGCCGAGCTTCTCATCGACCCATCGGCGGTAAGGGCGCATCGCTGTGCGGCCGGCGGCAAAGGGGGGAGCAAAATCAGGCCATCGGTCGCTCGAGAGGCGGATGGACCACCAAAATCCATGCCCTGACGGATGGATTCTGCCGGCCGGTCGCCTTTCTCCTGACCGGCGGCCAGGTCGCCGATTGCACTGCCGGGGCGCTGCTGATCGAGCAGATGCCGGCGGCGCCAATCCTGCATGCCGACAAAGGCTATGACAGCGATGCCATCCGGGAGCAGGTTCGCGGACGGCGCGTTCGCCAATATCCCGCCCAAGGCGAACCGGAAATGGAAGAACTGCTTCTCGCCCTTCCTCTACAGAGACCGCAATGCGATTGAGCGCATGTTCTGCCGCATCAAGGACTTCCGCCGCATCGCAACCCGCTACGATCGACTCGCCCGGAACTTCCTCGCCGCCGTCTGCATCGCCGCAACCGTCAGCTACTGGTTATGAGTCTTGGCCCTGGGATTCACGAGACCTCGGACGCTGCCGCCTATACCAGTCGCTTCGAAGTTTCGTGAAGTACGTCAACTTGAGGATAATATTATGACTAAACCGCTTAAAGATGTGACCACGCAACACCGCCAAGCGCGCCTGTCAATCGCTCATGCGCGCGAGCCTGCGGAAAGGCTGCCGCCTGTTGAAGCTGTTGAGATCCTGACGACTTCAGTTGCCGTGGTCGAAGAGCAGTCTTTCCTGCTGAGGGTGGACGAGTGGCTTGCCCGGCGCACGGCCAACACCGCTGGTGTCTACGTCGTGTTTCGCGATGTACATGGGGTGGTGCGCGCGCTCGACGAGCCGGCCTTGGCCGATGCGCATCGAGGCGCATTCATGAACGTGCCCGACGGGGCGCCCCTGGTGTGGGTTTGTCGGTTCAGGGGCCGTCGCGCAGGCCGGGTGACAGGTACCGACACACTCGAAGCGGTTTGCCGGGCGGGGCTGGCCAAAGGCTGGCGGCATGCCTTCTACGGAGCAACACCGGAGGTCCTAAGGTCCTTGGTGGCTGCGCTCGAGGCATCCTATCCCGGCATCGAAATAGCAGACGCGGTCTCGCCGCCCTTTCGCCCGCTGACCGACGTCGAGATGGAGGAGCAGATTCGCCGCCTTGCAGTCGCCAAGCCCGACATCATCTGGGTCGGCCTGGGCTGCCCGAAGCAGGAGATTTGGATGGCGCGGTATGCACGGCACATCCCCGGCGCAATCTCGATGGGGGTCGGTGCCGCCTTTGATTTTCGCGCCGGGGCAATAAAGCGCGCCCCTCCCTTTATCCGCCAGTTCGGACTGGAATTCCTCTACCGCATATCACAGGAGCCGGGGCGGCTTGCGGGGCGCTATTTCCGCGTCATCCCCAGATTCATGCTGGGAATCTTTCGGCAGGAAGCGAGGCGTCTCTTCCGATCCCAAGGGTGAAGATGGTGAACCTACTGATCTGCCCAGAATGCATCAAATGCGCAGACGCTGCCGCTACTACTAGGATTGCTGGCCGCCTGTTGATGCGGTGAGCAGATGGATGCGCTCGTCACTCTCCTTGTTTGCGGGCCGCAACGACGAGGGGTTACTGATCGCCTGGCAGTTGTCGAGGCCAAGTAGAGGAAATGAAGGAGAATTTGAGTCCACCCGAAACGTGTCCATCCACTAGCCGTCGGCGCCTCCGTTGTGACGCCAGCAAAGCGGCTTTGTCTGCTCGCGACGGTGAACAAGGATGCTCCGCACCAAGAGTGCGATAAAGTATCCGAGCTGTAGCAAACTCAGTGCGGCCGCAGCGAGAAGAGTGCTACGCACGGTGCCCTGTCCCGCGCCGATCACCAGCGCGCACAGCGCTACCGCCACAAGCGCCAGCTGTTTGGAATTGATCCAAAACCCAAGCAGCATTCCGAGAGCCAAGTAGAAAGATCCCGCGATCAACATGTGCCACCGCCTCTGCCATTAAGCCGAGATTGCCGGCCTCTAATTTCTATAAATCAATTCGGTATGAATTCTATGTTAAGTTCCGCAGCTTGTGCTATTTCATGGGGGGTGTCTGTTCTGCGCATTCTTCCGATACCAACTCTTCGCGTGCACGGCGTCTGCCAGGAACCGCGCGAGATCAAAGGTGACGTGCCCCAGTAATGTCCTCGCATTGAGATTGTTCCGGTCTTTGAGAGGAGACTGGCAATGAAGTGAACGAAACGCGCGCCTGAGGAAGCTTGTCGCTGGCAAGAAACTTCTGACGCCCGGTTAGGAGAGGTTGGACTTGGCCGTGCTGCGCATGCACCTCAAAGCTCTGCCCGCCCGAAAATCATTGGGGCATTGATGACGCCTGGATTTCCGTCGTATCGCCACGACGTCACGCCAAGCTCTCGCGAGGTGGTATCCCTCCGCGGTCACCCTCGAATTCTTGTAGTATTGCGGTCCTGCATGGTCTCAACACCGCGAACCCGCTAAACCCTTGCCGAATTGCGACTTCGAAAGTTAACTTGACGGCAATACTTGCTTCCTAGGAGATCGCCTATGTATTCTTGGTCGCGGGAATATACAAGTTCCTTGATTGACAGAGCGCTATGGATCGCGGGTCTTTATTTGGTACGCGTCGCGGATTTTGATACGGTCTTAGGCTCGCAATTCAGAGTGCCGATCAATAAATGTCTTAACGGTTATGCCATCGATTTTGATGCCAATGGCTCCAATCCGCAGGTTGCATTCCTTAGGCAATACATCAGCGATCCAAGTGTGAGATATGAGGAATCCTTGATAAGGAGGTTCATGGCAGATTTTCGCCCCCGGAACTTGCAGGAAGTGCTATTTGGGCAGCAAACGGACTATGAGGATGACTGCAAGGCTTCTCAGCTCCAACACTATGTCTCCTCCCTGGACATCACCAGGCCGTTCCTGCCCATGCCGTGGAGTACGCCTTCCGAGATCTCAAGATACAGACAAGGTTTGAAAGCTCTTAATGGTAGCTTGGCGCCGGACCTAAGCCCGAGCATCGTGGAGCAGGAAAGCAGGAAGGAATACGAGCGCTTAATAGCAACCTACGAAAGTATAAAGAAAATCGGCTATAAGCCGAATATTGCCTCAGACGGCGCGCTTGACAGCAGATTCATACAGGTCGTCATGCTGCGAGATCACGAAGATGAAAGGTTCATCGTGATGAGCGGCCACCATCGGCTGGCGGCCTTGTCCGCACTGGGCTGGACGCAAGTCCCGGCGATCCTCGTCGCGAACGGTTTGCCTATAGTGGATTTGGCCAATGTGGAGAACTGGCCCGTGGTTAGCGAGGGCGTCTACGATCTCCATGTGGCGCGACGTGTCTTCAAGCGTTACTTCGCAACACAGACATCCATTCCAAGACCTGCACCCATTCCGAGTTAGGCTTTGCCAGCAATTGCCTGGTGGGTATCCAATTATTGGAGCAGGAACCCTCTCGCAATGATGGTTGAGGTGGTGCCCGGTTTCTGAGACAGGGGCATAAGGTGGATCGCCCGATGAGAAGGACGATCCAGCATGAAGACACGCAGACGGTTCTCGGCCGAGTTCAAGGCCAAGGTCGCGCTTGAGGCGACCAGGCTGGACCACCTCAGGTGGTGGACTTGCCGTGCAATTTTGCAAAGTGTTGACATGCGGTCGATAGGTAAGCGCTATTTTCGCTGCACGTTGACGCGAGCGCTTTCGACGGATGGCCTTCGAGTCGGGAACGGTATCTGGTCTGATCAGG
>NZ_JAMYRO010000022.1:0-98375 GCF_040321495.1 Mesorhizobium sp. M0408 | reverse complement strand
AAGGCGCACCTGCGCGCAAAGGCCATCAGAACCATCGACGCCCTGTGGCAGGCCATTGGCGATATCTGCAATCTCTTCTCTCCAATAGAATGCAGAAATTACTTCGCAGCCGCAGGGTATGGACTCACATGAAAGTCCGCCGCTCTAGACTGTACTCTGGCCGCGCTCTGCTACTTCCGCCTTCCTCCCTGCCCTTTCGCAAAGATGGCGGCTGCTTCGAGTAGCTCATGTTCGGGAGCGACTCCGATTGGCGCGGTCAGCCGATGAGGTGTTGGCGATTGTCGAAAATGAGCCGCTTCCGGGAATTTCCACCAATTTGAATAATTCCCGTGTCCAGCCTGGCGTTGTGATGTCTAGGCAGTTCAGCAATGCCTGATTCCATTGACGCGGCGCATACCGCAGTCAACTAAGGGGGCTCGCTACCAGCCGATGAGGCGGCCTTCGCGGGGAATTGAAGCATCTTCGGGGTTCCTTTTCTGCGCGGTAACCCAAACAGAATGTCTGCGTCGTCAAATTACTCCGAGGCCGCGTCGCGCTCCGGCAACGCGCGGTCTGGTTCCCCCGCGGGTACTGCGATCGATCAGCCCCGTATCGTTGAGCGCAGGATGGCCTGCATGTGCTCTTTCAAGTCGAGTTCGCCTCGTGCCTCAACAGTCAACAGGTACTCGGCCTTGACCCGGCGGTCGCCTCGGCTGGTCGCAGGATAGGAACAGATGGCCAGCAAGGCTTGCTCTTCAATTCCGTCTGCCATCTTGCGGTCGTGCCAGTTGCTGCCCGCTCGATGAACAACCCTGTGGAGCGCGGCATAGGCGGTTTCATGGCTTGCGATCAGCGCCTGCAGTTCGCGCGAGATACCTTCGCCTTCAGCAAACGTCGGTTCAACGACAGACGCAACGGCGGTGAACGCAAGAAGTGTACGGCGGGTGACTGCGAGCATGCCTCATATCCTTGCCGTCTGATGAGTGCGGGCACACCATAGCACCGGCGCAGTGTTCGGAGAGATGCTTTGCAACGTGACCCTATTGTCTGCTGACAAAACGTTTCCGATCCCGCGCCTGCTCCTCCTGCAACGGCTGGCACGTTCAGTCTCCTGAAAGGTCCTAGGTGTGACGCTAGTATGCCATTGAACGCCAGCCAATCGACCTGAAAGGCGAGGTCACCCGCATCGACGAGGACACCGTGACGATCGACCTCGGGCCGCTGGTCACGGTCGACCGTGACAAGGTCCGGCTAATGGAGAAATATCGGCCGCCAAAACGACGAAAGGCACTTGTCGATGCCCCGGATTATAACCGACAACATCGCGACAGGCTATGAGGGCAGGCCGCAAGACGGGCCGGTAGAGGACGAGTCGAAGCACTTTGTGCCCAGTCTGCGGCCAAACGTTCGACGCGCGCGATCTTGGACAGGTGTTCCACCACGCTGAGCCGCAGCACGAGCCGCTTCCGGTCGAGCAATAGTCCAGCTAGCTGAGCTCCGGCGGCAGACCGACGTTGAGACCCTTCAGCGCGCCAGCGACCTTGGATTCGGAGAAAAAGGGTGACGTCAATACCAACTTCTTGCGATGTAATTTCCCTTTGAGACAGGCACGCTCGAGGTGGGGAGTGATCGCCATGACCGTCCTCGCCTACAGAATTACCAACGACATTAGAGGATCGTGGAGAGTCGTCTTCGTGCGTGACGAACTGCATTTGTATGCATCTGGACATCGAGTTCAGTCAGCTAGAGGCCGATTCAGATCCGGTCGATTGGATGAGCCTTGATGACTTCCCTGCACGGCGGCCAGCCGGCGCACTCCACAAGCGAGCGCGCGACAGCTTGGTTCCACTGATTTGTAAAGCGCTGACAAAGGACCGAAGCTACGTGATCGCCTCTAGCGTGAACAGACCTGAGGGCGCGCTGATCCACGGACATTGGCCAAGAGCCCGCGTCTCTGGATTGAGGAGACGCGGGCCGCATCGGAGTCAGCCGATCTTGCAGCAATATCGTACGGAGGATGTACTGCGTGCACCGAACCTTCTCCGCGCGCCGGTGTTCCACCCGGACCGCAAAAAAAACTCCCGCCGCACTGCCAGGGCGGCGGGACCGATCAAGCGCCTTTGCACCAGGCAGGGACTTCGGGGGTGGGCTTTGCGAGGTGCGCGCGGACCGAAAGCGAACCTAGGGCAACAGCGGCAAGGCGTCCACCAACCGCCGGTTGGAGCGACAGGACGATTGAGCCACCGGCAGGTCAGGTCATGCCGAGTCGCTATCGCTCGCAACCAGATGGTAGCGGAAATTGTTGCGGATATGGTCGTTGAAATATCGGCCCTTGGCGAACGCGGCCCGGAACGCGGCAAAGGTTTCCGGCGGCACGTCCTCAAACTCGTACCGTTTGCCGCTGGCCAGGAACCAGACCGAGAGGATTCTTCTGTCGGGATCGTATTCCGTTTTGCGTATCGATGTGGAGGGCATGACGGCGGCTCGATTCGAATCGCAATCAACGAGCGGAGAGGCCGTCGCGTTCCCTATGACTGTGCTGGTGCGGTGAGGCACGAGGCTCAATGCGGAGTTCCAGCGGCCGCGATCAGCGCCTCGAGCAGCGCCTCGAGCAGTCAATTCAACTCGCCGAGCGCTGCGAGCTTCATCTGCTGCCGTTCTCATTTGCCCGGAACGACAGGCAGCGGTCGCGGTATGCGGGGCAGCTTCAATATGTCCCGCGTCGGATACCGGGAAAGCGGGCCAGCGCCAGTTGGACTTTGTAATGGAGCGGCGCAGCGGCTAGCACGTTGATCGGCTCGTCTCGGCGTCCACGGGCCATTCTCCTTGCGCCGGTCTTCCGCGATCTTTGCCTTCCACGCATCGCTGCAGGATTTTCGCGAGGTGAATTGAGACCCGCCACAACGCTGATCCTCTGGGACGATCAAGGCTGTTCGACGGACTCTATTCCGGAACTATGTCTTCTTCTGAAAGTTTTTCCTTACATCGCAAAGGAGATTCGAAATGTCAGAAAGCCGCGAATGGTTTGTCCAATGGCTTAGAGATGCTCATGCCATGGAAGAGCAGGCCGAAACGATGTTGAACGGGCAGTTGGGTCGCATCGAGAACTATCCCGAGCTGAGCGACCGAATCCGACAGCACCTCGACGAGACCAAGCAGCAGGCTGCTCGCCTGAAAATTTGTCTCGACCAGATGGATGAGGGTTCATCCACGATGAAGGACGCTGGCGGCAAGCTGACGGCGATGGCGCAATCGCTGAGTGGTGTCTTCGCCGGAGACGAGGTGATGAAAGCATCGCTCGCGAGCTACACGTTCGAGCACATGGAAATAGCCTCCTACACGATCCTGATTGCCGCTGCTCGATCGCTCGGCGAAACCGAGGTTCTTCGGGCTTGCGAAGAGAATCTGCGAGAGGAAGTCGCGATGGCAGATTGGCTGAAAACCCATCTTCCCTCCACGACCGAGCAGTTCCTTGCGCGGGCCGAAGCGGACAGCGACAGCGCCAAGCGGTGATCGACGGCGGCGGACGGCAACGATCGAGGGTGCCCATCGATCGTTGCCGCCAAAGAGAAACACAGCGAAAATTGCTTGTAGGCGTTGCCGTCGCATTAAAGCACGCTCGATACCTGCTTCCGGCGTCGGCGTTCTTCGAATTTACCCGAACGACGTACCTGAAGGCGAAATATCGATGTCCGCTCCACGCTCCTCGTTTGTGGCCATCGCCGGACCGAGAGGAAGTCCGCCGCTCCGCTAACACGTGGCTGGGCGCGCCAAGGTCATCGCTGAATGTAAAGCCATTTCTGCAGAATTCGACGCACACAATGCCGATCCGAGGCCAACTGGGAGTGCATACCCCAGCTTGGAATTGTGCAGAACCGTACGAAGCCGATTGCAAGCAACCAACCTGGTTGGCCGGGCATTAGCAAAGCATCAAATAGGAAAGCATCGGGAGGAAGACCATGCTGCACGTTAACATGCCTCGCGAATTTGAGGTCGGCGATGAGGTTGCGCTGGCAGGTACCGTCATCACGATTCTCCCCAGCGGGCGCGCCAGGGTGAGCATTCCTTCGTATGACCATCCTTATACGATTGATCCGCCACCCAAAGTCCGGGCCGGCGACCGAGTGGTTCTTGTTGGGGACGTCACCCGCATCGATCGCGGAGCAAACAAACTCACTGTGCGGATTGACTGCGGCGGGGTGATCACGGTCGACACGTCGGCGATCACTCGGCTGAGAAAGCACCGCCGGACTTCAGCGGGTTGACACTACGGCGATACAACGGTGCCGCGCTTGTCCGCGTACGGAAGATGCAAGCGCACTTTGAACAGCCCAAGGGTGCGGCGCTGTCCAGCCGGATACGGGGCGGACGAACGGATAAGCGGGAGTTCGACGGCTAGGGCACGCGTCCAGCGTAGTGCGTCCTTGGCGGCTTCGGATTACTGGGTGAAGCAAGTCAGATCTGGCCTATCGCAACCGCGCCTCACCTGCCGTCCGGCGTTCGGATTCGCGATCGTCGCTCTCGGCAAAAGGCGGCGCGCCCGTCCAGAACGTGTCGCACGTGTGCGCTGTGGAAGGAGACGCCCTGCACATTTCGGGTGAAGGCAGCGCGGGCAGCGCGATCGATCGTATCCTTTCTCTGCAGCGAGCGCCTGATCGCCGGTCAGCAGTTTCAATCGCGATGGGCTCCGGCTCGTACCCATTATGGCGATCACATGTCCGTCCCAGGCCCCGATGCCGGCAATAGGTCTGCTTCGGAGCGTCGCGACGGAACTGGGCGACATGGTTGCGGTGGAGTAAGCGCCCTCCCCTGGCTTAACAACCCGGTCGGTGACGGCCGCGACCGCATCGACAACGACCGCAACGGCATCAAGTCGTTGCTGAAGCCCGCAAGGTATCTGTCAAGACATAGCGTGCCGGCGAAGGTCCGCCCTCGCGACAGGGGTTCGTTCTAGGCCGATCGGTCGGCAACGCGACCGGCCAGATGAGCGAGAGCTTACCCTCGGTGTTGGTCTCGACCCGGCTCGCATAGAGGCCGTGAAGGGACATCTCCAAACACTCATCGACGGTCGTCGATCACTGCCGACTACGAGTCGAGGTCGTATGGCTCGTGGCCTAGCTCGTTGTGATGAAGCGCGTCTGCCATACACCTGATGTCGAACGCCTGGCCGCACGCCGGGCAGAGGACGAAATACTCCTCCTCCCGAAGTGGCGATGCATCGTGGTCTTGGGGGATGACGATGTCATTGTATTCGTCGGGCATTGGGTCCTCCGGCAACGCCGCCCGCCATGCTGGAACGCCTGCCGGCAGGATTTGTTTCAAAGTTACTGCGCTTAACAGGGAAGCCCGGAACGGGTGAAGCACAATGTCGGTAAGCGCGAGGCGACGACAATCAGCGGCCCCGCTAACAATCGTGGTTGCGCCTTTGGGCATCGTGGTTCAGACCGCTGGCGGATTAGAACTCTGTTGGCTTTGCGATCGGCTCATCGCTGCCGACAATCGGTGACCTATATAAAGGGGCATGTCCACGCGCCGAAAAATCAATGCAACAGCGAAGCTGATTGGAGAGTGGCCTTTAACCCCAGCTGCAACGTTTGGATCGTCCGTCAGAGCGAGGGGTATTTTTCTCGAAATACGCGCCCGCCTTCCAACGGAGTTCAGGAAACTGCTCCATATCGAGTCCCGCGTGCTTACCCTGCGCCTATCTGAGGGCGCCGAGAATGATGTGCAGGTGGTATTCGGGATCGTAGCCAAAGCACTGCAGAATATCGAAGACCTGCCCGTAATCCCCCGTGAAATCGAGGACATTCTGACGATCTCGACGGCCGAACGGCACCGCTGGCTGAAAGATGGTCGCTTGCAGAGCGCCGGGACGAAAACGGTGAAACTCCGCGGGCGGGCAAGGAACATCACCTTTCACGTGTTCGACCCGCAGCACGTAGAGGATGTGCTTGACCGCGACCTGGTTACGGTCTGGCGCGAACAGGACGCAGCGACAGCTGCAGAGAATAGGCGGCGAGCCGCGGGGAAGGCCGCTATGAAACGTGCTCGAAGAAGCGGTCGCGGAACTGCAGCTTCAGTTGGCTATGGCCCCGATGAGAACTCGCACTCCAGTTTGCGCGGCTGGGAAGATTTTGAGAATGACGGACTCCTGCGCTGATAGGCCGGGCGCACAAGCAGTTTAGGACGTTTGCCTGCGCCGTGCGAGATGCGCAAGGAGGGCCGTCAAACGCATCGCGTTCAGGACCCGTTTCGCAGGGACACTGCCCTTACGCGCCATCTCGACACCCCAATGCATGTGATCGAGCTCGCGGATCGAATGAGCGTCTGGATTGATGCTGAATATGCAGCCCTGATCGAGTGCCTTTTGATGCCAGCGCCAGTCGAGGTCGAGTCGCCACGGATGTGCGTTGATTTCGACAGCGACGCCGTGTTTCGCACACGCTTTGAGGACTTTGTCGACGTCGAGATCATAACCGGGTCGGCGCAACAGCTGGCGACCGGTCATGTGCCCGATGATTGTCGTCCGAGGATTTCCGATCGCCTCAATGATACGCTCCGTCTGTTCCTTCTTGGGCAACTTGAAGCGGCTGTGCACGCTCGCGACAACGAAATCGAACTGCTCCAAGATATGATTCGGGTAATCGAGCGAGCCATCCGCCAGGATGTCCGCCTCGATGCCCTTCAGTATGCGAAATTTTCCATTGTATGCCTTGTTCAGCCGGTCAGCTTCGCGGTGCTGTTCAGCAATCTCCTGCAACGAAAGGCCGCCTGCGTAGTGAGCGGACTGCGAATGATCGGCGACACTATAGTATTCGAAACCGCGCCTACGCGTGGCTTCAGCCATTGCCTCAAGCGTTTCGGTGCCATCGGATGCGGTCGTGTGAGAATGCAGGATGCCATGCAGATCTTCATCCCGAATGAGGGCGGGTAGCTTCTGCTTTGCCGCTCGCTCAATCTCGTCCCTGCCTTCGCGCAATTCAGGCTCGATAAACTGCAAGTCTAGAGCTTGGTAGATTTCTTCTTCTGTCGCTGACGCGATCAGCTTTCTCCCGCGATGAAGCCCGTCGGCGTTTAGGGTGAATCCCTTGTCGGCCGCGAACGTCTTCAGTTGCTCAAGGTGGTCTGCCGAACCGGTTGCCTCGAGCAGGCTCGCGCCAAAGTGCTTCCTGTCCGTGACAACAAGCCTGAGGGCCATATCCTCGATTCCAGTCGACTTTCTGGCCTGCGCTACCAGGGCGAAGTCGGAAACGAGCTCGCAACCGCGTCGGAAGTCACCTGCAATTTCCACGCGCGAAAACTCTGGATGCTGTTGCTTTACCGATATGACCGCATGGTGGAGAAGAGCGGCGGCCTTGTGCAGGTGAAGTTGCGTTTCGCCGCTTCGCACGATGGCCAGGTTCTGCAGCAGCTTTGTCTGAAGCGCCGCGCCGAGGCCTTTGACTGGGCGGATGCGGTCTTCTCTTGCCGCGGCCTCGAGCTCCGCCAGCGAGTTCACGCCGAGCGCCTGATGAAGCTTCAGTATCTTATCGGGACGAAGCCCGGGTATGGCAAACAGCTCCATCACGCCCGCTGGAACATCCTCGCGCAGCTTCTCAAGGCTTGGGTGCGTGCCGGTTTGGTAAAGCTTGGTCACGATGTCTGCGATCGCGTCACCGATCCCCGGGATCTTGGTGAGGGCGCCGGCGGCGATGATCCGATCAAGCGGCTGCGACAGCGCCATCAGACTGTCTGCCGCGCGCAAGTATGCCTTTGTGCGATAGGGATTGTCGCCGCGCATAGACGCCCGTTGCGCGTATTCCCTTAAAAGACTGGCGACGGTCCTAGGATCGATTTTTGCCATGGCTTCAGCCAAACGAGACCGATCTCCGCAGGTTCCAATGAGGCAAGGCCGTGAGCGCCGCGTTGCCCTTTGAATCCCGGCTTTACTGCCTCTTCCCGCGTCGGACGCTACAGATTGGGCAAGGATTGGTCAGCGCGACCCCATCCAGCCAGAGTTTTGGAGACTGCGCGTTTCTTTAATTCAGGAGCATCGCCCACGTGGAAATGAGAGGGCGCATCTATTGTCTTCATCTCCGCCCACGTGATCGGTGCCGCGACAGGAGCGCCCGGACGTGATCTTGCGCTGTAGGGCATGATCGCGGTCGCCCCGCGCTGATTGCGTAGATAGTCCACAAAGATGCGACCCTTGCGGCGCGCCTTTGACAACACGGCCGTGAAATGGGCCGGATCGCTCCGGGCGACCGCCTGCGCCAGGCGAGACGCGAAGTCCTTCACCTCTGGCCACTCGGCGCCAGGGGTGAGGGGCGCGATGACGTGCACTCCTTTGCCTCCCGTCAGCATCGGGAAAGTCGTAAGCCCCAGAGATTTAAGGATAGCGCGGAACTGAAAGGCAGCGTTGCGGACGGCCTCAAAATCGAGGCCTTCATCGGGGTCGAGGTCGAACACGAGGCGGTCGGCCTTTTCGACATCCTCGATCCGAGCCCCCCATCCATGCAGCTCAATCGTTCCCATCTGGACGCAAGTCATCAGTCCGTCGGCATCGTCGATATAGAGATATGGTTCCTCGTGCCCGTCTTTCTCCGTGATGCCGACGTGGTGGACTTTGTCGCCAAAGCTGCCGGCGTCGTGTTTTTGGAAGAAGCACTTCTTCGCGCGGCCCTGTGGGCATCGAACCAGACTGATCGGCCGGCTGCCAACCCAAGGCAGCATGATCGCCGCGACCGCTGCATAATGGTCGGCGAGCTGTCCCTTGGTGATGTTCGATTCCGGATAGATGATGCGGTCACGGTTACTTATCGCGATGGCGGTTGTCGCAGATGCGGCGAGATCGGCTGCATGACGTTCCGTCTCGAGCACGACCGCCTCCGCCTTCTTGTCTTCGCGCAGACCAAGATAGCTCGGATGTCGTAACGTCCCTTCATTTGTCATTTCGGTGAAGGCAATCTCAGCGACCAGTTTCGGACGGAGCCAGTGTGCGCCGCGCACTTCGGCGCGTGGAGCGTCGACGGTCGCGGCCTTCTGCTCAAGCGGCGCCATGATCTTCAAGAGACGAAGAAGTTCAGCGGTATCGAAGCCGGTGCCGACTTTCCCGGCGTAACGCAGCTTGCCGCGGTTATGAACGCCAAGGATCAAGGACCGAAACGCGCGGACCTTGTCGGACGGCGTCCAGCCGACAATCACAAATTCCTGCCGCCTGATGCATTTGATCTTCAGCCAGCTTGCGCCGCGGGCCGCCACATAACTCGAATCCGCGAGCTTTGAGATGACGCCCTCAAGGCCGGCAGCGCAGAAGCGATCGAGCAGCTCTTCTCCGCGGCCGAGGATATGGTCGGAGTAACGAAGGACCGGATTTTTCGCAGGCAAGATCGCCTCCAGCTTCGCCTTGCGCTCAACAAGAGGAAGCCTTGTCAGATCTTCGCCGTCGAGCTGCAGCAGATCGAACGCATAAAAGTCGATAGTCGCCGGGGCACCCTTCAATGCATTTTGAAGCGCTTGGAAGTTAGATCTTCCTTCCGCATCGACAACCACGGCCTCGCCGTCAATCAGGGCGGAGCGCACCTTGAGCTTGCGAGCCTCGGAGAGGATCGAGGGAAAACGGCTAGACCAGTCCAGACCAGATCGTGTGTAGGCTCGCGCCTCGCCACCGCCCACGGCAACGAGAATACGATAGCCGTCGTATTTCGTCTCATGGATCCAACGATCGCCGGCAGGGACCGTCTCCACGAGCGTTGCGAGCTGGACCGGCCGGAAAGCGGGCGGCGCTAAAGTGACCTCGTCACGAGCGGGCGACTTCGCTTGACTAGCGCTCGACGCATTGATTGCCTTACGCGACGTTGGCTTGACCACTCTGACCTAAACCATACTCAGAGACGAAACAGCGTTATCCGCCGTCCAACGCGCGACTACTTCTTTAGTTTCGCTGCCGGCCGTGTTGAGCTTTTCGCGATCATTGCCGACCCGCTTGATTAGCGCCTCGGCCTGAGGCCGTGCTTCCTGCCTCCGGCCCTTCCATTCCCGATTTTCGCGCACAGCTCACAGGCAATAATCAAGAGCAGGAACGTGCCCTCAAATGCCGCCACAGCGTATCCGGTTTCTGCCATCGGCTTTCGAAGCCTGACATTCCGGTTCCGGTCCCCCTACCTCAACGTGCCCCATTGACGCCAAGTACCTCGCCCAGAGCAAGCTCCGATGCCAGTTTCAAGAAGTGCAAAATGGCCCATAAATGCGCCGACCAGAGTGAATGCTCTCGTATCCGGGTCTATTTCGAGCAGCGCGGACTTGGTCAGCATTCAGACAGCCTAGCGGGTCCTTCCCAACATAGCCACGGGCACCGGCCTGCTACTCACGGAGCACCCCCTCCTCCTTGGCAGCAGCTCGAAAGCCTGACGGACCTCTTCCGGAGTGACACGGTCCTGAAAGGCGTCGGCGCACAGTTGCACAGCCTTCCTCCACTTAGGTCCCATCTTGGTCCACTTCATGAGTTCCTCGGCGGCACCCTCGACGTTGTTGCACCCGTAGGTGACCCCAGGTCGGTCGGTCTTGACGTACACCGGAGGGGAGAACCAATGGGTTGCCACGACACCTCCTACTCAGGGGAGAGATACACGTTGGCCTCCTTAGCGGCAGCCTCAAAGGCCTTTCGTATTATGTGGGGGTCAATCGAATCGCCCTCCAAGGCTGACAGGCACAGGGTCACCGCCTTATGCCAGCGAGGCCCTCGCCGGGTCCACATCTTGAGCTGCTCAAGGGCTTCCTTCGCGTTGTTGCAGCCATGCCTGACACCGGTTTCACTCTTCACGAACACCGGAGGGACGAACCAGATGGGCGCCATGATACCTCCTACTCAGGGAAGAGATACACGTTGGCCTCCTTGGCAGCCGCCTCAAAGGCTTCACGGACCTTATGGGGGGGCACCCTGCCCTCGAACGCGTCGACGCAGGATTGGACCGCCTTCGTCCACCTCGGGCCCTTTGTGTCCCACCCCATGAGTTCCTCGGCGGCTCCCTCGACATGGCTGACCCCCTTGCGAATGCCCGGACGTTTCGTCTTCACGTAGACCGGTGGAGAGAACCAGAGAGGACCCATAAGGGAGAACTTAGAGCGGCAAGAGCCGGCTGACCAACCCCGCTTTAGCCGCAGCTAAGGGAACGATGTAGGCCCCCGCGGGTTTAGAGGTTGCAGTGGTCCTTCTCGGATGTGCAGCCGCTGTGGCGGGGTCCGTCGCCTCTCTTTGCTGGCGGCGGGCTCCTTTCGCGAAGGCGGTGTTGGTAAGAGACTTTACCGCATCCAATTTAGCTAGTTCTCATTGGGGGAGTAATGTCCCCTCCTCTTTTGCAGCAGCCAGGAACGCCTTGCGAGCCTCCTCAGGTTCCATCTCGTCGAAAATCACGGCCATGCAAACACGCACCGCGAGGTCCCACCAAGGGCCACGCTCGGTCCACTTCATCAGCTCCTCGCCGGCTGCCTCGGCGTTGTTGACGTTGTGGATGATCCCGAGACGCTCGGTCTTGACGGGGACCGGAGGGTTGAACCAGTGGAGGGTCATGCGGTCACTCTTTGTCGACCTTATCAAGTTCCTCCAGCAAATACCTTTGCTCAGCCCGCAGTTCCCGTTCTACAGGCAGATTTAGCAGGTTGCGAAGGTAATTACGGATTACCTCCGACTATTGAAAAATTGAAAATGGCGCAGGACGGCGCGCTTTCGTTGCGATGCCACAGTGACTGAAGTTGGCTGACAGCTACTCGCGACAGTCGAAAGCCACGCAGAGGCCCATGGCAGTTGCTGCCTCGACGATCGCCTCGGTTAGTTCTTCGTCGGAGGCCACCAAATAAGGCGCAGTCTCCCGAGCTTCGCGTAGTGCCGCTTTGATCGAGACGGTGTCGCCACGGTCCGCCCTGTTGAGGAGCACGGTGATTGCTTGCTCTAGAAGCGGACCGACCCTTTGCGCGAGCTCATCCAGCCCTCCCCAGGGACACGCCGAAGGGTACTCTACTCCCTACCTGAGCGGCATCAAGGCCATGTACGTGTACAATTGGTACGGTGCTGGGCCGCAACAGTCAGGAATATTTGGTAGAAATTTCTGAGCGGGGGATCGGATAACTGGCTCGCGCGACGACCCCCGGTACCCCTTCGATCCGCCGCAACCGGCTCCGACGCTGCGCTCAATGAAGGCTTCGCGTCTCCGCGGGTTGCTCAAACCGCGCCATACGGCATAACAGAAACGGCCGAGGCTGAAATCGCCACTGGATGAAAGCTTCATCTCCCACTACCGCCTGCAGCAGTGCGATCACCACCGAGAAGGTTATTCAGCTTCGAAGAGGCATGGCGGCTCGTCCCATAAGCGAAACGCGGCAACACTACTTCGAGCGTGTAGGCTTCGCCAGTGGCCATCCGATTATCGACGTAGATTGCAGGATGAGGGCCGAGGAGGTGCTGCAAGGTCACTACTGCCCAGATGCGGCAGACCACGTGCTACACTGACAGCCAGCGTCGGCTGGGAGTGTGAACTTTGCCGTTCGTCTCGTCCATCGAAACGAGCAAGGAGCAAGGAGCGCTCATAAAGCGATCGGGGCGAGCGGCGGAGCCGACCCGAAATGGACATTTGGCTTCCCCCAAACCACTGCGTTACTAAGCCGACTTTCCGAATATTCTACCGACAATCTCGTCTTCATTCGCATCGAAGCACCGGCCGTGACTGAGAATCACCCGCCGCGGTTGCCACGACCGGAGTTTGCTTATTACTGCCTGTGTCTTCCGTCGATGCAGGAGAATTGGCAGCCGCATGCCAAAGAAGGTCCGCCCGTGCGGGTAAGCCATCCGAGTCAGGTTGGTCACCGTGCGCCAAGGCTCATCGATCATGTCCAATTCGAGATTGATGATCGTGTCTGTAAGGATCAGCGTCTTTGAAGCGTGGTGGAACAATATGAACTCTTTGAAGTAGCCACCGGGAAACAGTATCTGGTCCATGTCCCGCCGCCACTCCTCCGGCGGATCGGCTTCCAAATCCCGAGCGAACGTCACATCAGCATGCCGTGCGCGTGCTCTTTGGCGGACTCCGGGCGATGCCCAGTGGTTGCCTCAGGGAACGCCTTCGACCACTCACCGACATGAGCGTAGTGAAATTGGTTGGGTGAGACGAGGTGGCGAATTCTGCCCAAGTTCCGTAACTCTTCGGCCACTGTCGAAGCAAACTTGATGGGCGAATGAAGGAACAGATCGCCGTTCGATAGGCGCACCACCGTCATCCGAGTGGTGAATGGCAGCGGAAGTTTTACTCCTGCTACCGTCAAATACTCAAACGGACCGTCAACGACACCAACATCGGGTCCCTGAGGTTTGTAGACGTTCACCGGCTCGTAAAGGGACGCACTCATAGCCCATTCCACTTCACCAGCTCGGCGCAAGGCGATGCACGCTATCTGCGCCAGGTTTCGTCATGCCGAACCGCAGCACCCGCTGCTTCTGGTGGAGCAACAGAACTTGCGCTCGAGGGCAAGTCTCAAGACGCGCGTGCCAAGGCAATCGAGATCACATCGTCCGTGTCAATGTCAGGCAAATCGAAGATCATTGGCAATTGCCGCGTCATGGCCATCTTCACGATCAACTCTTCCATCGATTCAACCGGAAGGCGGGCGTTTGAACGCTGCCGCATTAACAATGCAAGCTTGTGGACCGGCACGGGCGTCGACTTCGCGCGGTCATCTAAAAGCCTGCCGATTTCGATCAGAACGTCTGCGTCGATGGTGTTGGGCAATTCGCGCATGGTCTATTCCTCCCTGCCCCTGACCATGCGCGCCTCGGGCAGCCGAGTCTCGGGAAACCTCCGTACGTTTTTAACGATGTTGAAGAGCGTAAATGCAACTCTCTGGCTGCAGAGTGGCGTGAGCCGATAGGCTCGGCTGATGTTCACCACCGGTCGGCCCGCCTTGCCGTGTGAATTTGTACCCCCTTTAGTCGTGAGACCATTCTGCGAGAATGTCTGGAAACGAGCTCATAGTTGCCGGTGCTCGATCGGTGACGAAAGCGAGACGGACGCGACCGAATAGGGACTTAGCCGCGGAACCATCGGCGCGCTCGCTTGCGCCAAGATGCCAGCAATCGAGACTTCCGCGACAGCAAGGTCCGCTTGCACCAAAAACGATCTTCCGAAGCAAATATCAACCGGTGGAGGGAGTAGTATTGAAACCACTGTGAACCCGTGCCCGCGGCGGTTTTCAAGTCCGGTGTCTTGGCAACAGCGCGTCGCGACTGAACGGATTCATGCGACGCGCCTTCCCGCAGCCTTTTGCCAATGAGACTTGACAGCCGCAAGTAGTTCGCGCTCGCTGGTGTGAGCATTTCGAAAAATGGCCACGACCATTACCGTCAAGATTTCGGCCGCCGGGTCCAAAGGGTCGAGATGCTCATCCGCGCAGACCTGATCGAACACGCGTTCGCAAATAGCCAGATCATGAGGGCTGAGGCAGGTGCGATTGAAATGCCGAGGCAGCATCTGTGCGAACCTTTCAGTGCCCGCGACCGTGCTTGCGGCGGGCTTTTGGCTGATGAACCGCTGAAGCGGTGGCTGTCAAAATGACATTGTCATCTGCAGTGACTAGGAATCAATTTACTTGGTTCCTGATTGCTCCTTTATTAATCCTAGCATAAGCGCACACTCACGGGCTTTATATTGTCCGGTAATCATAAGTCTATAGTAATCCTGCCGCTTGTTTTCGGGGACGTGAAATCCGCGCCGAAATTCCGCCGCCTCTTTTGGAGTTCGAGTGCAACCGAGTTTACTGGCCGCGACCTTCAAACTCCCCAGTGAGCATCCGATTTTTGCCGAAATGTCTCTCAACGGTTCGTTGTTACCGTACCCATCAAGAATTATCTTGCGACGATCTTCGCTGTTGAGCTTTGTGTTCATTTCAGCGGTCCCCTCAACTACGCTTTCATGATGCCCGATTCTATACGCACCAGGTTGAAGAGTGTCGTTAGCTTCGCATCCAGAAACTTATCTCGGCATGCATTTCTGACTGTAATCCAGCGTGATCGCCGTTTCAGTCGCCTCGAGTCGGCCAGTCTTGCCAGATGCCTGAGGTACACCACATGATTGAGAAGGGCATGGGCATACCCGAATCGGATATGACACCACGCGATGGATGCTAAAAGGCAAGAGGAGGCGCTTGCGAGGCAGGCGCTCGAGCGTGATCGACGTCGTTGGCCGCGCGAAGCTCAACCTTACAATGAGGGTGCCCCGTCACTTGCGCCGGCGCTCGAACCTTTGCCCTTTTCAACGCTCGAACTGGCGCCAGAGGATCAATTCGCCGCTTGGCAGGCGCATATGGCACCGCTCGTCGAGGTCAGGTTGCCGGATGACAAATCGCTCGACGATGGCTTTCCCGCCGACCACACGGCTTGGAACCTCGACGGCATGCTGATCGTTCAACAGCGCGCACCGGCACATAGTTATATGCGTTCTGCCGCGAAGCTTCGGTCCAGCTCGATCGATCACTGGTATATCGCCTTGCCACGTACTGGCCGGTCGTGGACGGAGGTCGATCGCCGTGTAGCGGAGAACCAGCCGGGCAAATTGGAGATCAGATCGCTTGGCTACCCGTTTCGCGGGAGGACAACGGACTCCGAAAGTCTCTTTGTCTATTTGCCGCGCGATTTGTTCGCCGATGCGGCGGCAACCCTGGACGCCAAGAACAATTCAATTCTGTCCGGCAACTTTGCCAACCTGTTGCTCGACTACGTCAACAGCATCGAAGCAAGCCTGCGCAGCCTCACGGCTGACGATCTGCCCCGCATCGTGCACGCAACACGCAGCATGATCATTGCCTGCCTCGGGCCTCCGGCGGAACAGGTTGCGGCCGCGGAACTGTTGACGAGTGTCGCGCTAATGGAGCGAGCGCGTCGATACGTCCACCACAATCTGGATGCGGCTCATTTGACACCGGATTCAATGTGCCGGGCGCTCGGCGTCTCGCGCTCTCGTCTCTATCAGTTGTTCGAACCAAGCGGCGGTGTTCTCCATTACATACAAAGTCGCCGCCTTCTAGCAGCCCATATTGCGCTAAGCGATCCGGCGGACAGCCGGCGCATTGTTGAAATTGCTGAAGCCTTCGGGTTTAGTTCAGCGGCTAATTTCAGCCGGGCATTCAGCAAGGAATTCGGTTACAGCCCCCGCGAAGGCCGCAGTACTGTGGTATTGCCGCGCCCCGCCCACTCTGTTTCGCATGCCGGAGGCCAGGAGGCCTCTTCCTTTGAAGGTTGGCTCAAGGCGCTCGGAAACTGATTACAGGATCGCGAAGCTGATTGGGCGGACTTAGAAGAGGGGTTGCCCGGGGCGGCGAAGGTCACGCCGCCTCATGGGCCACAATATCTTCGTGTCGCGCCTACTGCGCATCAATCACACAGCTGATTCTCACCAATTCACGGTTTGTTAACGAACTGTGACGGTTCATTTTTATCGATAATTTGCCGCCGATCACGGCGGAGCATACATGGAACTAGGCTGCGGGCGGCTCTTATTAAGAGTGCGATTTGAAAGTTTGCCAAGCTTGACAGTTATGCTATTTCTAGACTGGGGGGCGCGAGTCTGCACCGCCTATGGAGGTGGTTCTTGCCCTCAGAGGCTTCAGGCGTCGGCACGGAGAGTGAGGGGCCTTCATCGAGCGACGCTCCAAGTGTCGGCGATGGGGTTCTCGCAGACCTTTTGGCGAACACGACCGAACTTTTGTCGTTCTATGACCGTGACTTTCGCCTGACGCACTACGCGGCCAGGCTCAAAGGCTTGTACGGAGGCGCGGTAGCGCCGGGCGCCGCCATCTGGGAGATCTACCCGAGCTTTCTCGATGCGAGCCATCGCGACGAATTTCTTCGTGTGTTCCAGGGCGGCTCCCCGGCACGCATCGATTTGCCGCCATCATCAGGCGAAGCGCCCCGGTCCGTTTTCGTCTTCGCCACTGCAAATGGGGTGGGAGTCATCGAATCAAGGGTGCACGGCGGGCGGAGCGCTGCGGAGGAGCAAGAGCATGTAATTCTGCTCCATCAGGCGACGCACGACGTGCTGACCGGACTGCAGAATCGGCGGCGATTCGGCGAGCGGCTCCAGCAGGCAATGGCGGCCCTCGGCGGATCAAAGCCGAAAGCCGCCCTTCTGCAAATCGACCTTGACGATTTCAAAGCGGTCAACGACACGCTCGGCCATGGAGCAGGCGACACTCTTCTTCAACTCGCGGCGGGTCGTATCCGCGACGCGCTGCAGGACGGCGAATCCGCATACCGGTATGCGGGCGATGAGTTCGCTGTCATCCAATTGGGAAAGGAGCAGCCAGCAGAGGCTGAACGCCTCGCCGGATCTCTAGTCGACGCGTTCAAGGACCCGTTCGTCATCAACGGCATTCCCGTGTTCGTCGGCTCAAGTATCGGAATTGCTTTCGGGCCGGAGCACGGGACCGATGGCGAACAGTTGATGAAAGCCGCTGACATTGCTCTTTACGCGGCCAAGACAGATGGACGCGGCTGCGCTCGAACATTCAACCGTTCGATGCTGCTCTTGCTCGAGCAACGCGAGAATCTCAGGCGCAGCCTTCGAACCGCGCTGGAGCGCGGCGAGCTTTATTTGGAGTATCAGCCGCTCATTCGGCCTCCCTCGTCAGTGACCGGTTTCGAAGCGCTGCTGCGGTGGCGGCACCCTGAGGTCGGAATCATTCCACCCAACGTGTTCATACCGATCGCCGAAGCCGACGGTCTGATGGACGAGATTGGACGATGGGTGCTCGAGGAAGCCTGTCGCCAGGCGTTGACGTGGCCTTCCTCGCTGACAGTCGCAGTGAACCTGTCGCCGGCTCAGTTCCTTAGCGGTTCGCTGACGGACACCGTCGCTCAGGTCATCGACGCAGTTGGGATTGAAGCCGACAGACTTGAACTTGAGATAACCGAGAGGGTTCTACTTGAGAAGACGATCGACAATATAGACACATTGAATACGCTGAATGTCTTGGGAATACGAATATCGCTAGACGATTTTGGAACATACTATTCATCGTTGAGCTACCTTAAAAATTTTCCCTTCGATACGTTGAAGATAGATCAGTACTTTATTGCGGACTTGGAGACCGATCTCAAAAGCCAAACGATCGTGCGATCGATCATGAATCTGGCGCACGGCCTCGGGATAAATGTCACTGCCGAGGGGGTCGAGACCCCGGCACAGGCACGGTGGCTGATCAAGGAGAATTGCGATTGCCTGCAAGGCAACTTCCTGGGAAAGCCGCTTGGAGCCGAGGCGATCAGCGGTTTCATCAGGCGGTCCCCGCTGAGGGTGGTACGCGCGATGGAGGAATCAAAACAAGCGCTCTAGCGCCTGCGCCCTTCGTTAACGGTGAGGCGGAGATTTGTAGAACGATCGAGACAGATACCGCGCAATTTTCGAGTCGGTGCGAGACTGACTCATTACGGGCGCGGGAAATTTTTCATCGCGGGCCATCACCCCGCGAGAGCTCAATACTGGTGGAACAAGTGAGGATGCCGATGGGACCTGTTCATCATGACCTGGCTGGCGAGCCGACTTTTGAGCCGATGATCCAGATCGACATGGAAATCAAAGCGTTTGTCTCCGCTTGGAAGCATTGCGATTATGTCTCGACATACGTGGCCCGGATGATCAGTCAAAACAGGTCAGACTCGGTCCACCATTCAAATCTCTTTTCCTCTGCCTTCAACGAATTGCTGGAAGTCGCCTTTCGTACGCGCCATGCCGATGGCGAACTGGCATGCAGGGTGTCTCGCCACGGCGCGACGGACAGGATCGAGTTGACGTTTCCTTGCCTGCCAGAAGAGCGCCAGTTCTACGAAGAAGCCGTGTCGCAAGTCGCAGGGTTCGAGGCCAGGGAGCGATACCTCAATTCGGTGTCTGGGGATCTCACGCCCAGCCGCGAGGTCGTACTCCTGGAACTGGCTGTCGACTACAACGCGACACTCTGGATCGAGGAAGTCGACGGCGATGCAATCAAACTTGTCGTGGATCTTCCGCTCGAGGGCCTGGAAAATTGAGCCCTTACGACCTTCTCCCGCGCTTCAAGGCGCAATACGACGCCAACAACCAGGAGTTCTCCATATCGGGAGTGGTCCGGCCTCAGTCGATCGATGAGCTTGGGCCGAGCATAGCATTGCTTCGCGATGCGATCGGCCGTGTGCGCGGCGTTCTCTACGTCAATGTCAGACGTCTGACGCAGATGAACAACGCTGCGTTTCACACCTTTTCGAGGATCATCATCGACGCCTGTCGCGCTCGACCAGATCTCAAATTCGTGGTCATCACGTCAAGCGTCGTCGGATGGACCTCGCGAAAATTCGGCCGCCTGAGCGGAATCGAACCGAACATCACAGTCGAGGAGTATGACACCGAATTCTATCCGGGGCAGGGTTTTCTTGAGGAAGGCGGGTTCGTACCGATCCTGCGCACTCAGACAAAGATGACATGGCGTCACGAGCGCGCAATCTTGCCGCGACACGGCATGAGGCCCGGGATCGTCATGGCCGACATCTGTTGCGGGATCGGTGATTTCGCCGTGCTCGCGCAGAAGGAGTTCCAGCCATCGCGGATCGTCGCCCTCGACCACTCCATATCAAGCCTGAACTATGCTCGACAAGTGATGCGGGAGTTCGACATCCGAGGGATCGAATATACCTATGGCGATGCGTCGGAGATGCTGCTCGACCAAGCGCAGTTCGACTTGGTCACCTGCCGACATTCCCTTCAAATCTTCAATCGACCTGAACTCATCCTCAAGGAGCTCTACCGCATCTGCAAGCCAGGCGGGCGGGTCTATATCACCAACGAGAAGAATTCGCATTGCCTCGGCGAGCCGCGCGCAGAAAGCATTCGTTGGACCTACAACGAGGTGGCGAAGCTGTTCGGGCATTTCGAGATGGATGTCGAGCTTGGGCCCAAGAGCCGGCGATACCTGATCGAAGCCGGATTCCAAGACATCCGTGTGGAGACCTTCATGGTCACTAACCTGGACGGGGATCCGCAGGACTTCGCCGATGTCATTGCGGCCTGGGCGGACGTCTATGCGGGCGAGATGGCGACCAGACGCGGCGATGGACCGGAGTTCGTCGCACGCTTCCGGCAGGGCTTCGAGGATCATATTTTCGCTGCGCTCCACCCCAAGGGTTATGCGGGTTGGCCGATCTGGGTCGCATCGGGACGACGGCCGCAATGAAAGCCGACGATGAGCCTACACCGCGATTCGGCCTGCGCTCCTTTCGAGCGAAATTCGTATTGGTCGTTGGCGGCGCGGTATTGTTCGACCTCCTTTTGAGCGGTGGCCTGGCGCTTTGGAATGTTCAAAAGCTGTCGCGCGACGCCACATCCGAAGTCGGTGAGGGCCTGACGATCGCAAACCAGGAATACATTCGTTCCTATGCCGAATCGACAGCGTTAAGCGTCGACCTGCTGCTCGATCGAGTCCATGGGGACGTCAAGGCGTTGGCCGGCGTGCTGCAGGCCCAGATCGACGATCCAAGCAGGCAGCAACAGGTCGGAGCTACCCTTTCGCAGGAGGCGCCCGACTCGGTAAAGGTCGTCTACGACGCGAAGGGCGACTGGGCGCAGAACCTGCCGGGCGCGCCTTCCGTGGTCAGCGTCTGGGGCTACCTGCTGGGCGCCGACCACAGTCCGCTGCCAAGCGTTCAGCAGGAAATAGAAGACAGTACCGTGCTGGATCTCGTCGCGCCGACGCTCATGGCCAGCGGGTCGTCCAAACTGCAGATGTATTATATTGGTCCAAAGGAACGCCCGATCTTCAGGACGGTACCGTATACGGACCAGGCACAGACCTTCGATCGACTCTATCCAGGCCACAACAAGGCGGAATTCTGGGAATTCTTCTTTCCAGGCATCTATGGGTCATGGCAGCAATGGGCCAGGGATTCAGCCTCGCGTCCGGTCCCTGACGATATCACCCAGACAGCGCCTTACACCGATGCGATCACGGGAAAGTTGATCGTCAGCTTTTTCCACCCGCTTTGGACGCGCGACCGCACCGGTATCGCCGGCACGGCGGGAGCAGACATCACTCTCGATCAACTCGCAGAAGTCGTCGAACGTGTGAAGATCGCTGAAACCGGGTTCGGCTTTCTCACGATGTCGACTGGCAACGTGGTGGCGATCAATCCGTTGGGCCAGGCGATCATCGGCCTGACTTCATCGAGCGATGCGGGCACCCAGGGCGTCACCGGCCTGGAGAGGTCCCTGCGGGGAAGTACGCAGCCGGCTATCGCGTCGCTGCCTCTCGACCAGAACAATGACGGTGTCATTCAGCATGTCATGCTCGCCGACAAGGGCGAACGCGTACCCTACATTGTTGTCCTCAAAAGATTAAAGCCGACCAATCTGTGGAGTTCGGGACCGATCAAGTCCGAGATGATGTCGGTCGGGATCGTCGTTCCCGAACGAGAGATCTATGCATCCCTGTTCGCCGCGCAAATGAGTATTTCCCGCGCAACCAATCGTATCCTGCTCTTTCAGATCGCCGCGATCGTCGTTTCGCTTCTGATAGTTTTTGCCGCCGTGCTCGGAATTTCGAAGCGGATCACGGCAGGCCTCAGGGCGCTTGCCAGTGCCGCCCAGCGGCTCCAGTCCAAAGATTATTCAGTCCGCGTGAGCATTCCAACGCGCGACGAGGTTGGAGCGGCGGGAATCGCTTTCAACCGGATGGCCGAGCAGATCAGCTTTCACACGGAAAACCTCGAGCAACTCGTTGACGAGCGAACCAGGGAGCTTGGGGACGCAAATCAGGAGATTTCCGCACTCAACGAAAAGCTGCAGGACGAGAACGTCCGACTTGGCGCCGAACTCGCGGTCGCCAGGCAGATCCAGATGATGGTCCTGCCGAAACAATTCGAACTCGAAGCTATTCCGGGGCTGGAGATAGCGGCCTACATGCGGCCGGCCGACGAGGTCGGCGGTGACTATTATGACGTCCTGCAGAACGGGTCGCGGGTCAAGATCGGCATCGGCGACGTGACCGGCCATGGTCTGGAGAGCGGCGTGCTGATGCTGATGGTCCAATCCGTTGCACGGGCGCTGCAGGAGACCAACGAGGGGGATCCGCACCAATTTCTGGATCGGCTGAACAGAGCGATCTACAAGAACATCGAGCGGACGAACACCGGCAAGCATCTCTCGCTGGCCTTTCTTGACTTCGAGGATGAGCGGGTAACGCTATCCGGCCAGCATGAGGACGTTCTCGTCGTGCGTGCGGACGGAGACGTCGAACGTATCGATACGATGGATCTGGGTCTGCCGGTCGGCCTCGAGAATGATATCTCGAAGTTCATTGCCACGCGTGACATCCTGTTCGGAAGCGGGGACGTGATCGTGCTGCACACCGACGGTGTGACCGAGGCCGAGGATCAAGACAAAACTCTGTTCGGGTTCGAGCGCCTCTGCCAGAGCGCGCAAAAACGTCACGGCAGTAGCGCCGAGGACATCAAGACCGGGATCATCGACGATCTGATGGCTCATATCGGGATCCAGAAGATCCACGACGACATCACCCTCGTGATCATAAGGCATACATAGCAATGACAACGCTGTTCGGTACCCCTGACATTGCAATCGGGATGAAAGAGAGCGTCAGTCGCGTGCGGCTGTTCGACGGACCTCTCGACTTGAGTTGGCGTCATTGTGCCACGACCTCGGATTTCATCGCCGATCTTTTCGCGTTGCGCTTCCGGTCGTCCCGCAATGACTACTTGGAAGTGCGACACAGCATCGGATATCTGGTCAACGAACTCATCGAAAATGCCGTCAAGTTTCGCGCACCGGGTGAGATCGTGATCGAGGCGTCGATGGATTCGGATTGCTTCAAGCTCAAGGTGTCGAATGACGTCGATGGTGAAGATGCGTCTGAGTTCCAAAGTCTCCTGGCGGACATCACGGTTGGCGACCCCGTGGACCTGCTGATACAGCGAATTGAAGCCAATGCCGCCAACCCCAACGCAGGAGGCTCCGGACTTGGATTGCTGACGTTGATGAGCGACTACGGCGCACGCCTGGCTTGGATATTCAGCGCCGCCGATGAAAGCGATCGGATTTGCGTGGAGACATATGCTTCCATTCCGATCTCGCAAATTCACAACTAAATGAAACGAAGCAAGACCATGGAAATCAAGACAGACGACTACCGCGTATGGACCGAAGGAAGCGAAATCTTCTTCGATGGTGCCATGCGGCTTGCCAGTTCCGACGCCGGTGCGCCTATCGCGGCATTGGCGGCCAGTGTTCTTGCCTCGAATCCCGCTTCCATTACGCTCAATCTGAAGGACCTTCACTTTCTCAACTCTTCCGGCATCAACCTGCTGGCGAAATTTACCATCGAGGTGCGCAAGCATCCCGATGTTCGACTCGTCGTGCGTGGAACGCCAGACATACCCTGGCAATCGAAATCATTGCCGAATCTGAAGAAGCTGCATCCCGCTGTGGTGCTTTTGATGGACTGACGAAAGTCGTCCGAAATTAGCGAGATATGTACGCCCGGATAAGTATTCGGATGCGAAGCTAACGACAATTTGGCCACGTGCGCAGATGCTCGCAATGGCTTGGTGGGGCTGGCACAGGCGGCAGGCGTCCGGGTTGGGGGGATGTCGGGCCGCCTGTGCCGATCAGCCGTCGCTGCGCAGTCAGAAGTGTGGGTCGTGCAGTCGCGGTCCACGACCGTGAGATAGATCGTGTCGCTCGACGGCGCGGGCGACTTCGGCAGTGGCACGCGCTTGCCGGGATCAAGCAACTTCGCGAGCTTCCTCGCAAAGCCCTTGTCGAGCAGCCCCGCGATCGGCTCACGCATGTAGGCAGGAATCCGCGATGTGCGTGTCCCGTTCGCCGAATGCAAGCCGCGCGGCTTCGAACGCGAGATGCAGCCGCTCCGAAGTTCGGTAGCAAGCCGCGGGGATCGTTCTCAACGGCAATGGCCTTTTCCTGCAAGAGCTTGCGGGCGGTCAGCAGCGCCCGGCGCTTCTGGCTCGTCAGGGTCTTCACATGCACCGGGCGAAACAGGTTGACCCGCATCATCTGCGCATCTGCGCAATGCCGCGGGCATCATTGCGGTCGGTTTGTTCACCTGCGCCTTAAGGAATGCCTTGGTGTGGCGGGTCTCGATGCAGATCACCGGCTGGCCGGCCCTGGCCGGCCTTCGAACAACCACTGCGACAAGGGCCCGGCTTCAAGCCCAACCCGCTCAACCCACCAGCTGGGCTCCTTGAGCACCCGTGCCAGATCCTCCGGATGGCTCGCCACCTTTATCTCGCGGCAAATCTGGCGGCAAATCTGGCCTGTTTCGTCGATAATGCAAATGGCGGTCTCTTTCACTGACACATCCAATCCCGCATAATGCTTCATGCTGCGCTTCTCCCTTCTGATGCTTGTGGCTGCCCATGCAGACCACGTTTATCATCAGCTCGAAGCGCAGCACCTTCGATCAACGCCAAGAGCGAGACCGTAAAGACCAACGGCATGTTCAAAGCCGCCGATCAGTCACGCCGCGCGCCGATGCCGATCGACGGCTTCTTTGAATGGAAGGACATCTTCGGCACGGGCAAGAACAAACAGCCCTATGCCATCGCGATGAAGTCGGGCGAGCCGTTCGCCTTGGCGGCGCTCTGGGAGGATTGGCGCGACCGCTACCGGCGACAACATCCGCACCTTCACGCTGCTGACCTGTGAGCCGAATCCGCTCATGGCGACGATCCACAACCGTATGCCGGTGATTCTGACGCCCGAAGACTACATGACCTGGCTGACGACCCCGACCCGGAACATCTCATGAAGCCGTTTCCAGAAGAGCTGATGACCGTGTGGAAGATACATTCTCTCTCGTTCTTACATTGTGAGCATGCTTCTGAATCCGGTTCTTTGGCCATTATGATGGGCACAGACAGGCAGGCAAAAGCATAATCACAGCGTGACAACCGCCGGTTCAATCTGAGGAGAGAAAATAGAAAACGACATGATCGCCCTACCCACCCAATTCGATGCCATCCACCCGGAAAGCGGACGGATAGTCAAGGTCGTCGGCACCGACGGCACCAGCGCATTCTCGCCGAAACTTGTGCTCGTCACAGATGTCGACGGGACGCACGTCCAGGCTTTGGACTACGTCAAGAACAAGCGGCCAGGGGCATAATAGGGCAACCACAAGGCCGGTGATATCTAAGGATTCTGCGTGCGGTAGAAGGCGCAAATTACAAACGCGTGCCGATGAGGCGCATCAAACCAGGGGAATATGAATAGGCTACGAAGTAGGCGACCCCAAGCACAGCAGTAGCTATCAACCACCTGCCTGTGTGCTTGTCCGTAGACGCCATTGCGGCTTTGGTGCCTGCGAGTGACTCTCTTTTTCGAGATTCATACTCCTGCTGCCCGCCCGCGCCATCGCCCAGCGGAAAATCAAAGCGTTTCGGGATTGGCTGTCTGCTGAGATGGAGTCCAAACGACGGCCCTTATGGCAAGACTGAAATGCGCCCAAGAAGAGCCACCAGTTCCGCCTGACGTTTCGTTTCGGTCTTGGCGAACAGCGAGGCAAGCTGGGAGCGGATCGTGGTGCGGCTGAGGCGCCAACTACGGGCGATCTCCAGCGGCGCATCGCCCTGAGCCAAGCGCAACGCCAAGTGCGTTTCCGCGCTCGTCAAACCAAACATCTTTTGCAGTGTCTGAGGATTTGGCCCCGACCTGTTCTCGCGGTCCAGTAACGCCACAATGCTCGTTCCGTCAGGAGCGATAAACCCGTTCTCGTTCAATATCACCGGCCTGTCGCCGTTGCTGCGGATCACCACCCACGATAGTGAGCCCGGCAGGAAATGGGCTGGAACATTCGCGATCAGCCGCCTCAAGGCCACCGAAAGACCGCTGGCCGTATCGGCCACTTCTCCCTGGCGCTCCAGCGTGGTTTGAGCGGCTGCGTTCCATTCGACCACTTTCCTCTCGCGGTTCAGCACGAGATAGCCGCAGCCGATGCGATCAAGCATGCCGGTTATGGATTCCAGGCTGCGTGCTCTTGGCTCCCCGACCCCTGCGCCCGATGCACGATCTGGAGGAAAAACATAAGAGGGCCGCGTCGTATGCGCCTCATGGTTATACTTGGTCGTTATCGCAATGTATCGGCTACCCGAAACAGGATCACTGTGTCTGTCCATCAGAGTCATTTTCTACCCCTACCCAAAGTTTTTCACGGCCAGAATAGAGTTATTCGTGATCTACAGAAAGTCTTCAAGTGATGATATCCGTCGGTAGTAATATTACTCGAAATGTCCCAAAATTTGCGCGCAATCGCGAGATTTATACCGTCCAGAAATCATCAACTGTTTGTAATCTTCCCGTTTGTGTTCCGGCATATGAAAGTCACGCGGAAATTCCGCCGCCTCCGTTGGGGTTCGAGTGCAACCGAGTTTACTGGCGCTGACTCTTAAACTCGCCAGTGAGCATCCGATCTTGGTCGCAATATCTTTCAACGGTTCGTTATTAAGGTATCCATGAAGAATTATCTTGCAACGGGCTTCCCTTTTGAGCTTTGCGTTCATTTCGGGGGCTCCTCAACTACGCGTTCACAACACGCGATTCTATACGAATCAAATTGAAGATTGTCGTTAGCTTCACATCCAGAAACGTATCTCGGAATGCATTTTTTAAGATTTCTTGATGCCGCCAAGCTGCCGATAATATTCCTGCTCACCTGTTTCCAACACCACACAGCCCTCCCACGAAAGGGCAAGATTAATAACGAGCGAGATGGCGAGAAAGAAAGGTGGCATAGGGGTGGTCGCCGACCTGGACGACGACAGTAAGGACCGGTCGCCAAGTCGACTGTTATCGTTTATACAGGACAGAACTTCTCGAGGTCGATGTCCGACGGCATGAGTGTCGAGGCCTTGGCACTGCATCTGAAGGACCACTGGCCCGAACTTCGCGTCCAACTGCTCGAAGGCTCGCAAACGAGCTGCCGATCCGCCTCATTTCCACTCTCGGGAAGTCTTGAAAGCTTCCGCACCTGGAACGGTACACGCCTACATTGCTAGACGGCATGCCTCCGTTCCGGCAAAGCTGCGAATCGCGGGGCCACTGGCAATCCGCAGGTCGGCGGGTTCAGGCAATGCTCACTGAAAGATGGGCCGCCGACTTCCTTTTGGCTGTAAAGCTCGGCGGGTTGTCGCTCTCAATTGCCGTCTCAAATTGATCGGCGGGACGTGGCGACGCGGATGGCTGTCACACGCTTCCATTCGGACGCACCAGCGTCGTCGGCGCCTTGCTTTTGTGTCGGAACAGAAGACTTGCCTTTGGGTGATCCCCCGTCCTGACTAGGGATGAAGCAGAACAGGGTGTTCGCTACTTTTGCACAAAATGGGCTGAAGAGCGCGGGCTTCCTCATCAGCCAGAGAATCCAAGATTTTCCGATTTCTTTTCTTGGCTTGAGCAGAAGTCGCCGGGCCACGCGAAATTCCGAAGCAGTACTTCGGTGCGGGACGACGTCGAGCGATGGTTCACCGACGAATTCAAGCGAGGTTGGCGCTACTAGCAAGCGATTTCCGGAGAAGCCGGTGCCGTGCTCCGGGCCACCTTCCGCGATCACGCCATACCCACCTCACTTGCCTCTGTTAGCTTATTCCCTGCGGCGGGAGACCCCAATCCCACCTGGCCGGCGCCTAACAGGCAAATCTACCCCAACGCCCCCCAAACGGCGCCGGCCACCTTCCCGGGAGCGACTGTCAGCCGCTCACCTCATCCCGAAACCTTTCGGTGTGCCAGCGGATTTGCCCCGTCGGGGCCCGACCGTGCACGGATGCGTCGCCTCGGCCTTGGCGGCCTGCTCGCATGCCAGAACGGCGTCAGCCTGCAGAATCGGGTTGCGGGCGGTGAACGTTGAACCGCGTTACGGACGGGTTGCACGTCCGGTTCAGCTCGTCAGCCATTTTCTTATCGCCGCGCAGGGCTTGAATGGCGAAGTCCCGGAGCTATCAGAACGGCCATAAGCCTGCCAAAAAGGCCAGCATTTCGCTGCCCCACTGCAGGAAGTTTTGGTACCAGCCAGACACCGTTTCAAAAGCAACCTGCAGTGCACACCCAGGAAGAAAACGAAACAGATCACGATAGCAAATACCTTGCCAAACCCCTCGTCACCCTTCGGCTCGCTGCTCTGGACAAAAGGGAGAAGAAGGACGTCTTTAGACGCCTCGCGCTGCGATGAGTGGCAGCAATGGTCAGTTTCCTGCAATGCTAGATCGGTAAGTTCATGTCGGAAGTTGACGCTCTGCTCCCCGGACCTGGATGGCGAAGTAGAGCTGGTCGCCAGCGAACGCCCGTGCGCGATGGCGGCCAGTTGGTCTGAGCGTTATCTCTTCATGCACTGCCCGGAGCCGCCGGGATCGCAGACTTCTCCTACACCGCAATCGAAATCGCGTGTGCAGGCGGGCGGCGACAAGGGCGGGGCGAGGACGATATAAGGCGTATGGACCCTGTCGCCAGGCGGCACGAAAGCCGGCGCTCGCTCGCCTGCGTCACCGAGTGTGCGGATATAGAGATAGAGCGACTTCTTGTCCTCATCGCTCATCGCCCGTACATTATACCCTGGCATCGGTGGATAAGTCCCAAGGCCTCGAAGATATGAAACGAAGCCGTCGGCTGTGAGGTCGACGGCCGTCAGCCGTAGGTTTGCCGCATAGCTGGTTCCCCACGGTCCCTGAAAGCCGAGTGCATTTCCCTTGAGAGCCTTGGCCGGATCGATCTTGCCGCCACTTTCGCTATAGCCTTCGGTGTGGCAATCGTGGCAGCCGCCGATGATGGAGATGTAGAGTCCTCGCTCGACCGAAGGTTCCCCTGCCGCCGGCGCGGCATTGAGAGCAAGCGCGGCAATGCGCATCAACCAATATGCACGCATCGCATTCCCCTTCTTTGGTGCCGAACGGCTTCTGCGAGGGACTTGTATCCGGCTTTGTCGCGCTTTGTCATGTCGGCCGAGCTTCCCCGCCTGTCGCGCAACTCGGAGATCAGGGAATAGTTGCATTAGGGATCAGGAATGTTTGGGTACTGGGCTCGGGTAACTGGCACATTCGGCCCTAATCAGACGAGCGTAGCACTAACCCCTCCTCCTCGGCAGCAGCCAGGAACGCCTTACGTGCCTCCTCAGGTTCCATCTCGTCGGAAATGCATGCGATGCAGACGCGCACCGCTTGGTTCCATTTGGGGCCACGCTTGGTCCACTTCATCAGCTCCTCGCCGGCTGCCTCAACGTTGTTCACGTTGTGGGTCAGACCAGCGCGCTCAGTCCTCACAGGGACCGCAGGGGGAGAACCAATGGGTTGCCATGGCGGGGAATGTAGAGCGGCACAGGCCTACCGACCAACGCAGGTTATAGGGAACGATGTAGGCCCTCGCGGTTTTAGAACTCGCAGCGGTCGGTTCTTCTTGGATGTGCAGCCGCTGTAGGGGTCCGTCGCCTTTCTCACGGGTGGCGGGCCTCCTGGTTAGAGAGCTGACAACAGTCCGCTGGTTGCCATTGGGGGGAGTAAACTCCCCTCCTCTTTTGCAGCAGCGAGGAATGCCTTACGGCCTCCTCAGGTTCCATACTGACCGGCTCAGCGATGAGGACGTTTAACCATTTGTTAGCCACGTGTGAGACCGTGATGGGACTGTTTCCAAACGTTCGTCGACGGTTGTCGGAGCGGTCGGTACGAAGCCGGTATGCATCATCTTCCGGTATTTGTCGCCCTGGCCATTTCGCTTGTTGTGGGTTTGGTCGTGGCGATAGGTTTAACATGAACGCCAACACGCCCCCAAGCGAGGCTATTCGCGAAGGTCGAACCCGACGCACATGCCAAAGGCTGGGGCAAGGTCGACAATAAGCTCCACCAGCTCGCAGTCACTTTCCGCCAGATGCGGGCCGTCTCGGCGCACCGCTGCGATAGTCTCTTTGACGGAGATGATTTGGCCGCGCCGGGGCCTGTAAGATCAGCTCTTCAACAAGCTCAATGGCAGTCACTTTTTTGGGTCGGCAGTTCGTCCAAACGTTCATACAAGGCCTCCCACCTCAGCGAGAACCCAAGGGGAACATTCATGATCCTCTGTCGGGAAAAATCAAGAGAATTTTTGGTAGAAATTTCTGAGCGGTAATTAGAGAAACAAGCACGGAGCGAGCCTCTGTACTCTTTCGCTTTGATGCTCAGCCAGCCGCTAAGGACCTTCTTCCGTCGACCCCTGTTTTGCCTGGTCAATAGCCGCAAGTAATGACTGTAAGGTTGGCGGCAGTTCTGGTTCGACCTCCAGATTTAAGAACGTTTGTACGTGATGACGATAGCCTTCGGAACGGATCAGTTTCCGAAACGCTTCGGAGACAGACTGATGGTCTGCTTTGTTGCTGGTTCTCATGTTCGGGAAGTCCGTCCCAATGAGCCGTAACTCGCCCGCAGCGAACGGGTTCCATCAGGAGGTCGGAATATTTGGTAGAAATTTCTGAGCTGGGGATCGGATACAGGGAAGCGCGCGATCACCCCCGTGCCCCCTTCGGTTCCACCACACAGCACCCTCAGGAACGTTTAGACAGCCCCGCTTTACCCAACGGGTTGACGCGCCAGGGACGCAGGGGCAGACCTTCGGCGGTTACAATAAGGGTGGGCCGAAAGGGTGGGCCGACCGATGCACAGAAGGCGGCTTGTGTCGAGGCCGTGAAGCTGCCTAAGCAGACCACTAAAGCGCAGCCAAGTAGCGGATAAATGCCATTCCTCGCGGGCCATGAGGACCGCAATATCGATGGGGGCCTCATGCTCCTGCTCTTCGGCCGTGCCGTGTCGGAACGGGTGGGCTGTTTTGGCCCAATGCCTGAACTGAGTAAGCAGCCGTTCGACCTTGTCCCCGGCATCGGTATATGAAGCATAGCGAGCTAACAGCTTCGGCTTCAGATCGTTCTCGAGGGTCCCCTCATTGAGGTTGTTTACGCGTGGATTAGCGAGGACAACCAGATACGTACTTTCCGTAGCTTCGAAGACTTCCCGAATGAGCCCCTTACCGCTTGGGTGATCGATCTTCAGGTGCGCGAAGGCCTTCTGGAGGGCTACCCACGCCGCAGTAAAGCGTGGACCCTCTAAGCCAGCTATTGTTGCCGAGGCGGACCACAGCAGTTGTCGTCCCAAGTGTGGACTAAACTGGAAATCGGGCTTCGGGCATATAGTGGACAATAGGCCTTTAAAAATCCACTGGTGTTGCTGGGAAGTGTAAGCCAGTACCCAGCTCATCGCTTGCCCGCAAGACACGATGGTGGTACACAGCATGCAATTGGCCGCAAAACATCACTTAAAATCAGCTAGTTGCTGGCGATCTGGGCGAGTTCAATCCTCTCTCGCAGCACCCGATCATCCACTCAGCATACGTCAGGTTAATGGCGTAGCGCGTCTTTGTCGGCGGGACGCGCGTTCCTGAGCGACAACGTGCCTGATCACGCCCTACTTTGCCGCCGTCGAGTCTTGCAAACTGCCCGCAGCAGCACGCTATGGCGACACACCAAGCGCGCGCAGTGCCTTGCTTGCGGCGACATATTCGATGATATTGCGGGGGCAGTCGCGGACGGCTAGCCGGTAAAGTCGCAAGGCCCTGTTGGGATGGCCCTTGAGTTGGTGGAACTCCGCCGCATAAAAGTCGGCCTCACACAGATTTCCGCGGTTCCTGCTCGGGACCGGATCGTCTGCTTCGGCGAGTGCCGCTTCGGGCGTCTGCACGCCAAGGAACATGCGAACGAGCGGGGCAGGCCATTTGGTCATGTCCAACTTGCTGGCAGCCTCACGCAAATGGCTGACGCCGCTACTGCGCTGCTCCGCCAGATCCGCCCAAATCGCATAATAGGCATTGCCGGGTGCTAGTGCTGCCGCCGTGGCAAAATCGGCTTGCGCTTTCGCCGGATCTCGGCCGTAGAAATAGTAAATTCCCCTGCTTCCATACGGGTTGACATAAGTCGGATCGAGCCTGATCGCATGGCTATAATCGGCGACCGCCCGCTCTGCATCACCCTTTGCACCCCAGGAAATGGCCCTGTTGTTATAAGGGAACGGGTGCTGGGGATTGAGGCGGATCGCCTCGTCGAAGTCGGCGATGGCGCGGTCGAATTCGCCCATCCTGTTGAAGACGAAACCGCGGTTGTTGTAGGCCTGCATATATGCTGGATCGAGTTCGATGGCTTGGCTGTAGTCGATGATGGCGCGAGCGTCGTCACCGTTGCGAGCCCAGCCTAAGCCTCTGTTATAGAACGCCCTAGCTTTTTTCGGATCGACCTCGGCCGCCCGGTCGAAATCGCGGATGGCGCGGTCGTTCTCGCCCTTGTCGAGCCATAGGACTCCGCGCTCGTTGTAGGCATCGGTGTCTTTCGGATCGAGGGCGATCGTGTTGTCGTAGTCCGCTATGGCCCGGTCATTGTCACCGCTATCAGCCCACGTGATTGCCCGGCTGTGGTAAGCCTTGGCGCGACTTTCGGGGCTTCGCGCGCCGTCCTCGATGATCCGCGTGCAGGCTGCGATCCGCTGTGAGCCTGCAGCGGCGCCGGCGCAATCTTCGCTATCCTCAGCCAAGGTCGGAGCGCCGAGCGCAAGCAGCACGATGAGACCGGCCAACACCCGCTGTCCTGCTTGAATCGACCGTTCGATTGGCGGCCTATCAAACATCATGTCAGCACACTCGGATCACCATTGCGGGTTATTGGCCTCGTGCGAACTTGGTCGAACAAATTTTTGTTCCTCGAAAGTCGACCCTGCAAAGAACGACTATCTTGACCCGGCCACACAACTGATGAGCCCTCGAACGTTGTCTTCTCCCGGATCCGAATACGTTCAAGCGCGGAGCTCAGGATGGTAATACCATTGCGCGTTACCGCACGTCTGAGCTCCCACGACTCTCGCCGACAGCTTCATCCGTCTCTCCAGCGTAAGCCTTCGTTGAAGAGCTCTATTCTAATAGTAAGCTGCTTGTGCCACTGGGACCCGGTTGCGCAAAAAGGTCAGCGCAATCGAGTGTCCGACCAGCGGAAGAAGGGTTATCCAATTCGCTTGCCGTCCACCCAATCGAAGGCCGACGCCATGCACTCGACATGGCGTAAGAACTGCAGTCAAGGCGCTGCTCAATCAGAACTTATAGGCGATGCCGATCCTGATCTCGTTTAGCTTGATTTTTTCGTGCTCTTCCCAGCCTGGATCAGTGTTGTCGGTAGCCGTGGTGATCTTGCCCAGGTCGGTGTAACGATATTCGACCTTGCCGAACCAGTTACTGGTGAAGGCGTAGTCGACGCCAGCACCAATCGCCCAGCCAGCCTTGACTTGCGACTCGGAATCCGTTGCTCCGCCATCTTCGAACTTCGTGCGGATATGCGCTACCGCCAAGCCACCGGTGACATAGGGCAGCCAGTTGTCGAAGGCATAGCCCAAGCGCCCGCGCAATGAGCCTTGGGCGTTGATACGGGTGTTGTCGTCAGTGCCGAATGGCCAGTCCGGGTTGTGGCCGACAATCCCGGAGGCCTCGACGTCACCTTCAATGCCGCCGACAACGCTGCCCCACTGCATATTGTAGCCGGCAAAAACGCCACCGGTCACGCCCCGCATCTTGAATTTATCCGAGTAATCGGTGGACCCGTCAGCGAGGTTTTCGTCCTGGATGTGGTCTCTCCCCCAGGCGTAACCGATCTGGCCGCCGACATAGCCGCCCGTCCAATCATATGTGGAAGCAACTGGAAGCTCTTGGACCACATCTGCCGCCATCGCCGACGTGAGCGTTGCGCCGAGAATTGCGGCTGCCAAAACAAATTTCATTTCTGTGTCCCCACCAGGTTCGATAGGCTCAACGTATCAGAAAAACTGCCCGACGGAATGCAACCGACAAGCCGGAGCGCGCAATCTCACCGTGTGTTGCAGACAAGCAACAAGCGGTGGTCCTGATCAGCCAAGAGGGCCAAGCTACCACCGACGGCAGCACCGCGGGACATTACGGGGCCGGGCCGCTGGTTTGTCCCGATCGGAATCGTCACCGGCCCCGACGAGCAGATGCACTCTTCCTGCACAGCGGAAACATTGTCGGGCGGATCGAGAGGGAGGGCTTGCTCGTGGTCGGGAGTGCTGCACAGCTCGACCAGGCCGAAATTGAGGTTTGACAAATTCGAAGAATATTCAGCAGAATCAATGGACCATTTCGAGTAGGTTTGACACTCTAATCCTTTGATATGCCGCAAGCCACCCGGCAATGTCCATGACACTCTCCGTGTAGTCGGAGACAGACAGATTAACACCGAGCGAGCCCAGGGCGAAGCCCGGATGCGCAAGCCGAGACATCAATGTCACGTAGGATAGCGCATGCTGAGGAGTGAGCTTGGGATTCCGCAGGGGACAGATCGGTGTCGCGTTCGTCGGCGCCGAGCATGAAGCATTCCAAACCCGATCAAATCCGGGAGGCGGCCTGAGAGGAATGCGCTGACACAGGTCGATAGTCGTTCGGGTTACTCAACCCTGGGAATGTCGCGAATGACTCGCTTCGAGCCCTTTGCGACAACGCTCGCGAAGGTCTGGAACGGCTCATAAATTCCGGTTCCGGACTAATGGGTCGCACCGAACGATGTCGCTGCGTCGCCGAGCGATTTGGACCCACGCCCTGGCTCGTCTCAGTCTCGGCTAGTCCGACTAGAGATCAGGCGCACAACATTTCGGAGGACAATGTGCACCAGAAGCCGACATTGGAGATGCAGGTTGAAGGTCAGGTCAGCGTCTTGCTAGTGACCTTCAATTCAAGAAATGCCGAACTCTCGGTTGGTTATTATCCCCTGTCGCAAGAATGGGATGCCCCTGAAGCCAGGTCATCGCTATTGCCACCAAACCTGGCGGGATTGGCGTCATTCATGGGCCTTGCGGCCATTATGCTATTAGGCCCGCGCTAAGGGCTGAGTTTCGCGGAACAAGCCGACGCATGGTCCGTTTCCTGCGTGCCAAGAGCATCACGACTGCAGCTTGGTCGAGCCATAAAGCCTCGGTGTGCCACTGCACACGTGAGGCTTCGTTATGCGCGACGCTACTCATGCGCGGAGCCACTCATGGAAGAGTTCCTACTGTTCGCAGCCGTCGGGTTTCTGGCCCAGGCGGTCGATGGTGCTCTGGGGATGGCCTATGGCGTGATCTCTTCGACGGTGCTCCTCATCTTCGGGGTGCCACCGGCACAAGCATCAGCTTCAGTTCATGCTGCGGAATTGTTCACCACCGCCGCTTCCGGATCGGCTCATCTTTATCATCGCAACATCGATTGGAAACTGTTTTGGCGACTGATCCCCTTTGGTGTCGGCGGCGGTATGCTCGGCGCTTTCGTACTCACTTCGTTTGACGGAGATCAGGTCAAGCCATTCGTTACAGCATATCTCGCGGTTATTGGGAGCTGGTTACTATATCGGTCGTTTCATCGTATCCCCACCAACCCCGTGAAGCTGAAAATTGTGGCGCCGTTGGGCGCAACCGCCGGATTCCTGGACGCCGCAGGCGGTGGGGGCTGGGGTCCTGTCGCCACCACCGGTCTACTCGGCGCGGGTGGACAACCGCGATTCGTTATCGGCACGGTCAATGCGAGCGAGTTTCTGATTGCACTTTCAGTGTCGCTGAGCTTCCTCGCCACGATTGTAACCGGCCATTGGGAGCAAGCCGGCGAATTCCGCGACCTAACATCTGTTGCCGGACTGATCGTTGGAGGCGTTTTAGCGGCGCCGCTGGCGGGAAGGATGGTCAAGACATTGCGGGAGAGGACGCTCCTGCGGCTTGTGGGAGTTCTGATCACGCTTTTGGCCGGCTACCAGACACTCGAACTAACTGGATCGCTCTGACCGTGAGACAGTCGAACGGAGGCAAGGAAATGAGCACTTCGACCAGGATCGGCATCGGAGCGGGCTGGCTGGGCGGCGCGATCGCCGGATCCATGCTCGATGCCGGTGTCGTCAAGCCACAAGATCTTGCCTTCTCCTATCGGCGGACGAGGCCCGACTGCGGCGGAAGCTCGCGCTGGATCGAGGCGACATGGATGACCACGCCCGAGCCTTGCTCCATCATCATCGGCAACAGGGCAGATCAACCAGGGTTCATCGGCTTCGCGCGAGGATGATTTGGAACGACGGGAAGACCAAAGACGTTCGTGCATATTGCATCCGCTAACCGCAGGTCTAACGCTTGCTATTCTCAGTAGTCCGAGGCGTACCATGTTTGGCAACTCCGGCATCATTTCTCTGCCTCGCCCGCTTGTGCGTCGTGTGGACACTCTTGCCCAGTCGTTCATGCGCCAGCGGCTCGGATCTCAGATGGACTTCTCGACTCCGGAAGGCGAGCCGGCGCTGTTACCAACCAATTCCGTAACCTGGCGTATTTTCAAGAACCCTGTTGTGCTGTTCATCGGCGGGGTAACGGCGGTGCTGCTCGAATTGGCAGAGCCGCGGGTTCGCGACGCCATTTGGCAGCACAGCAGCTTCCGCTCTCTCGCGCTCCGACGGTTACAGCGTACGGGCCTCGCTGCCTTGGTCACGGTCTACGGCCCCCGATCCAAGGCTAAGGCCATGATTGAAGATGTGGTCAGGATGCATGGGCGCGTTTCAGGTCGAACCAGCGAAGGCGAGCCATACCACGCCACCGACCCGGAGCTGCTGGACTGGGTGCAAGCGACGGCCGGGTTTGGTTTCATGGAGGCCTATCACATTTATGTGCATCGCCTGCATTTTTTCGAACGGGACGCGATGTTTGCTGAGGCTCGCCCCGTCGCACTTCTCTATGGGGCCGTCGGCGCGCCCACGTCTCAGGCCGAGCTTTACGCGCTGTTCGACGTGATGAGGCAAAGACTCGTCGCGTCGCCGATCGTCTCGGAGTTCCTGCAGATCATGGAAGAAGTTCCCGCCTTGCCGGGAGTTGCTCGACCCCTTCAGCGGCCGCTTCTGAAGGCGGCCGTCGAGATCCTACCCCAATGGGTCCGCAAGCGGTTGGAACTCGGCGACCGCTGGACCTTGAAACCGTGGGAGCGTGCTGTGAAGACGACGGCTGCAATTTGCGACAGCACCGCGCTTCATTCATCACCAGCCGTCCAGTCGTGCCGCCGCCTCGGCCTTTCCGAGAGCTATCTCTATCGCCGAACGGCATCCGAAAACCTACACAGAAAGCCCGAAGCGGCGGAGATGTCCGGCATAAATGTCGGGAGCATCTTCATATAAAAGCGGGGCAAGAAGCCGAAGTGGACCGGCGATCTCTGTTGCATCCGAGTGCCCGGGCTCAATTAAGCAGCGCTGCTAATTGCGTGCGGCGCCAATATCGCTTGACACTGCGGGTTGGCGGGCGGTCGAACCGGCGTTGCTTCAGCGACGCGCAGAAGCAGGCGATCGTGCATGAGATGGAGAAGCCCGGCGTCGCCGTAGCGCAGGTGTGTCGCCGCCACGGCGTTGCCACCAGGATGGTGTTCCGCTGGCGTGTTGAGTTCGGCCCTCGCGCGGGAGACGAGGGGGAAATGTTCTTGTTTCCCCGACGCCAGCGGCAACTTGTCCGCAGCCGGACAGAACGATCACGCGAAACTTGCCTGCTTGATATTTGCACGGCATGAGGTGTTGGCAGAGTAACGAATTATTTGCCTGATTGGCGAATAGACATACCATCCGTTTTCAAAGCGCCCTTTGGACAAGAGGAAATTCGATGACCGTTTCTCCAGACCCAAGCGACCAGGCTGATCTCGTATCAATCACCGCCGACATCGTTTCCGCCTACGTTTCGAACAATCCGTTGCCGGTCGGCGAGTTGTCGAAGCTGATCGGGGATGTCTATGTCGCTTTGCAAGGGATCGGCACACCTGTGGCTCCGGCCGCAGCCAAACTGGAGCCGGCGGTGTCGATCAAGAAGTCAGTGTCACCTGATTTCATCATCTGCCTGGAAGACGGGAAAAAGTTCAAATCCTTGAAGCGGCATATCGGAACGCATTACAATCTGAGCCCTGACGAATACCGCCAGAAATGGAACCTGCCCTCCGACTATCCTATGGTTGCGCCGAACTACGCGGCGACTCGCTCGGCCCTGGCAAAATCAATAGGATTGGGCCGCAAGGCGGCAGCGCCAGCGACAGCTGCGGCAGAAAAACCAAAACGACCTGCTCGCGCAGCAGCAGCGACAACAACCACAACGGCAGTCAAGTCGCCGGTGAAGAAGGCGCGCAAGGCACCCGTCAAAGCATAGCGTCCTGCACCTGATAAGGGCGTCCATGCAGTGGCGTACCTGAACATGGCGAAGCCCCGCCTTGCGCGGGGCTTCGTGTTTAGTCGGATCACTCTGCGGTGCGACGAGACCAGATCAGCGAGAACTCGCCGTCGGTGTCGGTCTCGACCAGGCTTGCATAGATCGGAGCCGGGAAGCTCGGATCGTCGAGCTTGACCGAGTGATAGTCGCGGCCCTCGCGCGAGGTCTTCTTCCATGCCGCCCCGAACTCGGTGGCCCCGGCGAAGATGCGGAAGTCCGGACCTTTTTCATTGTCGCCGTCGACCGGAGTGAACGACACTGTCTTGACGTTGAGGTTGAGGGTCTTGACTGAGCCGGAGAAGCCGTTCGCGGTGCGGGAAAAAGTGCCGATCGTCGCCATTGTGGTGGTTCCTTCTGTTTTCTCGGGCTGCGCCTATCGCGGCCTCGATGGTGGTCGCGAGACCGGGGACGATCGGGCCGCACCCCAAAGTGGCTGAAACGAAGTGGAAGACGGCGGCGCGAGGCTTTCTTGGACCGCGAGGAATGGACGCAAACCGGGTCCCCGCCACCGCCTGCGTGGAGGGGTGGTACGGCCAGGGGAAGAAAACGAGCGCCGACGTTGCGGGAAGACGATCGAGACTGAGAGAAGCGAAGGCGGTCCTTGGTCAGACCCAACCCATTCGAGGACGCCATGGGCTTAGGACGAACAGACAGAAGTGAACGCGGGGACGGCGATCCGTCACGCGCTTTCGTATCCTGTCATGAGCGCTTGGCGGGCAATACAGGTAAACTACACCTCAACCATGGCAGGCGATGATCGCCGCTATATGCCGACGCCAAGATGGCCGGTGACCGGAGCTGGGCTGCGCCGTGAAGCTGGGCGTACCGGATCATTCGCGGCGAGCGATTGCCAAAGCCGTTCTCCGTAGGCGGCTCGTACGTACGCTTCGTCAGTGATCCGAAATCGGCGTTCCAGTCTGCAATCTTATGCGACTTTCGAAGCACAAATCATGAACATGGGATGACGGGTATGGGTTCGAATTCGCCGCCAGGGGTCAGCTTCGCGCCTCGAAGCCGCGGTAGCGGTATGGTCACTCTGCGCCACAAAGCGGCCGCTGCTGAGCGCTGTCCTTGGATAGCGTCGGAACGTCCAATAGTGCGAACTGGGTATTTACACTGTGTGTCGGCTGCTACACACAGAAATTCATTCCTCTTTGTTCCAGAGCGCTTGAGCGAATCCGGGTATTGTGCATTTTTTTACAGTGGAAACCCGGTCGTCGCGGAATACCCGTCCTTCCGGGACTAACCGTAAACGACCTCCGGCCTACTCTGACCCACTTCGATAATGTAGCCGTCCGGATCGCGAATGTAGCAACGCGTTTCGCCGTACTTTTCCATAGGCTCGGTGATGAATTCAGCGCCCCGGGCCTGCCAAGTTTCATAGCAGCCATGGATGTCGGCAACGCGGATGTTCATGAAGCTGCTGAGTAAATCCGGATCTGGGGGAACACGGAGCGTCACCGACGGTTTATCAGGTGTGGGGCCGCCGCCGACGTTGAGGATGAGCCACGTGTTGGCGATCTGAATATATCCCGGCGCGCCACTACTGTCGCCCAAGCTCAGGATACGGCCTCCAAAGACCATCTCATAAAATTACGCCGAGCGTTCGATATTGGAGACTGTCAAAAAATGCGCGACGGTAAATCCGTCCTGCGGGGGCATTGCATAGACTTTATCCTCAACTCGCACTTGGGTCATCCGGGACTCCTACTGAGACAGGTTCCGGTCGCGAGCCGCCGTGGCGCGCGCCTCACAGGTTCTAACGTGGCCTCGCCGGCTCCGGCTTTAAGTTGGCCTTTGTCATCGATCCGTCTCTGAGCCGGCGCGGCAGTTGCGTTCGGGGACGCAATGAGGCTCAACCGCCCCTTGCGGCCAGCAGCTTGCGGTATTCGCCGACTGGCATCCCGCCCCAACCCCAATTCTCCATCTCCACTTCCTCAAACACGACCCAGGTCCAGTCCAGCGGCTTGCCGAGGACGTCGAGCAGTACCTCGCTCATGCCCTTGTAGATGGCTGCTTCTGCTCCGCTGTAACATGATCCACTCCGGGCTCCTGCCCTCGCGCGTGAGTTGGACGGTAACGATAGGCATGAAAATTCTCCCTTGTGACCAGCTGAATCAGTGGCCAGCGCTTTGGCTGCCCTCGACATGAAGCGTTTCCCCCGTCACGAAAGGGGCATTCTCCAAATACATGACCGCGCCGACAATGTCGGAAATCTCGCCCAGCCGGCCCATCGGATGCAGCGCCGCCAGCGTCTCGTATGTCTCCGGTTCGTGCATCGGCGTCCTAATGACGCCAGGCGACACCGCATTCACCCGGATTCCACTGCGGGCATATTCGATCGCCAGACTCCTAGTTGCGGCGTCGACCCCGCCCTTTGTTAGGGACGCGAGCACCGATGGCACCTTCGAGTTGGCCTGCTTCACCAGGCTGGTGGTGACGTTGACGACATGTCCGCTGCCTTGGCGCTCCATTGCGGCGATCACGGCCTGGGTAACGAAGAAGAAACCGGTCAGGTTGGTCGCGACGAGACGGGTGTAGTTCTCCGCCGAGTAATTCGTGAAACGGCTGGCAAGGAAGACGCCGGCGTTGTTTATCAGCGTATCGATCCGTCCGAAGCGCTGGAGTGTTTGCTCAACCACCTTCGGCCCCGTAGCGGGGTCGCCGATATCACCTGATCGCGAGCACGTCCGATCTATCGGAAGGCTTCATAGAGCGCGAGGTGGCAACGACGCGGTAGTTCCGGCCGAGATAGGCCTCAACCAGAGCTGCGCCAATGCCCTGCGACGCGCCGGTGATGACGACCACTTTCTGTTCAGTTTCCATGATAACCTCGATGGTGTCCGGGCACCGACCCGGCTACGCTACACCTGCCCCCGTTTACACATGCGGACAATCGAGGCCTCGAACCATTGGCCAATGGTGTCGCGCACACTTTGGTATCGATGGCTATACCGGGACCCGTCGCACAATATCGATGATCAGCGGAGCCTCCAAAGCGCAGGTCAATAGTTGACGGAGATTGTTGATCATTTGGCGGTACGGGCTCGCCTGCCGATGCTTAAAGCGCAAATGCGCGCGGCGCACCTCGGTCTTAAGTACCGCCGACACCTTGGTGCAATCGAAGGTTTCGCCGGGGTCTGCTGTTGTCTTCTGGCAACGTCGAGAGGGCAAGTCTCGCGGCGGGCGGTTTACCGGAGGATTTGGCCATGCCGACTGGATTTGCGAATCCATCACTCGCATCGTGCCAGCCGGTGGCATTGCATCTGGCTGAAGAGATCAGTCACCGGGTGATCGAGGAATATACTGAAGCGATAGCGATCCTGTCGTCTGCCGCGTCACCAACGGATGTGACGGCCGAGCCGGCGTTGAGGCGCGCGGTGGACCGTCTGCAGGCGATGGCTGAGGCGCATCGATCGCTTCTCGTACCGATCACTGAGGAATACATCGACCTCGGTCATCATGTTGGGAAGCTGTGTTCCAGCCTGTGCGCGCGTCCCTGAGCGAGCAAGGCATTCAACTGACCGTTGCTACGGATGAAATCCAGCTCGACGCCGCGCGATGCTGGCGCGTCGGTCTGATCGTCTCCGAACTGGTCCGGAACGCGGCACGTCATAGTCTAAAGCATCGCCGAGGTTCTATCCGCGTCACACTGAACAGGAGTGGCAGCAGCGTCTCGTGTGTCGTCTGCGACGACGGATGCCCGGCCTCTGATCTGTCCGAGGGTCGTGGGCGGCGGTTGATACGCGGGCTGACCGCAGAACTCGGCGGCACCGTGCAATGGAAATTTACCCAGTGCGGATCGTTTGCGGGTGTGCGCTTCCCGGTGATCACACCTTAGCTCCTGCATCCGGAGTCGCGACTTGCCTCGCCCGACATTTCTTGGACCTATCTGTCGTGTTGGGCTCACGGGCTGGGTAAGAGGCGGCGGCTCTCCTCATCCGGTTTCAGCATCGCATCTGAACGCAAGGACTTCTGGCATGGCTGATCAACTGAACAATCAGGCCGCCGTTCAGCTGCTGGCTGTCGAAGCCAGTAGCCTGCGCGATCAGATGGCCACGATCAAGCAGGCGCTGGCGGGGTCTCCGGTTCGCAAATGGTTGCTGTGCACGTGGGTCGGCATCACGGCCGTCATTATCGCGACATCGATCGGTCAGGTCCTGCTGAACCGCTGGAACCAGCCTTTCTATGACGCGCTGGCGCGCCGCGACATGGCGGGTTTTCTGCATCAGCTCCTCGTCTTTGCGATGATCGCCGGTGGGCTGGTGGTGCTCAACATCGGCCAGACCTGGCTCAAGCAGATGATCCGGCTGAAGCTGCGCGAGGCGCTGACGCTCGACCTTATCGACCAGTGGATGCGGCCGGCGCGTGCCTTCCGGCTGGCCAATGCCGGCGCCATCGGCGTCAATCCCGACCAGCGCATGCAGCAGGATGCGGCGCACCTCTCGGACCTATCGACCGACCTTGGTGTCGGGCTGCTGCAGTCGCTCATACTGCTCGTATCCTTCGTGGTGTGCTCTGGGAACTGTCTTCGGGCTTCGTCTTCCACGTCAACGGCTGGTCGCTGGCCATACCGGGCTACATGGTCTGGGCAGCGTTCCTCTATGCCGGAACCGCCTCCTGGCTGAGCTGGCTGGTCGGGCGGCCGCTGATCAGCCTGAACAGCGACCGCTACACACGGGAAGCGGAGCTGCGCTCCTCGATGGTGCGCGTCAACGAGAACGTCGATGCCATCGCGCTGTACCATGGCGAAGCCGACGCTAGGCGACGGCTCGAACTTGACCTCGGCACGGTGCTAGGCGCCATGCGGCGCATTTTTACTGCCCAGATCAACCTCTCCTGGGTGACCGATACTTATGGCTGGATCACTGTCGTGGCGCCGATCCTGGTCGCCTCGCCAGTCTATTTCTCGGGCGATATCAGCTTTGGCGGGCTGATGATGGCGGTCGGCGCCTTCAACCAGGTTCATTCTTCGTTGCGCTGGTTCATCAACAACATCGGCAGCATCGCCGATTGGCGCGCTACGTTGATGCGTGTCGCCGACTTCCGCATCGCGCTCAATGAAACCGATGTGCTGCACAACACCGAAAAGCGCATCACCTTCGATCAAAACGCCAATGGCAACCTGACGTTCGAGAAGCTTCAAGTGGCCTCGCCGGAGGGCTGCACCAAACTCTCCGATCAGCATGTCGAAATCCACCTCGGCGAACGCGTCATGATCACCGACGAACCGGGTGCCGGCAAGACGCTGTTCTTCCGCGCCATCGCCGGGCTGTGGCCGTGGGGCGGCGGCAAGATCGGCCTGCCTGCCGGAGAAACCCTCATTTTCGTGCCGCGGGTGCCGTATTTGCCGGCCGGCACGCTGCGCGATGTGCTCAATCACGCGAACGGGCATGCGCCGGCGAGTGATGCCGAGATTTCGGCTGTATTGGCCGAGGTTGGTCTTGAACGGCTATCGTCGTCGCTCGAGCGCGTCGGGCGCTGGGACCATGAGCTGGGCGATGACGAACAGCGCTTGCTGGGCGTGGCCAGGCTCGCCTTGCGGCAGCCGAAATGGGTGATCATCGACAAAGCAATGGACGCGTTCGACGGACCCTCTTTGCGGCGCGTGCTGTCGATGCTGGAAAAGCATCTGAAGGGATCCGCGATCATTAACATCGGGCGTGACCAGCACGACGATCAGTTCTTTTCGCGCGGTTTGACGATCGTCAAGGATTCCGGCGCCCCGGCGCTGAAGCCGGTCCGTGTCAGGGCCGGCGCGATCGAGCCGTCGCCGCACGCCGCAAGAGATCGGCCTTATTCAAAACAGGTCCTATTTTTTCCGTGATCGCGGTGAATGGGTCCCCCCCCAAGTGCTCTTCATGGTGCGGCATGCCCGCAAGGGCACCACGCCAGAGCATCTCGAACAAATGTTCGCCCGCCTTCTACGGCAGTAGCCTGACCGCGTGGGCTGGCCTTGCAGTCAGCCGCTCGATCGTCGAGACTCACGGCGGCCGCCTTATGTCAGCGGGAACCAAGGTCCAGGCCTGACCTTCTCTGGCAAGCCTATGTCGGGACAACGCGGTCAGTCGGTTCGGGGGCGGCAGGGAGATCGGGACCGCCCCACAGCACAAGCTGCTGCGCTGCAATCACATCGGGACGAGTTTATGCATCGACTCTGCCGATGCCGGCCGCTGACGGTCCGTTAGCCTGCCCATCTCCAACTCACTTCCGGAAGGTGCCGAAGATGCGGCCGATGACGAGAATTCTGTGCGCGAGTCGTTTCAGGACTGGTTGACATCGTGCCACTTCGAAGTTTTGCCGTTCATCCGCCGAAGTTTTCCTAGGACTCATAATCTCTGAGAAAGCCGGGATGAAGACGATGGCGATCCGCCGGCCCTCAGCTGTGACTCGGTGCCTGTGTGAGCACCTTTGAGCAGGGTTCCATCGGAGCCGCGCGGGCTCATACCGGGGAAGTTCTTTTACAGCAAACGTTCGCAGCGCGAATAGAGGCGGCGCGGCCGCTGCTTGGAGTCCGAAGTCGGTCGGCCAATCGTCGAGCGGTCGGCCCTACCTTGCCAGGCCGACACCATGGTCTTGGCAATACGTTCGTCTAATCGCGGGCAAGAAGCCCGTGCATCATTCTCTGAGGACCGTGCATTCAAACACCGAAGGAGGGTCCAGTGGACGCCAAGACAATCAACTCGCAGATTCGCCTGACACGCCGGACGCCTGCCTATTGGCGAGTGACGTTCGACAACCCGCCGCTCAACGTCATGGGCCCGCAAATGGTTCAAGAATTCACGCATCTGATCGACGCTATCGAGGCCGACGATGACGTTCGGGTCGTGGTGTTCGACAGCAGCGTGGACGGCTACTTCCTTAACCACTCCGATTTCAAGGCGCGGATCGACGACATGCTCGCGCTGCCGCCGGGCCGGACCGGGCTGCCGCCCTGGCCGGATTTCCTCGTGCGGCTGACGCGCGCGTCGGTCGCCTCGATCGCGCTCATCCGCGGTCGTGCTACGGGCAATGGCAGCGAGATCACCCTTTCCTGCGACATGGCTTTCGCAAGCAGGGAAAAGGCCATTATCTCCCAGTGGGAAGTTGGCGTGGGCATGGTCGCCGGCGGTGGACCGATGGCCCGCCTGCCCCACCTCATCGGCCGCAATCGCGCGATGGAGGTGCTATTGAGCTCTGAGGACATCCGCGGCGAACTGGCCGAGGCTTATGGCTACGTGAACAAGGCCCTGCCCGACGCTGAGCTCGACGCCTATGTCGATGCGCTTGCTACGCGTATCTCCAGGTTTGACAAGTGGGCGATCGCGCAGACTAAGCGCCTGGTTAACACCAGCCTGACTCCGGATGTCGAGTTCGGTGCCGGCTGGGAAGCCTGCATAGCATCGCTGGGTCGACCCGCGGCCCAGGAGGGGATCAAAGCGCTGACCGCCAAGGGTTTCCAGGCGCCTGGAGATGTCGAGGACCGGCTGGGCTTTCACCTGGGCGAATTGCCGCCGCGATAGACCGCCGTCGATGGTGACGGCGTCCCTCCAAGAGAAGGAAGAACCCCTATGGATCTGCTCATGAAAGCGAAGGCGCTAGCCGAACGTGTGGAGGCAGAAGCGACAAAGGCCGAGGTTCCCGTCGCAGTATGCATCATCGACGTCCACGGCAATCTGGTGCTCCAGCACCGGATGAACGGCGCGCCTGTCTTCGCGCTCGAGATTTCCGAGCGAAAGGCGTACACCTCGGCCCTCGTGCGCCTGCGCACGGCTGACATCCTGCCGCTCGTGCAGCCGGGGCAATCGCTGTATGCGCTGCCCACGGTGGGCGGCGGACGCTTCTGCCCCATGGGTGGCGGCATCCCCCTGGTCGACGACGACGGCACAGTTTACGCGGGCGTCGGCGTCAGCGGCGGCACGGCCGAAGAGGATGTTGCCATCGTTGAAGCCGCTGTTCGCTGATTGCGCCGCCGGCGAATTCGTCACGTGCCTCCGGTCCCCCCGGGATCGATGGTGTAGTCGTGAAACGGTGCCCGAGGTGCAATCGGCGATGGAATAATGCATCTGCCAACTCGTCCGCCGGGGGCGCACGGTCGAGAATTCATCCGTCGAGATCGAGACGCAATCCGTCACATCGCCGCCGGAGTCGCCGGATTGTTCACCGACGTGTTCATCTCTGCATGACAGCGACGGCCCAGCGCGGACTCAATGACGGCAGCGTAATTGACCCGAACTGCGCAAGCGGTCAGCGACGCCGATTATGTTCAGCTCAACTTTCTGGTGACGGAAGCTTCCTGGCCGTGAACTCTGGTGCGCCCTTAGACCCTGACGAATTGCATATCCGGTGGTCGGAAGAGACCGTTTTTGCGGACGGCGGACGGCTGGCGGGCCGCGTCACGGTCGTAGCGATCTTGGAGACAAAGGTATTGGCGACACCTTGGTCTAGTGGATTTGGGTTCGCAGCACGGCTCTACTTCCTCCGGATATTTTTGGAGAATCCATTATGAAAACTTTTATGAAGACCATTGCGATCGCTGCGGCGTTGAACCTTACGGCGGCGGCTCTGGCCGGGGAGCGAAGGCCGACCATCGTCCTTGTTCACGGCGCCTTCGCAGAGTCCGCTAGTTGGAATGGAGTAGTCGCGGAGCTGACCCGCGACGGGTTCGCGGTCATTGCGGCGGCTAATCCGTTGCGCAGTCTAGGTGGTGATGCGGCCCAGGTGGCAAGTGTGGTTGCTTCCGTAGAAGGGCCGGTGGTCCTCGTCGGCCATTCCTATGGAGGGGCGGTGATCTCCGCAGTGGCGGACGAGCAGAGCAAAGTGAAGGCGCTCGTCTATGTGGCAGGGTTCGCGCCCGATATCGGCGAGAGTAGCCTCGGACTGACCGGCAAGTTTCCGGGAAGCACGCTCGGGCCGACGCTGGCGCCCCCGATCAACCTACCAACTGGCGAGCAGGACCTATATATCCAGCAGGACAAGTTCCCGGAGCAATTTGCAGCCGACGTTCCGACGGCCGACGCACGATTAATGGCTGCGGCGCAGCGACCGGTGACGCAGGCCGCCTTGGCCGATCGGGCGGTTCGCGCGGCCTGGAAGACAATCCCATCTTGGTGGATCTACGGTGCCGCAGACCGCAACATCCCGCCCGCCGCGATGGCGTTCATGGCTGAGCGCGCCCATGCCCGGAAGGTCGTGGTCATCGCGGGAGCCTCACACGTGGTGATGGTCTCCCGTCCCCATGAGGTTGCCGCGCTAATCGAGGATGCGGCGGCCGACGCAAAATAGTGGTGTCCCGCGGGCTGCTTCACTGGCGGGATGAACTCGCATCGGAGCGTCGTCGACTTTGTGTCCTGCATCACCTTGAAGGCGACCCCGATGGAGTATGCCGGGAGCTATGCAAAGAAGTTTACGGATAGCACCAGACGATTTTCGCGGCGCCATCGAGAGCCTGTCAGTGCGGGAATCCCTTCCCCGCCGCATCCGAGTCGCGGCTGGTGGACTATCGGATACACTGGAATTTGCAATGACCGATCCAGACTTCCCTACCATCAAAGCCCACACAATCGTCGGCCGGATCACCAGTCGGTTTGGCGCGCAGTCGACGGCAGCTGACGTGATCCAAGGTATTGACCTCCGGGGCAAGCGCGCAGTTGTGACCGGGGCCTCGTCCGGGATCGGGGTCGAGAGCGCCCGCGCGCTCGCGGGCGCCGGCGCGGAGGTAGCGCTCGCGGTCAGGGATATCGACGCAGGCCAACGGGTCGCGGAAGATATCACGGCGACCACGGGCAACCGCGACGTGCCAGTGGTCGGACTGGATCTCGCCGACCAGATCTCCGTGGCTGCCTTCGTGTCAGGGTGGCGCGGCCCCCTCGACATCTTGGTCAACAACGCCGGCATCATGGCCTCACCCGAGCGGCGGACGCGAGAAGGCTGGGAATTGCAGTTTGCCACCAACCACCTCGGCCACTTCGCCCTAACGACCGGTCTCCACGATTTCTTGCGGAGCACCTCCTGCGCACGTGTGGTGGTGGTTAGTTCGGTGGGCCACATCAACGCCGAGGTAGACTTCGACGACATCAACTTCGAACGGCGCCCCTACGACTCCTGGGCGGCCTACAGCCAATCGAAGACCGCCAACATTCTCTTCGCGGTAGAGGCGGCGCGACGCTGGGCGGCCGACGGCATCACAGTGAACGCCCTCAATCCGGGCCGCATCCTTGGCACCCGCTTGACCCGCTTTATGGACACGCCTACCGCCGGGCCAGTGAGCTTCGAACCGGCTAGCACCGTCGTCTCCTGGAAGAACGTCGAACAGGGCGCCGCCACATCGGTCTTCCTGGCAACCTCGCCGCTCGTCAATGGCGTCTCGGGGCGCTATTTTGAGGACTGCAACGAAGCCGGTCCACACCAGCCGGGGGTTCGCCGTGGTGTCGCCGACTACGCGCTCGATCCGCAGAAGGCGGCTCGCCTCTGGCAGGTTTCGCTCGACATGCTGGCCAGCCGACGTCTGCCCTGATGCAAACGAGCGCTGCCACATGGGCACGGCCCATCGCCTCGCTGGGGATTGTGGCCGGACCTGTCTTGCTGGGTAGGAGAACCGGCTTCATGTGATGCAAACCCGCCGGAAGAGGTGTCTGGTCGTCGCGGCGCGCGCTCGAGCCCTCGCGGGCCCTGTGTCAGCCGCGTGATAGCATCTCGGATCGAGGCTGTTGCCAGGAATACCCGCGATGCGGCTCGTCCCGCCGGCTGGTGGTACGCGAACGCCTGACGGCGGATCGGCTCTTGCCAGTTCGTCACCGGTGAATCCGCCGAGCTACCTGCTGCAGCACCATCTACCGCCGAACGCCGCCAACACGTACGTTCAATAGACCAGTCGCCAAACCTGGCGTTTCCTCGTGCTGCATCGGTGTGGCCTCGGTGGGGTTGCGGACTGCGAGGAGGGTCAAGGTGTCATTGAGAAGCCCAATCAAAGTGGCCGTGCTGGTCGGAAGCCTCCGCAAGGAGGCCTACAGCCGCAAGATCGCCCGAGCGCTGACAGAAGTCGATCACCTTGAATTAAGAGGAGACCGTCACTGAATGGTGTTTGGTGCGCGCCGCTCTTAAAGCGGTTTTTCCCCAATTGGCAGCATCACGGAAAACACGGCGCCATGAGGTTTGTTCGGCGTTGCCCAGAGCCTGCCACCATGCGCGTCCACGATCGAGCGACAGATCGGCAATCCCATCCCCAAACCGTTGGACTTGGTCGTGTAAAACGCTTCAAAGATGCTCTCCGGGTTAGCCTGAGACAGACCCGGGCCCGTATCACTTACCGAGAGAAGGACGCCGCCTGACTCAGCCTTGCTGGTCCTGATCGTCAATTCGCGCAATCCCTGCTCAATCTCGCTCATGGCTTCGATGGCGTTCATGATTAAGTTCAGAATCACCTGTTGCAACTGGACTCTGTCCCCGAAAATATGCGGCAGCCCGTCTGCCAGTTGCATCTTCGCCAAGACGCCTCTCTCTAACATTGGGATACGGGCTAGTGCCGCAATTTCCAAAATTGTCTCGTTGATTTCCAAGTTTTCCTTCCGAGCCGGCGCATTTTTGGAGAAGTGACGAATCCGGCTCACAATATCAGCGGTCCGCTTACCGTCGCTGATAATACGGCCGATCGCGTTCTTGACCCCTTCCAAATTTGGCGGCTGGCGGGCGAGCAAGCGCATCGCGGTTCCGGCATTCATCAGCGTGGCCGCGATAGGTTGATTGACTTCGTGGACAATGGACGCGGCGAGCTGGCCCATCGTTGCTACGCGGTTGGCATGCACCACCTCTGCCTCGGCGCGTTTTCGCTCGGTCAGGTCCACGACGAAGGCCACGCCCTGATGTCGGAGTTCGTCGAAGATCGCCCCACCCACAAGCACGGGCACGAGCTTGTTGTCACTCCGAAGAAGGTCCTTTTCATAAGGCCTGTAAGTGCCAGTAGAAGCCATATCCGCCAAGGCTCGCTCGTCTGCCCCTCTCCATTCGGCAGGCGTCAAGGAGGTCCAGCGGAGGAGGCCCGAAGTAACATCTTCGCGGGTATATCCCACGATATTGAGAAAGGCCTCGTTGGCCTCCATGATGCGACCGCCAAGATCGGAGATACATATCCCGATGATATTGGAGTCGACGAGACGTCGAACCTTCGCCTCCCGTTCTTGGAGATCGCTATAGAGACGTGTGTTCTCGAGCGAGATCGCTGCTTGCGCCGCCAGGAGTTCCAAGACAGTGATTCGAGCCGGTGTGAACGCGTGTGAAGTCAGCGCATTTTCGAGGAGGAGAATTCCGGTCAACTCTCCTTGTTTGATCAGCGGAACGCAGAGGATCGACTTCAATTGTCGGTGGCGCAAATAGTCATCAACAGAGAACAGGTTAGGTTTGGAAGCATCATCGAGAATCACGCTTTCCCGTGTACGGATGACGTAGCGGACGAGGGATTCTGGACATGTGATCGGGGTGATCGGCTCTTGACGCATCGTGACTTCGATCTGATCTCCGGTCGCTCGCGCCTCCGCCTGAATCAGATATTCATTCCCTGTCGGCAGAATCAAAAGGCCGCGATCCGCGCCTGCGTTCTCGATCAAGGTCCTCATCAGTCGCTCGATCAATTTGGGCAATTCGATCTCGCTGGACAGAGCCTGTGAGGCTAGTATGACACTCGCTGCGTCCAGATGTTGAATCGGGGGGCCAACGATTGCGGCACCACGTTCTCCTTCCGGAGCGGCCAAGTGCGGATAAAGCCGATCGAGCTGCCGCGCCTTGCCGTGGGCGCCCCAGCGGAGATAACAGCCCCGGGCCTTGCGCAGGTGGGCATTGGCCGATGTCTCGGAGCCGCGCGCGTTGTAAAACCTGGCGGCCAACTCACAGGCCAGGCCCTCGTTCTGCACGAAACTTTGGTCGCGAGCCAAACCAATTGCCTGCTCGTAAAGCCGCATGGCGTCGGCGTCCCGTCCTTCGATACGGGCGATCTCAGCAGCCAGCAGTGCATGCTTGTCACCGAAGGTGGGTGGGTAGTTTTCCGCCCATTCTCTCAATTGTTCCAGGTGCAGCGCCAGAAGATCATGCCATGCTCGCTTCTCGCCGGCCGAAGCGTTCTCATAGAGTGTGGCCATGGTCAGCGCGGCGTAATAGAAGTAGTCGAGCTGCTGGAAATGAACGGGTGCGGCCCAAAGCATTTCTTTCGCCGTCTCGGCTGACGCTAGAGCCTCGACGTAGTCGCCCGACAGGAAACGGGCTTGTAACTTGAGTATCCAGTATAGGCAGGCCGCCGTCGCCGTCCCGTCAGTCGTGATTTGCGCTTCGAAGTCTGCTTCGTCAAACGTCGCATCACTGAAAGTGGAGAAGGTTAACGTACGATCCTGCATGGTCGCAATGAAGCGTTGCTGGGCCATGATAACGGTGGCCACGTCATCGAACCGAGCTTTGCGGACAAAGTTCAGGCCCATTTCCGATTCGCGCCACACCGCGTCGAGCGGATCGTTCCGCATCAGAAACTCGGTGATGGACTTGTCTATGCAGTAGCAGGCGACGGTCAGATCACCGGTGTCAGTTGCTATGCGAAAGGCCGTTTGCAGAAAATTTATCGAGCTTGCAATCGGTTGCGTCCAGACAGCCACTACTCCTTTCGCGTGGTAGGCCTTCCCACGGTACGCGACGAAGCTGTGCTTATCGACAATGTCGCAAGCGAGCTCGGCGAATCGATAACCGTCGCTATAGCGGCGAAAAACTGGTCCGAGGATTTGGCCGAGATCGGCATACCCATGGGCGGATGCGCCGCTTGTTCCGTGCTGCATGGCCATCTTGCCTATCCGGCACGCGAGCAGGCACCATAAATTGAAGTCAGTATGGTGAGCCGGCGAGAGGAGCACTGACAGCACGTCCATCGCGGCCAGCATTTCCGGATCCTTCATCATGGGCAGATCGATCAAGCTTTCGATCGGGCGTCCGCTGAGGACCTGCCAGACCGTCTCGTATTCGGCCTGGACCTGCGCCCAGCTTGGGTGCGCCGGCATTTCAATGCCGAATAGCCCCAGGCACGAGAGTGCGCTGTCGACGGCTTGGGCGTTTTCCGATTTCAGAGTATGGAGCAGGACCTTCAGACGGTAGGTGGCCGCCAGATCGACTTTCGACGCGGCGCATTGCAGCAAATCCATTATTAATTGCTCGGCTTCTTCGAAATTGCCGGTTAAAAAGTCGCACTCCGCACGTTCGGACCAGAGGCCGAACGTTAACTCGTACTGACTGTCCCAGCTTCTTTCGTCGAGCATGGCCATTCCGGCCGCTAGATACACGCATGCAGACACATAGGCAGCCGACGCTTTGGCCTTTCTGCCGGCGCGCAGGTTGAGCGCCGCCAGCTGGGCTTTCTCCGGCAGTTCAGTCAGCAGCCCAGCGCCCCCATTGAGCTGGCCGACGACATTGAACAGATGCTCGGCGAGCTGGTCACCTGTCATGTTCGCCAGCAGCTTGCGGCCGATGAGGAGGTGGGTGTCAATTCGGTGCTCGTCGGGAATGAGCGAATAGACCGCCTGTTGAATTCGATCATGTAGAAACCTGTATGCGCCATCCAGCTGATCGATGAGACCAGCGTAGACGGCCTCCCGCAGCGTCGCGTGCATTGCTTCCTCTGTTTCATCGTGTACCAGAGTCAGTGTGGCGATTCCGGCGACGTGGCCAAGACAGGCGAGCTGTTTCAGCACTTCCAGGGTGGGCGGAGAAAGCCGCTTCAGCTTTTCCACCATGAGATCCACCACATTGTCGGTATAACCCTTCGCGTGGATGCGATCGATTTCCCATTGCCAAGCATGCCCGACGTGGTCGAACACCAGCAATCCCTCGTCGGCCAACTCCGTCAAGAATTGGATTGCAAAGAATGGATTTCCGCCGGTCTTCTCGTGAACCAGCTGCGCCAAAGGCCGCGCGCGCTCGATGTCACACTGCATGGCACTTGCGGTAAGCTGACTGACATCGTCGAGCCCAAGGGGAGCCAACATTATCTCCCCCACCCTTGCATCCGCGTTTTTGATTGTATCCAGCATTCGCAAAAGCAGGTGAGCCGGACCGACCTCGTCGTTCCGATAGGCGCCTACCAGCAGAAGGTGGCGCACTTCCGAGTGCGTGATTAAATGTTCGATGACGTCGAGCGTGGCTGCGTCCAGCCATTGCAGATCATCGAGGAACAGGGCGAGGGGATGATCCGGCCTCGCGAACGCTGCAAGGAAGCGGCAGAACACCACCTTAAATCGGTTTTGCGCTTCTTGAGGTGGCAGATCGGAAACGGCCGGTTGCTTCCCGATGATGAACCCCACTTCGGGAACGAGGTTGACGATCAGCTGTCCGTGCAAGCCGACCGCCTCTGCCAACACATCCCGCCATTGCTCCACTTCCGCTTCGCTCTTGACGAGAATCTGACGGACCAGAATCTGGAAAGCCTGAGCCAGGGTTGAGTATGGGATGTCGCGCTTGTACTGGTCGAACTTGCCTGCAGCGAAAAGTCCGCGTGACGGGACCAGGACCTTATGCAATTCGCTCACCAACGAGGATTTGCCGACGCCGGAATAGCCGGATATCAGTACGAGTTCTGAGGTGCCTTCGGCCACGACCCGGTCAAAGGACGCGTGCAGGGAGTCGATCTCGCGTTCGCGCCCATAGAGCTGCTCTGGGATCAGCAGTTGGTCCGATGTGTCGTGCGCGGCCAGCGGGAATGGCTCGAGGCGACCATGCAGCTGCCATTCCACCAGACATCGACGCAGGTCTGCCTCGACACCCCCGGCAGTCTGATAGCGTTCCTCCGCCGTCTTCAGCAGAAGCTTCATCACGATTGACGACAGCACCTGAGGAATTTCCCTTACCCGCTCAGTGGGCGAGTCAGCGCGCCTCGCAATGTGGCAGTGAATCCACTCCATCGGATCAGAAGCGGTGAACGGGAGACTGCTGGTCAAGACTTCGTACAGCGTGACACCCAGAGAATAGAGATCACTCCGAGAATCGATAGAACGGTTCATCCGCCCGGTCTGTTCGGGAGCCATGTACGGGAGTGACCCGGCGATAAATTCGGGCGCCTCAGGCGACTGACGCTGGCGGGGAAGGCGGGACGCGACCCCAAAGCCGGTAAGCCAAACGTGACCGAAGTCGTCGACAAGTGTGTTCGCCGGCTTAATGTCCTTATGGATGAGGCCTCGCCGGTGGACTTGACCCAGCGCCGCTGCCAAACCAATGGCTGTACGCAAAAAGCGGAGCAGATCGATCGGGTGTCCCTTGTTCTGCTCAACTGCCCGATCCAAGGGTTCACCACCTGGATCCTCAAGAATGAGGAACATTCGCCCTTGCTGACGAGTCATCGCGATGGGCCGAGCCGCCCACGCTGCATCAAGTTCGCTCGCCAACGAGTATTCGTGTTCGAGCCGCCGCAGACTCTGAAGTGACGGCTGCTCAGCAGCGACCGCCACCGCTAAGATCGGTATCTGATTGCCGTGCTCTCTGCCGCGGTAGAGCGTGAACTCCGCCCCTTCGCGAAGAGGCTCCAATGCGTACTCGGAATCCTCAGCCATCAAGATTCTTGCTGGTAGGAGAATGAGCCCGTGCTCGGAGAGAGAAATTGACCCGCGAAAATCCGCAAATCAAGTGCAGCCCACCGTCAATCTAATCGGCGCCAACCTTGAGTGGCTTCCTACAGAGACGAGCTTCCACCCGGCCTTGGCCGTTTCAGGAGACAATGACCGCCTTTGAAGTGGGCTTTCCCTTCATCAAGAGCCTCATATCTGCGATCCACGCTGAGTTAGCGTGTCAACAGTGACGATAATCTAGTCACGCAGATGTGAACAGCTGTCCGAAGGTATTGGAGACACCTAGGTGCAATCGGTCGACCGTGCGGCCTCGAAATTGGCGTCGCATGCCCGGAGACATGCGGCGTTCACCAGATAGGAAAACCGCAGTGGCGAAACGTGTCCAAATTGATGGCGCGGTAACCATGCCACGATCTGCCAAGAAAGCCGGCTAGGCGGGTCGTCGTTCGGATTACAAGAGCACCTGGTAGGGTTTCGAAGCTGCGGCCCACCCGGGAAGGTTATGCCAACGACGCGGTCCGCGCCGCTGCCATCCCCGCCCGACAAAACGAGTTTGAGTCGGTGCCGGGCTGAACAGTCGATGCGGATCGATGCCCCCTGACCGTCGGTCAGCGGGCTGTCCCACGCGAGCCCTTGCCGCTCATTTAGAGGAGTTACGCGATCCCCGAAGGCGGGACCTGCCGGTGCTGCGTGCGGACACTCGTCGGCCCTGCCCCGCTTTTCCGCTCAGACGCGGCAAATTTCATAGAGAAACCAGCTGCGCCGTTCGCTTTCGTCGATCCACACTTCGACCAGGCTCGCAGTGGCAATGTCCGAATAGCTATCGCACAGCTCATGGATGCGACGCAGTTCAGCCACCAATTGCTTGTTGTCGCCGTGAAGCTCGGCGAGCATATCCTGCGGGGCGACATAGTCGGCATTGTTGTCAAGGATGCGTTGGCGTCCCGCAATATCGGAGATTGAACGGATCGTGGTTCCGCCGATCTTGCGCGCGCGCTCGGCGATCGCGTCGGTCATAGCAAAGATCTGGTCCGCATGCTCGTCGAGCAAAAGGTGATAATCCCGGAAACTTGGACCGCTCATGTGCCAGTGGAAGTTCTTGGTCTTGAGATACAGGGCGAACACATCAGCAAGAAGACCGGCGAGGCCAGCGGCGATGTCGCGGGTCGCGTCGGAGCCCAGATCTGTCGGAGTGCGAAGGAAGCGATCCGGACGGGTTGTCTTGCTCAATTGTTGCGTCATGGTCTCGGTCCCTCTACATGCCGCACGGGCGTTTTCTCAGCGTTTTAATTTACGAAATGCCGCGTTATGATCCAATCAGACGAAGGTATAGATGCGCTGGCGGAGCCTCGATGATTGCATCCAATCAGGCCCCACGAGCGAGCAGCAGTCACCCGGTCTTAACGGCGATTAGACCCCAAACATCCTTTGGCAACCTGCCCAGGTCGCCGTCGTATTTTTGAGAATTTCATCCTCTGGCGCCCCATCGTGCGCATCGCTGTCTGCATCGAAGATGCGGGCTCCATGATCTCGATTTCAGGCAGCCTGCCGGCAGCAGGGAGCCGGTCATGGGCAGAATGATTGTCTAACGGCTTCGCTCCGGACCGAGCCAGCTGCCGCGAAGCTGTTGACACTGGATCCAAAGCTGATAGTGATACGTATCAGTAATACGTATCACCGGATAACCGATGGCAAGCGGCAGAGCGACGCAGAAGGATGTGGCCAGGGCGGCGGGGGTCTCGCAGGCCGCCGTTTCCATGGTGCTGGGGGGCGGCAGCGCTCCTTCGATCCCGGCGGAGACCTGGGCACGCATCACCAAGACTGCCAAGGAACTGGGCTACGTTCCCAACCGCTTTGCGCAGGCGTTGAAGACCAGCCGTTCGATGACCATCGCCTGTATCGTACCGGACATCACCAATCCTTTTTATCCATCGCTGATCCGCGGCATCCAATCGGTGACGGACGGCCTGAGTTACGACGTTATCGCAGTCAACACCGATGGCACACCGGAACGCGAGCGGCACTTCCTCGATTGGGCCCGTCAGGGTCGCGTCGATGGTGTGATCGGTGTCTTCTTCACTTTGCGTGCCAGCGATTTCAGCCCCTTGGTCGAAGCAGGGGTTCCGGTGGTCCGCATCGAGTCTTCCAAGAAGCGCGGCGGCGAGATCGTCGTCGACGACATCTATGTCGACAGCTGGGCCGCGGCGCTTGCGGTCACGGAGCATCTGATCGGCCAGGGCCACAAGCGTATCGCCATGGTAGCCGGCCGCGGTGGACCCCAAGCCACTCGCATCGATGGCTATCGCTCGGCCCTCGCCAGGGCAGGATATCCGGACCATGTGATCATTGACGAGGAATTCTCGGAGATCGGCGGCACACGCGCCGCTGAAGCGATACTTGCGAGCACGTTTCAGCCCACCGCGATATTCGCCGCCAATGACCTTATGGCCGTCGGCGTCATGCAGGCGCTGCGCGAGCGCGCCATCGAGATACCCAGAGAGATCGCCGTCGTCGGCTTCGATGATATTCCTGCAGCGAAGCTGGTCACGCCGCCGCTGACCACCGTTGCACAGTTTCAATGGCAAATGGGCGCGCGCGCGGCACAGACGCTAATGGAGCGGCTTCGCGGCACGAAGACCGGTGCGGGGACTGCGCTGGAAATGCCCTTCGAACTTATCCAACGAGGCTCGACACGAGCTATCTAGACACTGGCCGTCTGACAAACTGGGAGGAAAACCATGCAACGCCGTACAATTCTGAAAGCCGGACTTGGTCTGGCAAGCCTGCCGCTCCTGCCGCGCGTCGCCTATTCGGCCGACCAAAATCCCGTGACGTTCTGGTATGAATCGGCATCGCCGGAAAATCAGGACAATCTCAAGACTCTGCTTGTGGACCCATTCAACGCGGCCCATCCGGAAGAGCTCCTGAGCATCGACTTCCGCGGCTCCGATCTCGACAAGCAGCTTCGTGTCGCCATGCTCTCGGGCACCGGACCCGACGTCGTCTTCACCGCGGGCCCAAGTTATGTCGCCGCCATGGCGCAGGCTGGACAACTCCTGTCACTCGACGACTATGCCAAGAAATACGGCTGGAACGAACGGCTGCTGCCTCTGTTCCTCGATCTCGGCCGCTACGAGGGCAAGCTCTACGCGCTCGCCAAGACCTACGAGACGCTGGGGCTGTTCTACAACAAAACGCTGTTCGCGAAGAACAACTGGAAAGCACCTACGACGATTGCAGAACTTGAAGCCCTCGCCGATGAAATGAAGGGCAAGGGCCTCGTGCCGTTCGGCGCCGGCAATGCCGATTGGCGTCCGGCGAACGAATGGCATGTATCGATTGCCATCAACTCGATCGCTGGGCCGGAAACCGTCCACAAGGCATTGACCGGAGCCATTCAATGGACGGATCCGGCCTTCGTCGCGGCAATCGACAAGCTGGCCGAGTGGTGGGACAAGGGCTATTATGGCGATAACTACTTCTCGCTGACCTCCGAACAGGCCTTTGCGCAGATTGCCACCGGCCAGGCAGGCATGGCGCCTACGGGCACCTGGAGCTTCACCAACGTCAAGCCCTATTTCCCTGACAACAATGCCGAACCGGGTTTTGTCGGCTTTCCCAGCGCGTCCGGCGATCCCATCTTTCCGCTCGGCATCGGCTCGACGCTTTCGATCAATGCCAAGTCGGAAAATCCGGACGGTGCGGCCGCTGTACTCGACTACATGTTCCAGGACGACTTCTACATCAAGATGAACTCGGTCTGGCAAGGCGAATGGAACCTGCCGCTTGCGGATCTCTCCAAGGTGAAGCTGTCAGACAAGGTGCTGCCGCTCTATACGGAAGCCATGAAGAAGCTGTCCGCCGCCGTCGGTGCGGGCAAATATGGCTATACGACGTGGACTTTCCTGCCGCCCGCGACCGACACCTATCTGGTCAGCGGCATGGAAGAGGTTTGGCTCAAGAAAGCCTCATCCGCCGATTTTCTCAAGAAACTCGACGATACGTTCAAGCAGGAAAAGGACGCGGGCAAGGTGCCTGCAATTCCGGCCCGCGCCTGACACACCGCTGAGGGCGGCGCGGCATGCGTCGCCCTCCCCCGGAGGAATTCCATGCATCGGCTCTACATTGTCCCGACGATGATCATCAATGTCGTGATCGTGCTGGTTCCGGCACTTTTGACAGTCGCTCTCGCCTTCTGCAATTGGGATGGCATCTCGGCGCCGACTTTTGCAGGCCTCGACAATTTCCGGGCCTTGGCTGCGGATCGTGTCTTCTGGTCGGCGCTCGGCAACAACATCGTCTGGACGGCCGTCTTCCTCACCGTGCCGATCGTCATGGGCCTCGCTGCCGCATCGATGCTGCTGATCGTGCGCCGCGGCAGCAACGTCTTCCAGATCGTCTATTTCCTTCCTGTGGTCATCGCCACCGCCATCACCGCGCGCGTCTGGCAAGGCATGATCTATAGCCCAGTTACCGGGGTCTTCGGCGTCCTCAAGAGATATGGCATGCCGGTCCCCAATCCGCTGACGCAACCGCCGCTGGCGCTGTTCGGCGTCGCGACGGTCGATCTCTGGCACTGGTGGGGCTTTCTTTGTGTCATCTTCTTCGCCGCGCTCCGCCAGGTGCCGCAGGAGCAGATCGAGGCCGCACGGCTCGAGGGCGCCACCTATTTCCAGATGATGCGCTACGTGCTGCTGCCCGGCATTCGGCCGACGATAACGCTCATGATGATCATGACGGTGATCTGGTCGTTCCTCGCCTTCGACTTCGTCTACATCATGACCCAGGGCGGCCCGGCATTTTCGAGCGAGCTCCTGTCCACCCTCGCCTACCGCAGGGCCTTCTACGACCTGAATGTCGGGCAGGCCGCAGCCGCAGCGCTTGTCATCAGTCTGTTCGGGCTGGTTGGCACCTTCTTCTACGTCCGTATCCAGACGCGGGAGGGAGAGCAATGAGGCTTGTCGAAAGCCGCCTGACGCTGACGGTTTCCTATGCGCTTCTTGGCCTGCTCGCCTTCATCGCTCTGTTCCCGATCGCGCTTCTGGTGCTCAATTCCCTGAAGCCGGCTGCTCAGATCGTGGAGAACCCGCTCGGTCTGCCGGACCCGATCCGCTGGGAGAATTTCGTCAATGCATGGAACCACGCGAAGTTTTCGAAGACCTTCGTGAACTCCCTTGTCGTCAGCGGCACGACGATCGTCTTGGTCTGCTCGACCTCGTCGCTAACCGCCTATGTTCTGGCTCGACGCAAGCTCAAGTCGTGGAAGATCTTCACCTTCTACCTGCTGGCGACGACGACGGCGCCCATCCAGCTCTACATCTTTCCGCTCTATTTCGGCTTCGCCAAGCTTGGCCTGATCAACAATATTTTCGGCGTCGCGCTGATCTATACCGCACTCTATAGCCCCTTCGCGGTGATGCTGCTGAGGACCTACTTCATCGCCGTTCCAAAGGAACTCGAGGAAGCCGCGATCGTCGATGGCGCCACCTCGTGGCAGGTTTTCTCGCGGGTAATGCTGCCGATCGTCTCGCCCGGCATCCTCACGGTGGCGCTCATCATCGGCCTCAATTCGTGGAACGAGTTCTTGATAGCGACGACCTTCCTGCAGAAGCAGGAAAACGTCACCGCTGTCATCGCCTTTTATCTGCTCTCCGGCCAATACAGTTCCGACTGGGGCGAGATCATGGCCGCTGCCCTCATCATCGTCGTACCCGTCGTCCTGCTCTTCGTCTTCATGCAGAAGCGCTTCATCGAGGGCATGGCCGGCGGCTCGGTGAAGGGCTGATCCCGTTTCGAATTGTGGAGTGAACGATGCAGTTTCCCAACGACTATCTCGAACGCGTCTATGCCGGCGTCCTCGGCAAGCTGGTGGGGGTCTATCTCGGCCGCCCTTTCGAGGGCTGGACGTACCAGAAGATAATGGCAGAGCTAGGCCCGATTGAATACTACGTGCATGAGCGCCTGAACCAGCCGCTCGTCGTCACGGACGACGATGTCGCGGGCACCTTCACATTCATTCGCGCGCTGGAAGACTATGGTATCAAGGCAAGCCTTTCGGCCGAGGAAATCGGCAAGGCCTGGCTCAACTACATCGTCGAAGAACGCGCGATCCTGTGGTGGGGCGGCAACGGCAATTCCACCGAACATACCGCCTGGCTGAATCTCAGGAAGGGTGTGCCCGCCCCGCAGTCCGGCTCGATTGAAACCAACGGTCAGGCCGTTGCCGAGCAGATCGGCGCGCAGATATTCATCGACGGCTGGGCCATGGTCGCGCCGCGCCAGCCCGAACTTGCCGCAAGGCTCGCCGAACAGGCCGGCAAGGTCAGCCATGATGGCGAATCCGTTTACGCCGCCATGCTCTGGGCAGCTATGGAGGCCGAGGCCTTCGGCTCCTCGGACATCGACCATCTGATCGATACCGGCCTGAGCCAGATACCCCAGGACTGCCTGATCGCCAAGCTGATCGGAGATATCCGGGCCTGGCACAAGGCGCATCCGGATTGGCGCGACACCCGTGAGAAGATCGAGCATCACTATGGCTACGACAAATATCCCGGCAATTGTCATGTCGTGCCGAACCACGCGCTGATGATCATGGCCGTGCTCTACGCGCCGCAGGATTTCCAGAAGGCACAGATGATCGTCAACACGTCGGGCTGGGATACTGATTGCAATGCCGGCAATGTCGGTTGCTTGCTCGGCATCATGAACGGGCTCGAAGGGCTGGAAGAGGGCCCCGACTGGCGCGGGCCGATCGCCGACCGCATGCTGATCTCGTCCGCCGACGGCGGCAACTCAATCAACGACGCGGTCCGCCAGGCCTATTTCCTCACCAATCTGGGCCTGCAGTTGGGCGGCAGGCGAAAGCTCGACGCTCCGAAGGCTGGCGCGCAGTTCCATTTCTCGCTGTCCGGCAGCCAGCAGGGCTTCAGGCCGCAGACCGGTCTTGCCGTCAGCCACGCGGTGCGCGTCGGCAACGCGGAGTTCGAGGGCAGCCGTGCTCTCACAATCGACTATGACGCGTTGGGGCCCACGCAGGTCGCGGTGGTGACCAGTCCGACCTTCTCGCCGCGCGAAATGCTTAACATGCGTACCTACGACCTGATGGCGACGCCGCTCGTCTATTCCGGTCAAGTCGTGCGCGGTCGCATCATTGCCGATCAAAAGAACCGCGGTGCCGTCGCGGTAGGACTGCGGGCGCGCGTCTACGACGAGCACGACGAATTGCGCAATGTCGACGGCTCCCCGGAGATCATCGAGCCGGGCAAGGAGGCCGTTCTCGAATGGGTTCTCCCGGATACCGGCGGCCAGCCTATCGCCGAGCTCGGCCTGTCGATTTCCAGCACCGGCAAGCGCGCGGATGGTCGCTTGCTTGTCGACTTTGTCAGGTGGGATGGTACGCCTGAACTGACGCTGAAACGCCCGGCTGGTGACGGCGATTTCTGGCGGATGTCCTGGGTCAACGGCGCAGATTTCTTCTCCAAGCGTTATCCCGCCGCATTCCGGATCTCGCAGAACAACGGCGAAGGCATCATCATTCATGGCACGCGCCAGTGGGCCGATTACCAGGCGTCGGGCGATGTGGTGATGCATCTCGGCAATTATGGCGGTCTGGCAATCCGGGCGCAGGGTCTACGCCGCTATTATGGCGCCCGCGTCACCCGCGACGGCAAGATGCAGATCGTTCGCGTCCGCGACGAGGACACCGAGGTGCTCGCTGAAACCAGCTTCAACACCGTATTCGAGAAGCCTATATCGATGAAAGTGGCGGCCAAGGGCGATCGCATTACCTTCGACGCCGACGGCAGTTCGCTGTTTGCGGAAGACAGAAGTCCGCACGCTTTGCACGACGGCGGCATCGGCTTGCTCGTACATGAAGGCGCCTTATCGTGCAATGAAATCCGAGTCGGAGCGGCCTGATGGCGAACGTTGCGATCGATAAAGCGCGCAAGGCATATGGTTCGGTCGAGGTGCTTCATGGCGTCTCTGTCGACATCCACGACGGCGAGTTCATGGTGCTCGTCGGCCCGTCCGGTTGCGGTAAATCGACGCTTCTGCGGATGATCGCGGGTCTGGAAAACATCCCCGGCGGAACGATCGGCATCGGCGGGCAGGTCGTCAATGATCTGCCTCCGAAGCAACGCGACATCTCCATGGTGTTCCAGAATTACGCGCTCTATCCGCATATGACAGTGGCGGAGAACATGGCGTTTTCGCTGACGCTGGCCGGCGCACCAAAAGATGTGAAGCAGAAGCGCGTAGCGGAAGCTGCTGAGATACTGGGACTGACGCCGCTTCTCGATCGCTATCCGCGCCAGCTGTCGGGCGGCCAGCGCCAGCGCGTGGCCATGGGTCGATCAATCGTTCGCAAACCGCAGGTCTTCCTGTTCGACGAGCCGCTCTCCAATCTCGATGCAAAGCTGCGCGTCGCCATGCGCGCCGAAATCAAGAGCCTGCACCGCAGGCTTGCCACGACCATTGTCTACGTGACCCATGACCAAGTCGAAGCCATGACCATGGCTGATCGGATTGTGGTGATGAATGGAGGCCGTATCGAACAGATCGGCCGGCCGCTCGATCTCTATGACGACCCGCAGAGCATGTTCGTTGCCGAATTCATCGGCTCACCGTCCATGAACCTGCTGAAAGGCCACTTCGGAAGCGCCAACGGCCGGCCCGTTTTCATGGCCGATGGAGGCGCCATACTGCCGCTGCCCGACAGCGTTTCAAGGCCATCCGGCACGGAAGCGGTTTACGGTATCAGACCGGAATGTTTCACTATCGCACCGCCAGGTTCGGGTATCCCGGCCCAGGTCATTGTCGTTGAGCCACTCGGCCCGGAAACGCACGTGACCGCGAGCGTCGGAGGACAGACCGTGGTGACTATGTTTCACGAGCGGATCAACGTGCAACCCGACGAAACGATCTGGCTGCGGTTGCAGGCCAATCGCGTCTGCTTGTTCGACACCACCGGACGACGATTGCAGTCTGCTATCGCCCCGCTTGCCCGCCTAGAGGCGCGGGAAGTAATGAGCCGGTCATAGCCAATATGATGGTTTTAACGGTTAGCCACGCAATTAGCACGTTTGCGGCAGCAAAAAATGGAAGAGCCAAGGCGGTCGCCAAACCTGTGTCGCCACGGATGGCGAGTTTTTCAATCGTTGTTGCCAACGCGGTGGCGCCGAAGCTTACGCTCCAAAGACCGGCAGAAAAACGGCGGACAATCCGCGGGAGAACGCCGCCGACGATAACTGCCTGCAGCATTGCGTAGCCGATAAGACAGTGGACAAATACGTCTCCTGGGGTACCTGACAAGTTAGTATACGCGAGCGAGCAGACCGCCGGAGGGGCGAGCTGGACCCCCAGGGTCGACCGAATCTGTTCTTGAAGCGGCTCGCCAAAATAGAGCCGATAGAACAACACGGAATCGATTGTGAGCCACGAAAACAGGCCCGCACCCAACGCTAGTTGCGCCCATTCAGAATGTCCAAATGTCGATAGGCCAATGCTGAGGACGAACGACCCGGCGGCAACAGGCAGGTACAAGGCTGGCGTCGCGTCAGACAGAGCGATTGCCGATTTCCAAATCAATTGCGAATGCCAAAGACCAAATCCGACCGCCACTGCCCCGCCGATGCACAGGAGTATGGTCGAGGTCGCCGCGCTGAACGGCAATATACTCACTGCGGTTAGCATCATCCCGATTCCCGATAGACCAGGAAAGCAGTTCTGAACGGGATCCGCGAGTTCTGCTCGCACCGCGACCGGCGCGAACCACAACTTCAATCCATAGAACGTCAAGAGGGCTGCCCATAGGCACGTTGCCACTATGACCACCGCCAGAACAATTCCGTCGGGAACTGTCCACAGTTGATGCGCAACCTGCCACATGACGGCGAAAGAACTTGTCCCAAGGCCGATGGCAAAAAATGAGGCCGGAAACCGAGCTATTAAAGATCGCTCTGTCTGCGGAGGGATCATCGCCTCGCGCTCCGCTGCCACCGCTCCTTCGGAGCGCACCCCACTCAGTTGGGCGACGCCGTCTGATTCGGATCGCGCCTTCACAGTTGCACCTCACATCCTAGCGTCGAAGCCATCGAGCTTTGCCAACAAACGACCAACTGAATGGGCGACCGGTCACACGCCTTCTACCTTCACGCCCCTAATGCATCGCGGGCAATTTCAACGTCACTGTCGTGCCTGACCCAAGCGTACTCTTAAGATCGATACTCCCTCCGGAATCTTGGACGAAACGTTTCACCATCGGCAATCCAACGCCACCGAGGCCTTCGCCTTTCGTCGTGAAGAAGAGATCAAATGCCCGCATCATGGTGTCGCTGGTCATTCCAATACCGCGGTCTTCAACACGAATGTCCACCTGGCTGGAGTTCTCCGATTCTGAGGCGCTAACTGAAATCAAACCACCGTCAGGCATTGCATCGCGCGCGTTGAACAGAAGGTTGAGGACCGCATTTTGCAATCCAACCCGATCGCACCGTACCAAAGGTAGGTCGGAGGCGACCCAAATCTCGAGATGGACGTTTGCGTCCCAAGCGCTGCGAATAACGGAATGTAGGTCCGCCAAGCAAACCCCCACGTTCGCATACGCAATTTCCCCTTGGATTTCTCCGGCTGTCCTGATGGTCTGCCTAACAAGGCAACCCGCTCGTTCCAAAGCGGTTTTGGCGCCACCAATTACAAACCCCACGCCCGGAGTCGTTGCGATATTCGGGTCGCGGCCCAGGTGATTCAACGCGGATAGGGCGACCTGAATGAGATTCCCTAGGTCATGGACGATACCGGCTCTCGACATCTGCGAGGCTAAACGTCCCTGAACAACATCTCCCCGCACGGTAAACACATTTTGATCTGCGTCTGGATCTGACATTCCATTCCTCCGCACGCTCAGTCGCCACGGCTTGCCTTCTGAAGGCCTGCCTGCAACATCACCAAGAACAATCCAACCGAATGGCGAAAACACCGCGGGTCCGGACTCAAAGAACGCCCGTGCACAATCCGAGGCCGACGGCCATACAAGTCGCGCCAACAAGACGATTGACCGGACCCGGCGCCAAGCGTTGCAAAGTAAGTGCCAAACCGATGCCGACGGCATGCAACGTGGCGGTGGCGAGCGCAAAACCCGCGACGTACTCCAGCCCGTTCACCGTATGGGCGACCTCGGCTCCATGAGCATGTCCATGCAGTAGCCCAAAAAGGCCGATGATCGCGGCGCCAACCCATAAAGGCGGGTTCACCGCCAACCCCACCATGAGCCCCAGCACGACGACTGAGGCCAGAATGCCGGGTTCGACAAAGGGCAAAGCGATCTGTACCAGGCCGAGCACGCCGCCGATCAGCATAACTGCGACAAAAGTCAGCGGCCACGCCCAGAGCGCGCGGTTACCCTTGACGGCGGCCCACACGCCAACTGCCACCATAGCGGCAATATGATCGAGGCCACCTAGCGGATGAGCGACGCCGGCCGCGAAGGAAGCGGCCGAACCGATACCCGAATGCGCCGAGGCCGGCATCACAAAGGCTGCGGTTAGAGCTATGCAGGTTCGGATCAATCGCATCGTACTCTCCTTTTAAGACAAATAGTCCCGTGTCTGCCCGCAAAAGGAGCAGGTCTGCGCCGATGTGAGATGGGATGCGATCAACCGTAGGCGCCATGCGGCGGCCCTAGGTAGGGGAACTCGGCAAGCAGATCGCTATGCGCCCCAACTCCGTCCCCCGCCAACTTGCCGTTCGTAAGGACGGCCATGAAAGCGTCCGCCGTATCGTCCGTCAGTGTCCTGCCATTTTCCGGAAAGGACGCAGGCCGGCTCGAGTCATAGGGCATGATATCCGGCAACAATGTCCTTGCCACACGCTCGGCTTCATCCGGTAGATATCCACCAGTGTGCTCAAGCGCGTGTGCGAACAGACAAACCGGGCGTCATCTGCAGGTTCGCCGGCGAGATAAGCCTCTTGCTGCTCACCGGGCAGGAATACTGCCTGCTGGGGGCGCGCACCCCGTTCGACTTGCACCCAACCCTCACTTTGCTTGTCCAGCGTGCGTGCCCACAGACCAACCGGTTTGGTCCCCAACGCGGAGTTGGGCACTTCCAGAACGATGCTGCAGACGTTTTTGTCACAGAAGAAATCAGCACCAGTGAAATGCAGATCATTTATGGCACCCAAGGTATCAAAGAAAAATGCTTCGCTTCGCCAACCCGCGAAAAAACGATAGTCGCCGGCCTCGGCCACTTGCGCATCCCTGCCCGTCGACACCGGAGCCTCCAGAAAGACAACCTCTCCACCGTCGTCTGTCCCAGCGGCTAGTATGCCCTCAACCCGCCGTACCGTGGCAGTCTGCATCGCTCCTGGTAAAGCTGAAACGCGGACTCGATACGCGATATCGGCGACCGCATCGCCATTGGTGTCAATTTTGATCTCATAAAGGCCGTCAGGCGAGAACGGTTCGTTAGTGGTAGGCTCCGGATGGATTACCGTAGAGGACGGATGCACATTCATGATCAGGATCGACTTCCCCGCGTCCCCCGGTTTCGGAAAGGCATACAGATCGGTGAGATCCAGCCGCGCGTCTGCCTGCGGGAAGCCGAAGTTGGGACCTGAATAATGATGTGACATCGTCATAGGCTCCTCTGCATCAAATTCGCGACACAAGGTCCAAAATCAGCATGACACGCGTCAGAACAGCCTTCACCAAAAAGCAAGAGCCCACACGCATATCTATCAAATAGACCTCAGTTCGCAAGTATTGCCAGCAGGCAGAAAAAGAATATATGGCACGATGGTATTATCGATACTTTGGTGTCACTCGTCTCGATGGCCCCTGCAATGCTATTCTCTGCTGGTGGGTCGGAATGTCAGAATCCCTGGTTGAGGGGTCGCTGCGTGAACTCGCTGGCATTGGCTGGCTGAAAGGACCGAGTGATGGCTCGTTTGCTGTCCGTCAATGTGGGCTTGCCGCGTGGCATTCCATGGCGAGGAAAGACCGTCGACACCGCGGTTTGGAAAACGCCAGTTCAAGGCCCACGTCAGGTACGCCGGCTCAACGTCGATGGCGATGGGCAAGGAGACGTGGCGGGGCACGGCGGCGAACAACGGGCGGTATTGGTGTATCAATGGGAATCCTATCGCTTTTGGCAAAGCGAGCTGGGCCGCAATGACTTCACCTACGGGCAGTTTGGCGAGAATTTCACGGTCGATGGCCTGCCGGATCAGGACGTATGCATAGGTGATCGCTACCGGATCGGGAGCGCCTTGTTCGAAGTGACCCAACCCCGCGTCACCTGCTACCGAGTCGGTATTCGCATGAACGAGCCGCGCATGGCCGCGCTGCTGGTTGCACGGGGCAGACCCGGCTTCTATCTGCGCGTGCTGGAAGAAGGTCAAGTCGAGGCTGGAGATGAGATCGTCCAGGTGGGGATAGGCCCTGAGCGCATGACAGTGTCAGAGGTCAATGCGCTGCTATACTTGCCCCGTCACCCTCGCCGCCAGCTTGAACGGGCGCTGCGCATCCCGGCGCTGAGCACTGGCTGGCAAGGATCCTTCCAGGCTCTACTCTTACAAAACAAAAGTGGCGGTGCGACGACCGGAAATGCCGGGCTTGATCCAGCGTCCGGACCGCCTACTGCGTGGGCAGGATTTCGCCCGCTGCGCGTGATGCACAAGATCCGCGAGAGCAGCAGTGTGATGTCGCTGGTGCTGGAAACCGTTGATGACTCTCGCCTCACTGCAGCTCTTCCAGGCCAGTTTGTCGTGCTGCGCCTACAGATGGCGACCGATGCGCCGGCACTGATGCGCAGTTATTCTTTGTCGAGTAAACCTGGTGAGCAATACTACCGAATAAGTGTTAAGCGGGAACTGCATGGTCTGGCGAGTGCCTACATCGACGACAAGGTCGAGATCGGCGACGTGCTGGACGTTAGCGCCCCACGTGGCAGCTTCACGCTTCGGTCCAACGATGGACCAATCGTGCTTCTAAGTGCTGGGGTGGGTGCGACTCCCATCATCGCGATGCTTCATGCATTGGCGGCCGAGAACTCGACCCGGGAAGTGTGGTGGCTCCACGGAGCCCGGTGTGGCCACGAGCACCCTTTTGCCCAAGAGGTCCGAGACTTGCTCAAGGCCCTGCCTCACAGTCACAGCCATGTAAGCTTCAGCTCGCCCGATCGCGAGGATAGGCAAGGTGTCGATTTCGATGCCGCCGGACATTTGGACATCGAGGTGCTCCGAGAACTGGACGTGCCTCGCCATGCCAACTTCTATATCTGCGGGCCGTCGGCCTTTATGGGCGACCTGAGCGCAGGCCTTGCAGCCTGGGGTGTCACCGCGGACCAAATCCACATGGAGCTGTTCGGCCCAAGTCCCGCGATTACCCCGGGCATTGCTACCTCTCCAAGCCGGCCGCCGCATTTACCTGACGAACCTTCCAGTGCGGGACCTCTCGTTTCGTTCGCGCGGAGTGGCTTGAGCGTCCATTGGGGTTCGAGTTTTCAGAGCCTGCTTGAACTTGCTGAAGCGTGCGACGTCCCCACCCGATGGTCGTGCCGCACGGGTGTCTGTCACACTTGCGAGACCGGGCTTGTGACTGGAACGGTCGAGTACCAGCCCGATCCAATCGATCCACCCGCGGCCGGCAACACGTTGATCTGCTGCTCCCGGCCAACGGGTGATGTCGTCCTTGATCTCTGAAGTCGCAAGATATGACGTCATTGCGGCGCATGTGGCAGTCGATTTCAGAGCCGGGCAGTTACGTGGCCGCACCGACTTCGATCACTGCGTCGGCAAATGCCTGCGGCGCTTCCTGAGGGAGATTGTGCCCTATGCCGCCGGTGATCAAACGATGGGAGTATCTCCCTGAGAACATCTTCGCATAAACGCTGGCTTCCAGATGGGGAGCACCATTGGCGTCACCCTCCAGAGTGATCGTGGGGACGGCGATGACCGGCGCCTGCGCAAGCCGCTTCTCCAGGTCCTCATAATGAGGCTCGCCTTCGGCCAGACCGAGACGCCAGCGGTAATTGTGGATGACGATCGCCACATGATCAGAATTGTCAAACGCGGCCGCGCTGCGCTCGAAAGTAGCATCGTCGAAGTTCCAGCGTGGCGAAGCGAGACGCCATATTAGCTTCGCGAAATCGCGAGTATATTTCTCATAACCGGCGCGACCACGATCCGTCGCAAAGTAGTACTGGTACCACCACTGCAATTCCGCGCTCGGCGGCAATGGCTGCCTGCCTGCCTGCTGATTGCCGATTAGATAGCCGCTCACCGAAACCATAGCGTTGCAGCGCTCTGGCCACAGTGCAGCGACTATGTTGGCCGTTCGCGCGCCCCAATCGCACCCAGCGATAGTGGCCCGTTCGATTCTCAGGGCATCCATCAGGGCAATAACGTCCACGGCGACCGCCGACTGCTGGCCGTTGCGCATGGTCTCGTCGGAAAGAAACCGAGTTGTGCCGTAGCCGCGTAGATATGGCACGATCACTCGATAGCCCTTTGAAGCCAACAGGGGCGCTGCGTCAGCGTATGTGTGTATGTCGTACGGCCAGCCATGGAGTAGTACGACGGCCGGGCCGGCGGCAGGGCCCGTCTCGGTGTATCCGATGCTGAGCAATCCGGCATCAATCTGCTTCAACGAACCGAACGACATTTGAGCCGCTTTCGTGACGAGGTTTTTGCCCGGATTGTTCACAGACGAACCCGCCAGTGCAGGCTTGCCTGTCCCCAGTTCGAAGGCAGTCATAGCCGCAAAGGCCGTGCCGAGTAAGCGGCGGCGATTGTGGTCAATTTGTTGTGGCATGCCGTCCATTTTCAAGCCTCCTCAGGGAAATGATTGTCCGTTCTTGCCCCACGTGCAACTCAAATGCGCGGCCGGGTGGGGGGGCGACCCGGCCGCGCTACTGGGCAAAGGCGATGCGGGGAGAATCGCCTCTTTCGCCTCAGATTGTTCGGCGTAGCGGTCTGAACGCCTCCCTGAGCTCAGTAGAGAAGACGTAAGGCTGCTCCCACGCCGCGAAATGGCCGCCTCTATCCACTTCCTTCCAATAAATGAGGTTACCGAAGCTTCTATCGCACCAACTCCGCGGTGCGCGGTAGATCTCGGCCGGATACACGGTGACCGCCACAGGGACTTTCGGGATGTCAAACGCATCAAACGGACCACCGCCTGCTTGCGCGCCTTCCCAATACGACCGCGATGACGAAGCTCCCGAGTTGGTAAACCAGTAGAAAGAGATGGCATCAAGCATCTCGTTGTAGGTGAAGATCCGTTCTGGCTCCCCGTCGCTATCGGTCCACTCCGCGAATTTGTCGTAGAAATACGCTGCCATTGCGACCGGAGAATCGGAGAGGGCATAGCCGATGGTTTGCGGGCTCTGATTCATCATCGCCGCGTAACCGAAACCGTCGCGGTAGAAATGCAGCAGCCGATCATAGGCGCTCTTCTCCCGATCCGATAATTCCACCGGCGCCGGGTCGAGATTACGGAGATGCCGAACAATGCTCGGCGGTACACTCCCAGGCATATTAACATGAATGCCGAGAAGACCTTTCGGAGCCTGAACGGCCAAGAACTGCGAAACGATCGCGCCCCAGCCGCCTCCCTGCGAGACGTACTCGTTGTAATCCAGCCTGATCATTAGCTCATGAAACGCGCCAGCTATCCGCGCCGGACCCCAACCGGTCGCAGTCGGCTTACCCGAGAAACCGTAGCCCGGCATCGTCGGAACGACGAGGTGAAATGCATCTTCTACCCGCCCCCCATGCGCAGTGGGATTGGTCAGCGGGCCTATGACTTTCAAAAGTTCCACAATCGAGCCAGGCCAACCATGCGTCATAAGCAATGGCATCGCCCTCTCGTGTGGTGAGCGAATGTGCGCGAATTGAATATCCAATCCGCCAACACTGGTAATGAACTGCGGCAATTTATTCAGTTTCGTCTCAACCTTGCGCCAGTCATAACGGCTGCCCCAATACTCGACCAGCGTTTGCAGCTTTGCGAGTTGGACGCCCTGGGAGCGATCATTGACGGTCTCCCGTTCCGGCCATCTTACAGCTTTGATACGCCGACGAAGATCTGCAAGCGCCCATGTCGGGACGTGAATACTGAACGGGCGGATGGATTCTTCTCCGGCCGCTGCATGCAAAGCTCTAGGCACCAGGTTGGCAGTTCCAACTGCGGCGGCCGCAACAATGACATCGCGTCGAGTTGGTGATAGCGATATCGCCGACATTGTTTCTTCCTCGCTCAACCCAATCTATTCAAATATAAGTTTGAAGATCCACCTCCAAACTGCATAAATCTATTGCACGATGGTATTGGCAATACTTTCTGGTTGGTGAGGAGCAAGCAAGCGAGGATCATCGATCGTTGCCGGTCTCGGACTGTCAAGGTCTCGCGCGGTATGGGGGTCAACACCTCTCCCGCATCCCTCGCGCGACGTGACCAACTACGCCGCTGCTCACGTCGGCAGCGGCTGCCCGGTCTGTTCCGCTACCATGTACCCGGCGTACCAATCGGGCCAGTTCTCATCCCGTTCTCCGCCCGTCCGCTTCTCATGCTCGCCATGGGCCGCTGCCGCACGCCGGAGCGCGGCCTCGAGCTCGACCGACGTGGCGAACGTCGTGGCCGCGTCTACTCGTCCAGGCAGTCGCGTGGTGATTTCCTGTAGCAGCCACGCGTTGCCATCGGGATCCTTGAACGAGGTAAAGGAGTTGTAGCTGCGCCGCTCCGGATCCCTGCCTTTGATCGCTGGCTGTCCCGGCCCTGTACGGTATGACACTTCGGTCGCGTCGACCCCGTAAGCCACGAGTTCGGCGAACGCTGCTTCAATATCGGATACGACGAGATAGAGTCCCTGTACCGAGCCGGGCACCGCTGACGTGATACCGGTCCCGAAGTGGATCGAACTCGCTGACCCCTGAGGCGTGAACTGGACGACCCGAAATGTGTCACCGACGGCGAAGTCGGCATCGAGCCTCCAACCTAGGCCGCCATAGAAGCGCTTGGCTCGCTCGACATCAGAAACGGGAATGACGACGACCTCGAGCTTCATGTCGATTGCCGGCGTTTCCTGGCGATTGGTTGCGTCTTTGGCGCTCACTACATCATCGCTCATATCAAGCTCCTTCGGTTCGACGGCAAGACCTACCCAACTGCGAACACGAGAGCAGAGCCACGCGGCCCCATCAATTGCTCGATGGTATTGGTCAACGCCGTTCCACTGTTCCCCGTGACTGGATTGAGCCGCCGCCTCACCGCAGGGCACGCGAGTTCGGGTAGAATCCTCGTGGGTCCACGCCTCGAGCGTCCCGGGAAGGGCACCAACGATCCCAGCACTCGCCATCGCGGCAATGAACTCGCGCTCCGCGGGCAATAGCGATCTTGTTGGCACGCCTGCGCCCTCATTCGTTATCAATAGAAACGCTAGGTCTATCGTTTGGGCAAGGTTATTCCATTGCACGTTGGTATCGTCGAACCCTCGCGGAAGCCAAGACCTCCCTCCCCCGATTGCCCTTCCGCATCGCTGCCGGAGTTATGACCACGCAGTCATGAGTCCGCGCGTTGTCTCGTCATCTATCCGAAAGTAAAGGCGTAGGCCCGCACACCAGCGTCGAAGAACTCAACATAGAATGCAGGCCGTGCTCGATTGCCGAACGCTCGCCATATTCCGTAGTCGTTGTCGAGAGCAACCGGGTAGCCGACCGCAAGCAATTCCGATTGCTTGCGCACGTCGACGAAGTTTTTCTCGTAGGCGAATTCGGGCGTATGTACTCCGATGACGAAAGTCCACGATCCCGGTATTTGTCGGCCCAAGCACGGAGATACGGGAGTGCTCTCAAGCTGTTATGCAAGAGTACGTCCAGAAATTCACGAGAACAACCTTGCCCTGTAGATCTTCAGGACGAAGCGGCCGAAGCAATTGGAGAACTGAGCAAGAACGGCCGATCGCACCGAATCCCTTCCGCGGCCTCGGCAAGCGCACCTCGGATCAGCATCTCTCAACCGACCTATGCAAAAGTATCGACGACACCATCGCACAATAGATTCACGCCGACCTACGGATAGATAACAATTCGTCCGGGGAGTTTCGGTCAACGAAAGTGAAGATCAGATCGTCATCACGGTCGTCCGGCGGACGATTGTTTCATTAACGAGAAGGAATTCGTCATGAACATCAAAGCTAAATGTCTCGTCGTAGCATTTGCAGTCTCAGTACTCGGCGGAAGCGCGCTCGCCGGCGCGCTCGACGTTATCGATCCCATCAACAAGCAGACGTTTTACACCGGTTCCATTCACAAATTGAATCACACGAATCCCGTCATGAGAACCAGATTCAAGGTGGCTCTCGCAACTCTGCCACAGGCGAAGCGCAGGGCGATGATGAGAGAATGCCAGGACGCGGCAATGACCAAACCTTACGCTGAGTTCTGTGCGGACCTGAATGCTCTTGCCGGCTCATGATCCTCCAAGCCGGGGTGGTGAAGCCCGTCTGAGCCGAAGAGTGGCGGGCGTAGCGCCCGCCACTGTTGTTTCGAAGCCTCCTACGCCAGGAAATCACGCCCTCCGTCTCTTCTCGCCTAGCCGCCGGGTGCGCCCTTGGGAGGCGGCCAGGCGACATCCATCGGCGTCTTCTGGTGAAGCCGCGCAATCCGACATTGACCGCAATTATTCCCACGCCGGCAAGAATTATCGAGTTCGTGTGAACCGATTCGCGGCAACGACGGATATAATTACGCTCAAGCCCCGGAACATAAAACGCGTCGGGGGGCTATTCGGCCGGCAAGTGTTATGAAAATACCAAAATGGCAGTCGCTATTTGTAATTCGGCAACACTAAGGAAGGGGTTGGCCATGAGCTTCAAGTTCGCCTGTTTCTCCGCGACACTTGCTCTTTCAGTCTTTGGCGGAGTGGCTTTTGCCGACGCACTCGATGTGGTCGACAACATTTGACCGTTCTGCACCGATGCCGGCATGAAAACGCTCAAGCCGAGAGCTGAGTTCAAGACAGCGTTCATGTCAATGCCGCACAAGCGCGAGATGATGATGAGAGAACGCCAGGACGCAGCCACGGGCAAGCCTCACGCCGAATTCTACGCGGACGTGAATGCCCTCGCCGGTTCGTGATTCAGTGAGGCAAATATGACGCGCCCGAGCAAAGCGCTCGCCATCATTCGTGGTGCTGCCTGCCGAAGCAACTTGTATCAGCTTGGTGCCGCCGACCAGTTCTGCCACTCCCCAGCGATTCTGCGACGGTCCGCCCCTGAGACTGATCGGGTCGTTTCATTGTCAGAAAATTACATTCGCCGCGGCAATCGCAATCCACAATCCAAATAGCGGCACCAGAATCCATCGCGCTTGCCTCACACTGCTCTCGGTGGCCCATGAAGCCCCACCTCGTACCTTGCTGGTTGGGAGTTCGATGTCACGTCGTGAAAGATTGGCTATGATTGGCTCAAGCCGGGCAAAATTGTCCGAAAGCTGTTCTGCCCGGTATCCATAGGCCCCGAATGTTGCGGTCATACCGAACCGGTCCGCCGACTTTGTGGTATCAGGGACATGAGTTTCCTCCACGTCCGCGCCATGGGCGGTACGCGATCCTGCAAAACTCGTCATGACGAGAATTTGCCTCCCGTCGATTGAAATACCATTGGCATGCAATTGTCCGCTCCTTGTCGATCCCGCTATATTGGATGGGATGCAGATCTACCAGGAATGGCGGGAAATCTATTGTACGATAGTCTCGGCAATACTTTACGCCATTCAAGGCAGCGAGGTCGCCACGTCATGGATCCAACACGGCATCGGCTGGCTTGGCCGCTCGATCCGGAACTAACGGAGGCAAGGTCGGTAGGATATCTCTGATACCATGGTGTCCGCGATACCTAAGGATAATAACTTGCCGCGGAGTTATGAGCAAAGTCTTCCCGCACGTATTAATCAAAGCAGGAGGTTTGCTGTGCTTGTCTATCGTTCCACCCTTTTGACCGTCGCTGCGAAGATCGGTTCTGTTGCAATCGGTGTTGGACTTGGGTTGGCACCCATCGAAGGGGTCCGCGCCGAGACCCTGCCAGGGCAGCCTGGCGCGCCTTATCAGAGTATGCCGTCGCTCGCGCCGATAGGCACGCGCGTTGACCACTACCTTCCGATTCCCAAGGAAGACGTAACTCCAGCCATCGACCCGAAGAAGGGATACCGGACCCAACAGTTAGGCCGTGGTCTCTATATGGTCACCGACAACGGCTATCAGTCGATGTTCCTGGTATACGAAACAGGCGTCGTCGTGGTCGACGCACCTCCGGGATACTCGGCCCATATACGCCGGGCTATCGCGGAGGTGACCGACCGACCGATCACACATGTCGTCTATAGCCATGCGCACGTAGATCACATTGGCGGCGTAGACGACCTCGGCGGTCATCCAATCATCATCGCCCAAGAAGAGACCTTGCATCTGCTCGAACGGGCGAAGGATCCAAGGCGCCCTGTGCCTACGGTCACGTTCAAGGATCACTATACGCTGAAGGTCGGCAGTCAGATTCTTGACCTGAGTTATCCCGGCAGCAGTCCCCATGAGCCAGGGAACATCTTCATCTATGCTCCCGAACAGAAGGTTCTGATGGTGGTCGATGTGATCTTTCCGGGCTGGATGCCTTGGCGTCGCTTCGCGCTTGCCAAGGACATCCCCGGTTACTTCGACCAGGTGGCGTACATCGACACATTGCAGTTTGAAACGCTCGTCGGAGGCCATGTCAATCGCGTGGGCACTCATTCCGATGTGCGGACGCAGCTCGAATTCATGAATGACCTGAAGGCGGCTGCCGCCGCTGCTCTCAAATTAACTCCCCCGGGAGAGGAAATGGAAGCCGAGGACAAGCCGAACCTCTGGGCTGTCTACGATAACTACATCGACCGCGTCGTTGTGAAATGCGTCAATGCCGTCACGCCCAAATGGCAATCTCGGCTGGCCGGGTATGACGTGTTCATCTGGGACCAGTGCTACGCGATGGAGCAAAGCCTTCGCATCGACTGAAGATCAGGCAACCTGAAGCTCAGACGGGGTGGTCGTTATGTGACGATCCCGCTTGGGGTGCTGCGATGTTTGGTCCCAAAAGATTTGCTGTCAGAGTCGACCAGTCCTGTGCGTCGCCGGCAATCCTCTGACATGGCCAGACAATTCGCAAGATCGAACGGGAGATTGGATAGTGGAGATGCTCCGAGCTGAAGCCTTTGAAGGACCCACCCAATCGGCGTTGAGGAGTGATGACGAATTGCAACCGACAGCGTCTCCGGCATTGGGTCTGATATTTTCGCCACAATCAACGGGAGCAGTAATAAGCCGGGCTCGCAAGATCGGTATCCTAATGGTGGCGACCGTGACGATTTCGCTGTCGGCAGCCTGGGGGTGGCAATGGTATTTTCACGGTCGTTTTGAAGAAACGACCGACAACGCTTATGTCCGTGGTGACATAACGAGCATCGCGCCCAAGCTCTCCGGCTATGTGGTCGAAGTCGCAGTCGGCGACAACGCCGGCGTCAGCAAGGGAAGCTTGCTGTTTCGCATCGACGACAGTGACTACCGGGCGAAACTCGACCAAACGATTGCCACTCTGTCCACGCGACAGGCCGAGATCGCAAACATCGAAGCAACGCAAAAACTGCAAGATGCCTTGATTGAACAGGCAGTGGCGCAGGAGCGCTCGGTCTCGGCGGATTTGCTCCTCGCGAGAGCCAATCTTGACCGCTACACCGCGCTTCGAAAGAGCGGGACGGCCAGCGAACAAAAGCTCCAGGATGCGCAGACCGCGTTCGCAAAAGCCGAGGCTGGGGACAAAGCCGCGGCGGCCAATACTCTGGCGCAAAGGCTGAAGCTTGGCGTGTTCGATGCCCAACTCGCCGGCGCCCAAGCAGCGATGGCCCAGGCCAAGGCGTCTGTCAGCCTGGCGAGGATGGATCTCGCCAATACCGTTATAGAGTCGCCGATCGACGGTGTCATCGGCAACCGGGAAGTTCGCGTCGGTCGGTACGTCACGCCCGGCACCCCGGCGATGGACGTCGTTCCAGTCAAGGATGTATGGGTCGTCGCCAATTTCAAGGAGACCCAGCTCGATCGAGTGGAGGTCGGGCAGCCTGTACAGGTGGTCATCGACGAGTACCCTGATGTTCAGATTGATGGTGTCGTCGATAGCTTCGCCCCGGGCAGTGGGGCTGCCTTCAGCCTGCTGCCACCGGACAATGCGACCGGCAACTTCATCCGCGTCGTCCAGCGCGTTCCAGTCAAGATAAGACTTACGCGCAATCCATTGCCTGGTCGGCTGGTTCCTGGACTCTCAGCCCGCATTGCCGTCCGGGTGGACAAGAAAACGAATCCCGCAACCGCCACTTCCGTCCCACCCGGTGATCTCGCAGAAAATCGAACCGGTATCGCACAATGACCTTTCACGTCGAACCGCTCCCGGTGCTGACCAAGCGGCCCGAGGTGCTCGGCGCCATACTGGTCTTGACCGGAGTTCTACTGACTGCCGTCATGGATTCGATCGCCAGCACGGCGCTCTCTATTGGGCGCCTGGATATGCTGGGCGACATACACGCCACGACGGACGAATTCGCGACTTTCGACATCGCCTTTGTCGCTGCCAAGGTGACCAGCTTTTTGGTCGCGCCTTTGTTTGTCGCAGCGCGAGGGCCAACGCCTTGTTTGCGCGCCGGCGCGGTTGCGCTTCTCTTGGCGTCGGCCGCAATGACATCTTCGGTCGATATCGCCTGGATTGACGCTTGCCGCATCGTTCAAGGTTTCGCCGGCGGGACCGTGCTCGTGGCGGGCCAGACATTGCTGTTCTTTCGCTTCCCGAGCCGTCAGCAACCGATTGTGCAAGCTCTCTTGGCCCTCGGCTCCGTAATGGCCCCAACAACAGTGACACCAGCGCTCCAAGGTTGGCTTGTCGACCACCTGTCGTGGGACTGGATATTCCTGAGCAACGTGCCAGTGGGCATTGTCGCCCTTGTCATGCTCGCGGCGGACCGCGGACGAACGTTCCGCCACGAAATCCGCACCCCCTACATCCAGATCGCGCTGGCTGGAATCGCCGCAGCCTCTTTGACTTACGTGTCGCAGCAAGGCAGCAGGTTCAACTGGTTCGACGACGGGCACATTATCCTTCTCACCGTGACCGGTCTGCTGGCGGTCATCCTCCTGCTGCTGTGGGAGTTCCAATTTGCATCGGATCGTCTGATACTTCCCGCGTCGCCTTTGGGTAATCCCGACTATTGCTTCGCCCTTGTCGTCAGTCTAGTAGCCGGATTTGCCCTGTCCGGCAGCGCTTTTCTCATCCCCGCCTTTGCCTTAAACGTCCTCAACTTCACAGCTACGGATGCTGGGGCTCTTCTTCTGCCGAGTGGGGCAATGTTGGGCTGTGCGCTGCTCGTTGCAGGAATCGGCGTAAAAAAAAGCGGAATAAATCCGCTTGCCCTGGCTCCTGCCGGTGTCGTGTTTTTCGCCTCGGCAATGTGGCTCATGTCGGGTTCGACAAGCGACAGTGGAGCCGTGGATTTGGAGTTTCCGCTGCTGTTGCGCGGCTTTGGACTGGGTTTCCTGTTCGTAGGTTTGACGCTGTTTGCCCTCACGCTGCTTCCTGCCAAAGCGCTGCCCTTCGGCATCGGTCTTTTCGATCTTGGCAAGCAGGTTGGCGGTCTGGCGGGCACGGCTCTCCTGCAAACTTATCTCGACCAACAACTTGCCTATAACAGGACGATACTGGCATCACACCTGGGTGTTGGCGAGGTTGTCCTCGAGGAGCGCCTGAAGGCAGTGGCGGGCCAACTTGAGGCTAGGGGCCTCGACGGTGTTGTTTCTGGCAAAGTCGCGCTATCGGTTTTGCGGCAGGCTGTCGATAGGCAAGCCGTGACCATTTCCTTCAATGAGGCCTTCTTGGCGATTGTGCTGTTGTTCTTGATAGCGGCGCCCTGCTTGATCCTCTGCAAAAGGCTGCTTAGCCTTCTATCAGCAGCCCAGGTAAATATTTCGAGCCAGGCCGCTATCGCTGGCAAACGTCGGTGAACGCTATGCCTCGACGAGGTTTCCTAGAGGCGTGAGATAACCACTTTGCTGGTCGCGACGCGTGCCCGGCTGCGGCTGACCCAGCCAAAAAGAGGAAAGCTAAAATGTCCGGTTTCGTGGTTGGCGTAACGCCGATTGGCGTCCACCTGGCGACAACAAGCGGCCGAATGCCTCGAGGGCAGAGACGTCCGTTCTTGCTGGTCGTGCTCCAATCGAGAACCAGCTCCGTGGACCACAGCACTCAGTCAGCAAAGGAGTTAATCCTCTCAGCTAAGGAACAAACGGACTCCGATCGGCTCAAAGAACAATCGGAGAGCTTTGAAACAGGTTGAGACATCTATCCTCGACACATGGCGGAAGGGCGGAAGTTGAGTCCACCGAACTCAGGACTCGTCCTGCGGCGTTCCCATTGCTGCCTGGGCTTCCTGAGCCTTTGCCGGCCCTCGGAGAACCTTAGCAACCAGCACGGCAATGATCGCGCCGGCGACCGGTCCCACGACATAGACCCAGCACGTGGACAGATCGCCCCTCGCCAAGTCGGGTCCGAAAGCACGGGCAGGGTTCATCGCCGCTCCTTCGTAGGGCCCCCCCAGGGTCCCGAGCGACATCACGTAAGCGCCCACGGCAACTGGGACAAACTGGCCATTAAGCTTCGGGCCGTTTGCCATCGAAATCACCATTAAAACCATGCCAAATGTAAGTATGGTCTCGAAGAACACCGCTTGGATGAGTTGTTCAGGTTGCGGGATAGTGGCTGCGAGATTGCCTTCGATGCCGAAGAATGACCGGGCAAGAAATGACCCAGCCGCGGCGGCAATCAACTGCACAACGACGTAGGCCGCGCACATCGGCCAACCCATATCGCCGCGCAAGGTAAACGCAAACGTCATGACAGGATTAAAGTGCGAACTGATGTCGCCGAGAAAATAGATCGCCACGACCAGCCAGAGCGCAGAAATCGCCGACAGGATGAAGGCAGCGATGATGGGCTCGACCTGTATTCCGCCATACAGTACAAGAATCGCCGCGCCTGCCGACAATACGAAGGTCAATCCTGCCGTACCGATAAACTCAGACAGCAGGCGTCGGAATCGGTGCCTGGGACTTTTCCAGTTGGCGTTGAACCGAGGCTGGCCAATCTGCAACGCGAGTGCCGCTTCGCCGAACACGACAGGGGGGACGCTCATGATACTCCTGGACTCCTAGATTGAAAATGATGGTTGCCTTGCCGAAGCCGGCAACGAATGCTGGCGACTCGCGCAAGGCGAACTGACGCGAATCCTAGACGCAGGTCGCGACGTAAGGTTTGACCATTTTCTCTGGGTCAACCGCGTGGTCGAACACCGCTTCGGAAACCAAGCCAAGCATCAGCGCAGCCGCCCTGAGTGTGATATCGTTGTCCATCGCGTAGTGCGCGATCCTCGAAGCCTGGTCGTAGCCGATAACAGGGGAGAGTGCGGTGACGAGCATCAGGGATTCGCTCACATACTGGGCAATCTTCTTCTTATTGGGCTGCGTACCCTCGACCAAGAACCTGCGGAAATTCGTGCAGCTGTCCGTCGTAATCGTGATCGAATGGGCGATGTTATGGATGATCAGCGGCTTGTAGACGTTCATCTCAAGATAACCGCTAGCCCCTCCGAACCCGACCGCGACGTCATTGGCCATTACTTGTACGGCCACCATGGTGAGCGCTTCGGCCTGGGTGGGATTCACCTTGCCGGGCATGATGGAGGAGCCCGGCTCATTCGCAGGTATTATGAGTTCGGCAAAGCCAGCTCGTGGTCCGCACGACATGAGACGGACGTCGTTGCCGATCTTATACAAAGAGGTTGCCAGCGTGCGCATCGTGCCAGAAAACTGCACGAGCGCATCGTGCGAACCCTGAACGGTGAACTTGTTGGGCGCGGTTACAAACGGAAGCTCGGTTAGCTTGGCGATTTCAGCCGCTGCAGCTTCTGCGAAACCTGGTGTGGAGTTGATTCCCGTGCCTACCGCCGTCCCGCCAAGAGCAAGGCGATAGACCCCGCCAAGGGAAGCCTCAAGCCGATCAAGGTCGTCGGCCAGCATTCCGGCATATCCCGACCATTCCTGACCGAGAGTCAGCGGCGTCGCATCCTGCATGTGGGTGCGGCCGATCTTGACAATATCCTTCCATTCCTCCGACTTGGAAAGAATGGCTTCGTAAAGATGCGTGACCGCCGGGATCAGGCGCCGCTTTGTATTGGTCGATGTCGCGATGTACATCGCGGAGGGAAATGAATCATTCGACGACTGCGCCATATTGACATGGTCATTCGGATGGACTGGCGTCTTGCTCCCAAGGGCCGTCCCGACGAGCTGGCAGCATCGATTGGAAATGACCTCATTGACGTTCATATTGAATTGGGTACCGCTGCCAGTCATCCAGACATGAAGCGGAAACATGTCTTGATGCTGTCCGCCAAGAATCTCGTCACATGCCTGCACGATCAGTCGATGGATCTGATCATTGAGCCGCCCGCCCGCGCGGTTTGCATTGGCAGCAGCTTTCTTCAATACGGCATAAGCCGCGATCATTTCGCGTGGGATCAAATCCTTCCCTATGGAAAAATGATCGAGAGACCTTTGCGTCTGGGCTCCCCAGAGTTTGTCCGCTGGGACATCTACCTCGCCCAGGCTATCGATCTCCTTACGCATTTGGGTCACGGTCGGCCCTCCTCATCACGCATGAGGTTGCTCCATCGAATTCCGGCTTCGAACACTATTCTCGATACCTGGCTGTGTATCGCTCCAGGTTCTTCTCGACGTCGCCGGCCTGCTGCAAACCTTCATCGACAAGGTCCTTCACACGCGCCTGCGCTGCAGGTCGTTGCACAGAAGTGATGAATGCGTCCCAACCCGGCTGCATTTCCGAATCCGGGGGCAAACTAGCCTGATTGATGAGCCTCTTGGCGTCAGCGATCGCCTCCCCATCGAACGAAGCGATGCGCTTCGCCAAGGCGTCGACAAATCCGTCCAATTCTGAGTCGGGCAGCGCTCGGTTCACATAACCGTAGCGTTCGGCAAGTTCGCCATCAAAACCCTCGGCACCTATCAACATCTCAATAGCGCGGCCGCGACCAATTAGACGGGGCAGCCGAGCCATCGGGCCGCCGCCTGGGACGAAACCGGCGCCGACTTCAAATTGCGACAGAACCGCCTTCTCCCGACTTGCAAAACGCATGTCCGCCGCGAGCGCAAGCTCGCTGCCGATGCCACTCGCCCGTCCACGAATTGAAACAATCGTCGCTGCCCTCAGGCGGCTGAGGCGCACCATGACGTCAGGTACGGGATGCATGCCCGTTGGCCCCGGCTTCATCCCGGTGGACTCATTAAGGGGACTCAGCAGATCGTAGTGAGCGATGAAATAGCCTGGCACCGCGCTGTCGAACACTACAACCTTGACCCTCGCATCCGCTTCAATCTGGCCAACAATGTTTGCAAGCTCGCGAACTTCGGACGGACCAACGATATTGAGCGGCGGATTATTGAAAGTGACTTCCCAGTAGGCCTCACTCTTGCGTGTCAGCCGGATCTTCTCCGTCGTTGTACTCCCTTTCGCTGCAACTGCTGCGTTAGCAGCACTGGGCACGTTTGATTCCTCTCCGAAGACGTGCGCAGACCCTTCCAGGACCGCGACAACAGAAAAGAGCAACGCCCACTTTTGAAGTTTGTAATGTTTCATAACCACCTTGACCTCGTTAAACGTTTAAACCCGCACTATCCCCCATGGTTAAATCGCAGTACGCGCGCCGAAAAACCGCCAATCACCGCATTTTTCTCACCATCTTCTAATTGGAATCGTTGTTTGCTTCGTACACAGCAGTAAGTGCGCGAAGATCGCGAGCAGGGCGATAGTACGATGGTGTCGTCAATACCTTGGGATTGATGGGGCTTCGCACCGCGCGATGGCGTTGAATTGAACCGCCCCGGCTTGATCGGAGGCTCCAACTCCTGAGAAGGTGGGGCCATGACAAGCAAGACGACCAACAGTTCTCTGCCGAGGATCACGAAGGCGAGCATGCCTCGCAGTGGCGGCGGTCTCGTCGATCGCCGCCAAGATCGGCTGCACGGCGCAGACGCTGCATGAGTTGGTGAAGAAGGCCGAGCCCGACAGTGGCGTGCGAGCCGGTGTGCCTACGGATGTGGCGACGAAACTCAAGGCTTTGGAACGCGAGAACCGCGAGCGTCGCCAGGGGCAACGAGATCCTTCGCAAGGCTTCCGCGTATTTTGCCCAGGCGGAGCTCGACCGCCGGTTCAAGCCATGATCACGTTCATCGACGATCACCACGAGGCGCTGGCGTCGAGCCGATCTGGAATGCGCTGCCGATCGCCCTCATGCGAAACGGCCTCCGGAAAACCCGGGGCGGTTCAATTCAATACGCCGGGCGCGGGAAGGGCCACTACTAGGCGATGCCGAGCCGGGCCGCCATGTTCACCAGCTCGGCCAGCGATCGGGCCTGCATCTTGCGCATAGCCTGGCCACGATGTGCCTTGACTGTGATTTCGCTGATGCCAAGCTCAAAGCCGACCTGCTTATTCAAGAGACCACGCACGACCAGTGTCATAACCTCTTGCTCGCGTCGGCTGAGCGATGCACAGCGATCCCTAAGGGCGTGCAAATCAGAGTCCAGAGCAAGTGCGGTCTTGCTTTTTTCTAATGCCAGCTTGATCGCACCCAAAAGTTCCTCGTCGTCGAATGGTTTGGTTAGAAACTCGACAGCCCCAGCCTTCATCGCTTTAACCGTCATCGGTACGTCCCCGTAGCCGGTTATGAAGATGATGGGCATGTCGGTACGATCAACGGAAATGAGGCTCTGCAGGTCAAGCCCACTCAGATCAGGAAGGTTCACGTCGAGGATCAGACAGTTCGCAACCAGCGAACGTGACCGATCGAGGAACGCCTTTGCTGAGGCGAACGTCTCTGGTCGCCAGCCGACAGAGCAGATGAGTAGTTCCAACGATTCGCGTACCGAAACGTCGTCGTCTACGATGAATACGACAGGTGTTTCGTCCGACATGGATGATGATCTCGCCGCACCGTCTCGTTGAACCGCTAGATAAGAGTACATCGCAATTATCCTCCTGAGATGGCATTAACAATCCACCAGGTTCAAGGATCACCGAGCGCCGAACCGAGGGCGTCCTGAAGGACCTGATCGCTGAACGGCTTGAACAAACACTCCACTGCACCCCGGTCGATGAGACCCTGCCGAATCGTGCTATCCCTTTGCGCGGTGATATAGACGATCGGAATCATCTTTCTGCGACGCGCCAGCTCGACTTGCAGCTCTGGTCCCGTCATGCCAGGCATGGCAACATCGAGAATGAGGCACTTGGTCTTATCGACGGCATCAGACGCGAGGAACTCCTTCCCTGAAGAGAATGTCTTCACGCTAAAGCCGAACTCCTGCAGCAAATCTGGCAAGGACTCGCGTACCGATTTATCGTCATCGACCACCGACACGAGTGCATGCGTAAGTTTCATCTAACCCCCACTGGTGTTTGAGCATCGCCGATCTCGGAGACCCGTGCTTAGATTCGCATCCTCTGCCGAGCGATACTTGGAGTACTCGGGTACGGAAAACGTAAACGTAGCACCCGGGCCGTCATTCGCTGTCGCCCACAGGCGCCCGCAATGGTTATCGATAATGGAGCGGCTGACGGACAAGCCTATCCCCATGCCTTCGTTCTTGGTTGTGTAGAAAGCCTCGAAGAGCCGCTCCGGACCATCGGCGCCGAACCCCGTGCCTGCATCTTCCACCGAGAGACGCACACCATCATCTTCGTCGTGTTCAGTTCTGATGACCAACCGCCTGGGCCGATCATTGACCCCACTCATCGCATCCGCCGCATTTCGCACCAGGTTCATAATCACTTGTTGAAGTTGGACGTGGTCGCCGGCGACGAGCGGAAGCCCCTCAGAAAGTTGAGGGTGTAGAACCACGCGACCTCTCTGAAGGTCACCCGCCGACAATGCTATTACCTCGCGTGCAGCCTCGTTCAGATCTACCGCCTCGATCGTAGGGGCTCGTTTGCTGAAGAGCCCACGCAATCGCGCGATCACATCGGCGGCAAGGTTGCCGTCGCGTATGGTGCGATGTGCCGTCTCGCGTGCGCCGTCAACATTTGGCGGGTCGGCGGCCAACATCCGAAGGCAGGTACTGGCGTTCGTGATGATGCCCGATAGCGGCTGATTGACTTCATGAGCTATCGAGGCGGTCAGCGCTCCGAGGCTCGAAACCCTGGTGACATGTGCGAGTTCAGTTCGAGCCTTGCCAAGCGCTTCCTCCGCCTGCCGGCGCTCTGTGACGTCCTGAACTGCGGTAAGGCATTCCACCCGGCCATCCTGATGACGGATAACCCGGCCGAATGTGCGTAGATACTTGACCCTGTTATCCAACATTCGTAGCCGAATCTCATAGCCCAGATAGCCCTCACCTGAGCGAACCCGGGCCATTTGCGCAGTTAGGGATGGAATATCGTCGGCGTGGATTCGCTCACGGATCTGCTCAAGCGTCACTGGGGAATTCGGGTCGAATTCAAAGATACGATAAAGTTCTTCGGAAAATGCGATATCGTCTGTGTCCACGCGCCATGAGAAGGCCCCGGTGGAACTCAGACGTTGAGCTTCCGAGAGCAAAGTTTTGGTCTGCCTAAGCGCGGCTTCGACCAGGGAACGCTCGATAGCGATGCTGGCGATCTGTGTGGCGTGCGCGATGAGATCCTGGTGGTGCGGCGATGGGGTCGCTGGCTTTCGTTGAACGATGCAAAAGGTGGCTAGCACCCGCCCTTCTCTGGAACAGACCGGCGTGCTCCAAACCGACCTATATCCGTGCTGCAGAACATGGGCCCGAACAGGCGAGGTATACCAGCGTGGATCTGATTCGATGTCCACCGCGACCACCTGTATGTTTTGAAAAGCCGCTATGCCGCACGGCAACAACTCGCCGCTGACAGGCATCCCCGCAATCGGGTCGCTGTAGGCAGACGGCAGAGAAGGAGCCACGGCATATTCAAATGTGGAGCTGATCCAATCGATCATGTGAACGTCACAAAAGCAATCAGGCGCAGCCCTTTCAATAAATTCGCACAACGCGCTTAGAACGTCGCGGAGCAAACTGCCTGATACGATCATCTCCAGCAGCTGTTTTTCGCCCGCGAGGAAAGCTTCCGCCCGTTTCCGACCCTCAATGTCGTGGCTCATACCGTACCAGCGAATCACTTTACCGGCTTGGTCATGGAGCGGCACGCGACGGGCAATCTGCCAGCGATACGTACCATCGACCGCTCGCACTCGGTACTCAAGTTCGAACGGTTCTCCAGTCGCGAGACATGTGCGCCATTTGCTCTCTTCGAGTTCAATGTCATCCGGGTGGATTGCGCCCCTCCAACCACCATTCGCCACATCCTCAGCAGAGAGCCCCGTGTACTCGCGCCCCCGCTTGTTGATAGAAATTCCTGCTCCATCGGCGCCATACGCGGCAACCAGCGCCGGTATTCCGTCGATGGTCCGTTGTAGCTCGCCCTCAGCTTCGACGGCCTTGTCCCCAGCCCGCTTCCGCTCATCGATGTCAGTGTTCACCCCATACCATTTGACGATGTTTCCAGACTCGTCTCGCAATGGATTAGCGCGCACAAGAAACCACCGATAACTTCCATCAAATCGGCGCAATCTCGCTTCGGTCTCCCCCGCATTACCCGAGGCTATGATTGTCTGCCATGTGGCGATCAGGCCATCCAGGTCGTCAGTATGGACCGCAACCGTCCACCCCCAGCCCCTCGCCTGCTCGCTGGAGAGACCGGTGTAGTCTAGATAGTGCTGACTCACAAACTCAGTCGGGCCGTCAGGCCGAGCTGACCACGCCATCGCAGGAATGCTATCGATGATGAGTTTGAAATTGTGACTTGTCACGAGGGCTTCCTCGCTTTTGCACAATGCTTCTTCTGTTCTGCAACGGTCACGTGAAAGACCCCATCGTCGTCGTTGACGAAAGCACACGCATGACGCTCTTCCCCGAGTTCAGATCCCAACGAAGGAAACGGGTGCGGCGGTTTTCTTCATGACCGTTGTCGCCTACTACCCCCACCGGCACACCATGGCCCCGGACAACACAAACGTCTATTATGCCTTGGTGTTGATTTTTGTTGGCGGTGATCGAAATGCCCGATGGAAAAACCAAACCCCCTCAAGGCAATGAAAGCCATTGTCTGCGATCGACGATCGCCCGGTAAGGGCGACTTTCTGGTCCTCCACCGCTTGTGGCCAAATATCGAAGCTACCTTCAGCCCACAACCTTCTTGATCCAACTCGACAGATGCTGCATCGGCCAAGACGGACGTGTGGGGAGACCCTCCGAGCTGCTGGCTCGAGAATGGCCACTCCTCTTCGACAGTGCCACCGGTTACCTGCCAATAACCTCACCCTCGCTGGTGAGCGGAGCACCCCTCCCACCGCATAAACTCTACCTCGGGACATTAGTGGAAGAGCGGCTGTCCAAGCTGCACCAATGCATTGACACCAACGCAAGGCTTTGGGCCGACTGCGGGCAGCCGGTATTGGATGATAATATCGCCGAGACCATGGTATCGAGCCGGGATTGAGAGACTTGCCTAGTTGCGACCGCCGTTACCATCCAATGGTATTGGAACACTATCGTATAAATAGATTTAAGGCCCCTCCTGCGTTTTGTATCGCTTTCCTGGTCAGATTACCGGCTTGAATTTATGACCTAATCAATGAGGGATAATATGCGGTCCGATATCGTTCCCGGGTCTGTTTTTCCGAACTATGAACTCTCGGATCATGCTGCCACGCGACAAACACTTTCCGAGTTGCAGGGACGAGACCCCCTGGTCCTCGTTCTCGGTAGGGGTGGGTATTGTCCCAGGGACCGCCGGCAGGCTGAAGGGCTTGTCCAGCTACACCGTGAGATGGAAGTTGGTTATTGCCGGCTTGTCACCATTACGACGGACAATCTTCTGGAGACGAACGAGTATCGTTCTGGCGTAGGCGCCCATTGGCCTTTTCTCTCGGACCCGGGGCGCGTTGTGCAGCAGGACCTCGATATCGCCGAGTACACGGATCCCTCCCACAACCCCATGATCCCACACGTTATCGTCATGGAGCCGGGCCTTATCGTCTATAAGGTATACAATGGGTATTGGTTTTTCGGGCGACCCACCGTGGAGGAACTGCGGCAGGACATGCGAGCGGTGACCATGAAATGCCGGCCGGACTGGGACATCACGGCGCCGGAACTCAGGGTTGCGTGGCAGATGGGTCGTAAGGAGCTTTTTTATCCCTATGGAGAGACGCTTGCTCAAACACTTCGGGAACAGGAATGAAGAAGATTGTCGGTGCGCGAACCGGGTTGGCGATGTGACAAGCTTTGGCTGCTGTGCGAGGTTTTTGCCTCAGGGGGCTAAGGAGATTTACAGTGGAAGATCGGGAGATACGAGCGGCTCTGGATCGCATTGGGGCGTCTCCGATGCGAATGATTTCGAGGGGGAGCACCAGATTTATCGGGAGGACGCGGTGCTCGACTATCCGCAATCGGGCGAGCGCGTGCGTGGGCTGCGCAACACTCAGTCGTCTCGTGCCGGGCAGCCAAACCGGAAGCGCTTCACGGTGCGACGGATCATGGGCGCAGGCGACCTCTGGGTCACTGAGTATGCCCTGGCCTATAACGGGCGGCCGTCCTACACAATGAGCATCATGCAGTTCCTCGATGAGGAAGTGGCCCGAGAGGCGCAGTATTCGGCGATCCATTTGAGCCGAGGCGGTCGCGCGCGCAATGGGTCAAGCGTACACCCTGAAACCTGGCCGCGATAAGGGTGGTCCGCCCGCTCGCTCGCGCGGAACTGCCGAATGATACGGCCGCTCTCGCGCGTCATCTCGTTGGGAAGGTGGTGGTGCGTGAATTGCCGGAAGGCGTCGCCAGCGGTCGCATTGTCGAGACCGAGGCCTATGTCGTCGGCGACGCCGCCGGGCATGGCTACCGGGGGATGACCCCGCGCAATCGTTCGCTGTTTCTCGAGCGCGGACACGCGTATGTCTATCTCGCCTACGGTGTCTCGTACATGCTGAATGTCTCGAGCGAGATGCAAGGGATCGGAACCGGCGTGCTGATCAGGGCTTTTGAGCCGCTCGAAGGCGTGGGGATCATGCGGCTCAACCGCGGCATCGAGCGCCTGCGCGACCTGGCGCGAGGACCGGGAAGGCTCTCTGCTGCGCTGCGGATTGATCGTTCGCTCGACGGCCTCGATCTTTGCCGGAAGGGGCCCTCTATGGCTCGGACGCGATGACCACGGCCTGGCATGCGATGACCCCGACGCCGGTGAAATCGGGCAGAGCATCAGGATCGGCATTTCGAAGGATGCGAACCGCCTGCAGCGCTTTTATGTCAGGGAGAGTCCGTTCGTCAGCGGCCCACGAGCGCTCAGGGGATAAGAGACAGCCGCCCCTCCTGCTTCCTGAAAGAAAAGCCGGGTTCGAAACTCCGATGGCCCGAAGGCGATCCCTCTCACTGCATGAAATCCTCGGCGGCATACAATGCTTCAGTGTGACCCCGCCGCGTAGGATCAGTCATCGCGAAGCTCAGGAATGAAGCGCAGAGCGAAATGTCCGCGGCCATTCTCCGCGTCAAAGATCGTGACCGAACCGCGAGACTCGCGAGGGTTTCGGGAGGTGCTGTGGGCAGCGGGTAGAGCACGGTCCGAGGGCGACGTGCGCACCATCCTGAACCCGCTAGTGGAGAACAGCGTTGAGCGCATCAAGCAGCGCAGTATCAGTAAACGGTTTTAGAAGACATTCGGTTGTTCCGCTCTGACGCAGACGGTGACAGATCCGATCATCGCCATGTGCTGTGATAAAAACGATCGGAATCTGCCGACCTTGGAGCGCTAGCTCGCGTTGGAGCTCGATGCCGGACATACCAGGCATTGCGATGTCAAGGACCAAACAATTGGTTTGATCGACCCGTTTAGAAGCCAAGAATTCCTCTGCCGAGGAGAATGCCTCGGCTTCATGGCCAAAGACACCGATTAGATCCGGCAGAGACTCGCGAATGGACTCATCGTCGTCGACAACAGCGATATATGCTCGTCGTATCATTGTGGATTTCCAGTACTATCCGCCGAATTCGGCGGGACGTGCTTAGAATTATCGACTGATGTTCCCGCAATCAGAGAAGGAACGGAGAAGTAGAATGCGGAGCCAAGGCCGTCGTTACGCTCAGCCCAAACACGCCCCTGATGATTCTCGATTATGGTTTTGCTAACCGACAAGCCGATGCCCATTCCGTTGGTTTTGGTCGTATAGAACGAGCCGAAGAGCTTCTCGGCCACAGCGGGATCGAAACCGCTGCCGGCGTCCTTGACCGAAACCCTAACATGGCCCGTTCGTTCCAGCTCAGTTGAGACCAACAATTCTCTCGGCCGATCCATCACTTCATCCATTGCCTCGGCGCCATTCAGTATGAAGTTAAGGACTACTTGCTGTAGCTGGACGCGGTCACCTATTACGTGCGGTAGATTTTGAGCAAAATTGACGCGAAGGCTTACATTGCGTTTGTGTAATTCGTTCGATGACAATGCAACTACCTCTTGTGCGGCGGTATTCAGGTCCACGACCTCAGAAATCGTGGTTCTTTTGGTGAAGAGGGCGCGTAGCCGAGAAATTACCTCCGATGCACGCTGAGCATCTCTGATTGTTCTCGTTGCAGTTTCACGAGCCCCGTCGACATTCGGCGGTTCGGCAGTCAGCATGCGCAGGGCCGTACCGGCGTTCGTCATGATGCCAGCCAAAGGCTGATTTAGCTCGTGGGCAATCGATGCTGTAAGCTGACTCATGGTCATCACCCGCGTCATGTGAGCGAGCGCCGCCTGGGTCTCCCGGAGTTCGTCTTGCGCCTCTTTCCAGTCATGCATGTCGACACATACGCCATGCCACTTGAGGATTCGCCCTTCTTCATCACGCAGCGGTAGACCGGTGGTTAGACACCAGCGAAACGAACGGTCGGCAGCGTGGACGAGGCGCGCTTCGACCTGATAAGGCGTGCCGGTCGCGACACTCGTGGACCACGCGCGCGTAGCTTGAGCGAGATCATCCGGATGAACGAGACTTCTCCAACCGTCGCCCGTGATTTTGCCGGCAGCCACTCCGGTATAGTCGAGCAAACGCGTGTTGCAGTAGTCAATCGCCCCGTCAGGTTTGGCGCTCCATAGCATCTGAGGAATGGTCTCCGTGAGATGACGCAGATTCCATTCGCTGGCGCGCAACTTCTCCTCTGCACGCTTCAATTCCTCGATATCTATCGTAACTCCGAACCACTTGACGGCCCCCGCTTCATCACGAAGCGGATTTGCCCGAAATAAAAACCAACGGTACTCCCCGTCGAAACGACGAAAGCGGGCTTGTACTTCACCAGCACGCCCCGAAACTAACAAGTCCTTCCAGACACCGGCGCTTGCCTCACGATCGTCCTGATGAACCACGGCTGACCAAGGCCAGTCCTGCATCTGGTCCCGCCCAATTCCGAGATATTCGAGATAGCCGCTATTGAGGAAATCGGTGCTACCATCCGCACCAGCCGACCAAACGTAGACCGGAATCGTATCGATGATTTGTGCGAGGGTCCGCTCGCTTGCTGCAATAGCCGATTCGGCCGCCTTTCGATCATGGATATCGATACAACTGCCGTACCATCGCAGGATTCGACCGAAGTCGTCATGGAGCGGCAACGCATTGGTCAAGACCCAGCGATAGCTGCCGTCGGCAGCATGGAACGTTCGCACTTCGACCTGATAGGGCGCCCCATTCTCAATGCAAGCAAGCCAGACTTTCCTGGCCCGTTCGACATCGTCGGCGTGTAGCATTTTGATCCAACCACCGCCGATGATTTCATCGACCGAGAACCCGGTGTAATCCAACAAACGCGCATTGCAGTAGTCAATGGATCCATCCGGCGTAGCGCTCCACAGCATCTGAGGGATGGTTTCGGTTAGCTGGCGAAGGTTCCACTCACCGGCACGCAGCGCTTCCTCGACCTTTTTGCGATCTTCGATGTCGATGTTGACACCAAACCATTTGACGACTCCGCCAGCCTCGTCGTGCAGAGGATTTGTGCGAAACAGAAACCAGCGGTACTCCCCGTCGAAGCGCTTGAGCCTAGCCTCCGCTTCACCTGCCTGACGTGAAGCCAACATCGCATGCCAACTCGCAATCAACCCCTCTAGATCCTCCGGATGAACTGCCTTCACCCAGCCCGCCCCAAGCGCCTCGTCGAGCGTAAGCCCAACGTAGTCGAGGTAGTGCTGGTTGAAGAAATCGGCCGAGCCATCGATCCGGGCCGACCACGCTAGAGCCGGAATCGTGTTTACGAATTGCGCGAGATTACGCTCGTTTGCAGCGAGCGCTCGCTCTGCATGGGCAAAGCGTTTCTGTTCGCTGAGTTGTGAAGCCGCCTGCAAGCCGATCGTCGCCTGGGCGGCCGCGACACTCAGAAGAACTGTCTCGGTCTCGCGCGGGAAATCCTCCCGCCGCGATCCTGTCACCAGCAGCCCGAACTCTCCAAGCACGCCGAGGCGCATAGGCAGGATCGTAAGAACACTGCCGCCAGCCGTAAGTCGTTGCGGCGCCCCGGCGGTCGTCAAGGGTGCGAGCATCGCCCCGAAATCCTCCGCTGTGGCCACGCTTCGCGCCCATTGTGATAGCCGCGTTATCTTGAGTGGCGGGTCGTCGCTCGCATCCTTCAAGTGCAAGTGGGCGAAGTCGAGATCCAGCATGCCGAAAACCAAGTCAAGTAATTGACCGGCGATCAGGGATGGCTCGCGACCAACCCATTTGCTGGGCAGCGCCATAACGCTGCCCAGATCGCTGAGACAGCGCTGAAGCCGTTTATTCTCAGCGAGGAGAACGTCGGTATGCATGATCAGCTTGCAGTTCGTTGCGAGAGCGCTTTGTCAGTTCGGCGTTGAAACAGTCCTTGAAGAGACTCTTGCGTGGTGGCGAACAAAGGATTTTGCTAAAGGATAGCAAACTGACCGACCTATGGGTCGGCGCCGGCAGTTGTGCGAGGGTTTAAGTCGTCAATGCGCTCCACTGATAATTGCATGAAAACGCGATATCCTTGGTCCTGACTATTGAAGAATCACAAACGCCAGGCACTCGATCCAGTTGAACGCCCCGAACCAGCATAGGCTGCGCTGACGTAGCCACCTAACTCCCCAAGCGCGGGACTTTGATGCCCCAATAGCTAACGCTGCCCCCTCCCATTCCGAAAATCCATAGCACCTTGGTATCGGTCTGGGTTTTTTTCCGTCGGTGGTTGGGCAAAGGCTCGATCAAAAGGATGCGGAACATTCGCGTCCTCTCTCCCCTTCTTTAGAGATGATTTCGTTGAGACGCAGCATTTCAACGCTTCACTCGAAGTCATGCAATTGCGAAATATGGCAACCTTCGAAAACCCGGCCGAGGAGGTCAAGCACCTTCAGCGATCGATGGGAGATCTTGTCAACCTCACGGCGCTTCCTGCCATGTGGATCGGTGGCGACTGGCTGCTTGTGACGGAACCCTTGCTGGACGCATTGCTCGGCATGCTCCGTGTCAATTTCGTCTGCGTACTTCTCATGACGGCAGTGGCGGCATCAGCAACCTGGTCAGCCTCGCACATTCGCTGGGCGAGACCCTTCAGCCCGGCGAGACTGGCACGGCGTTGTCCGGGGCGCTCGGAGGGCTTGTTTGCAGTGGCCGACTGCCGGGCGTGTATCGGCGTTGACGACGTCGAGTTCTCGATCGCGACAGTGCCAATCGGGGTGAGAGAGACCTGCAATATCGTCGGGATCACAGCACCGGCTTCTGCCGGCGAAACCGATCGGCTCCTGTTGCGTGTCGCAGCGAACCAGGCAGCGCTGCCATTTCAGGCTCGCCTGCCCGACGCACAGAAGCGCGTCGCCAGCGGTCTTGACGAACACGTCGTCCAGCGGACGGCCGAGCTTGCTCAAGCCAACGAAGCACTGCGGAGGGACAGCGGGCCGCGGGGGCGGTTCGCGACGCTGAGCTTGCTTGGCGGTTCGGTCATCGGCGGCATCCCGCCTCCACTGCGACATGGTCGGCCCGCGGGAGGGTGGAAACCGTCAACCGCCAGATTGTCGAATACACTGGCTGCGAACTGGACGAGACGGAATTCAAACGACCAATGCCACAGGCCTCGGCATCGGGCTCTCCATTAGCCGCTCAATCGCTGAGCACCACAAAAGCACATCTGGGCGAGCCCAAATACCGGCCCGGGAGCTAGCTTCTCATTTGCCATCCCTTACATCTCGAACAAATCCGCAGCAGCTGAAACCGCTGCACACACGCAAAGCGCGGCTACCCAGTCACACCTTGAGGGGCGCCGATGACCAACCGTCCGCTTGTGGCGATCATCGACAATGGCGTCATGAAGCACACGCGACCACTCGCCTTTACGAGCACGGCGGGCCGCCGCGCACACCCCCTTACCTGGGCCGGGGGCCAGATCTGCACTGGAACTGGTCAGGCGCTATGGAACGACCCGAACGCGGCCCGAAGCTCGTTTGCGAAAACCTTCGGCTGTTCCCAGGCCGCGAAATGACCGCCTTTCGGGAGCCGGTTGTAGTAAATCAGCTCGGGATAGGCCTTCTCGGCCCAGCTGCGCGGCGCCGTGTAGATCTCGTCGGGGAATGCACTCACGGCGGTCGGGAGCGGCACGCCTTTCGGCGCGAAGAAGGCCAGTTTGCTTTCCCAGTAGAGGCGCGCCGACGAGACCGCAGTGTTGGTCAGCCAGTAGAGCGCGATGTTGTCGACAATATCTTCCTTGGACAGACCCTCGGACTTTCCGTCGAAGACGCGGGCGATCAGGTCGTAGCTGCGTGCATCGTGGTCGAGCATCCAGGCTGCCAGGCCGACAGGTGAATCCGCCAGCGCGTACAGCGTCTGCGGACGGTTTGCCATCTCCTGGGCGTAGGCCAGCCCATGCCTCCAAAAGAAATCGAGCTGATCCCAGGCATAGCGTTCGTCAGCCGACAGCCCGGACGGCGCGGGGCCGCCCGCCGCCAGCGCACTGGACACCTCATCCGGTAAGGTGGCCGGCATGTTCGTGTGGATGGCGATCAGGCCCGGCGGCGTCTGCAAGGCCATCTGCTCGGTGACGGCATTCCCCCAATCACCGCCCTGCGCCACATACCGCGTGTATCCCAGGCGGGTCATCAGCTCGCCCCAGGCCCGCGCGATCCGGATTGGATCCCAGCCGGCCGCGGTCGGCTTCCCAGAGAAGCCGTGTCCTGGCAGTGACGGGATGACAAGATCAAAGGCGTCGGCGGCGCTCCCCCCGTGGGCCGTCGGATCGGTCAGGGGACCGATGATCTTCAGCTGCTCGATGATCGAGCCGGGCCATCCATGGGTGACGATGGCTGGCAGCGCGTTCGCATGCTTCGAGCGAATATGGATGAAGTGAATATCCAGCCCGTCGATCTCGGTCACGAACTGCGGCAAGCCGTTCAGGTAGGCCTCGCATTTGCGCCAGTCGTATTCGGTCCGCCAATAATGCACGAGCGCCTGCATCGTCGCGAGCCGAACCCCTTGGGTGGCGTCTTTCACCGTCTCGCGTTCGGGCCAGCGCGCCGCTTTGAGACGCCGCTGGAGGTCGTCGAGATCCGCGTCCGCAACGTGGATACGGAACGGACGGATGGCAGCAGATCCGCCGCTCGTCGAAACGGTCTCGGCGAAACCTGCGGAGGTGATCATTGCAATAGCCCCCGCAGCGGATGCTGCGAGGACTTCCCGGCGGGTGGACATCGAAGATATTGGTGACATCTGTACCTCCTCATGACTTGGTCAAAGCTGCTCGCGACGAGCCAGCATCAATCCATGAGGCCAGTAAGTTCCGGTCGGCTCTATTGGACGTTGGTATCGCCGACACCTTGGTATGCCTCCGTTAACTCATCTCCCGGCAGCGCCGAGGTCCGCCACGAGACCTCGGGGCCGTCCTCGTCGGTACAAAGGTATCGGCGATACCTCGGTCCAATGGAGCCGGACTTCAGAGCCAAGGACAATGCATGAATGAACAAGAATGGACTTTTCTCGGTTGTCGGATCCCGCCGCGATGTCTTGTTGGCCGGCCTAAGCGCAGCAGTTGCAGCCGGTCTGCCCGTCACTGGTGCGACTCGGACTACCCGAAGCAAGACCTTCCCACCTCCCAATCAAATAAAGGAACGAAAACGATGAGCACAATCACAACCAAGGACGGTACCGAACTTTATTACAAGGACTGGGGCAAGGGCCGGTTGTGACGTTCTCGCACGGCTGGCCGCTGAATTCCGACGCCTGGGACGGCCAAATGCTGTTCCTCGCGCGAAACGGTTTCCGTGTGGTTGCGCACGACCGACGCAGCCATGGGCGGTCGAGCCAAGCCTCGTCCGGCAACGATATGAACGGCTATGCCGACGATCTCGCAGCCGTGATCGAGGCGCTGGATCTTCAGGACGCCACGCTGGTCGGACATTCGACGGGAGGAGGCGAGGTCGCTCGCTATATCGGACGGCACGGGACCAGGCGGGTCGCCAAGGCTGTTCTTATCGCCGCCGTTCCACCGATCATGCTCAAGACCGAGGCCAATCCGGAGGGACTGCCGATCCAGGTCTTCGACGGCATTCGCGCCGGCCTCGTCAAGGAGCGGTCGCAATACTACAAGGATCTGGCCGTCGCATTTTACGGCGCCAACCGGGAGGGCACCAAAGTCTCGCAGGGCATGCTCGACCAGTTCTGGCTCTGGAGCATGCAGGCCGGCCTGCTCAACGCCTACGAAAGCGTCAAGGCATTCTCCGAGACGGACTTCTCCCAGGATCTGAAAAAATTCGATGTCCCGACGCTGGTTCTGCACGGGGAAGACGATCAGATCGTCCCGGTCGATGATTCGGCGCGGAAGTCGGCGAAGCTGTTCAAGGGCGCGAAGAACATCTACTACCCGGGCGCGCCTCACGGCATTACAGCCACGCACCAGGATCAGATCAACGCCGACCTGCTCGCCTTCATCACAAATCAGGATCGCGCGTCGTCAGCAATTCCGTGGAGGAGCCAATGACCATCTTTGGCAACCTTTCGCGGATCTTGAACCGCGTGTCAGGCGGCGCGCGCGGCCAAACGTTGTGCGCTCGCATAGCCGAGCGGTCGCCTGAATGCTGGTTCTGTCAGCTTATGTCACGGATCGTAGAGCCGAACCATTGCGCCATCGAGCTGGCGCGCTGGCATAGGCGCGGAACATACGTTGCGGCACGGCTGCCGTACGGGTAGCCACGGCCGCCAATGACAACGTATGGAGCCTATGCGGTAACTGGAGCCAGCGAAGTAAACAGCGTCTCGTTGAGCAGTTCATCGCGTAGTCGGCCGTTGAAGCTCTCGATGAAGCCATTATCCGGCAT